>JADJPK010000004.1:600000-911427 GCA_016713305.1 Betaproteobacteria bacterium
ATGGTGTCCAAGTCACGAATGCCACCTCCAAGCTGTACAGGCACATCGTCGCCAACTGCCTGGATCACCGCTTTTATGGCCTCTTCATTCTTGGGCTTGCCGGCGAATGCGCCGTTGAGGTCCACCAAGTGCAATCGTCGTGCACCCTGAGCAAGCCAATGCCTCGCCATCGATGCAGGGTCTTCGGAAAAGACCGTCGCCTGTTCCATCACACCTTGTTTGAGGCGCACACAGTGGCCGTCTTTCAGATCTATGGCTGGAATGATCAGCATGATTTCCTCTGCACGCTGGAGGCCCGGACCGAAGTATCGGAGACGCTCGGATGAACGATGAACAATCGATAAGCTACGCGGAGATCTGCCGGGAGAGATCGAGCGCGCCGACATCGCTGATCTTCCATGAAACGAAGTTGGAAAGCAGCCTGAGTCCAGCGTTGTGACTCTTTTCCGGATGAAACTGTACCGCGAAAATGTTACGAACGCTAACCGCGCTCACGAACGGTGTTGGATAGTCAGTCTCTGCGGCAGTTATGTTCGTATTGGCCACTACGTGGTAGCTGTGTACAAAATAGAAGCGGGCGTTCTGGTCAATACCTTCCCATAGCGGATGGGTATGAGTCTGGCGCACCATGTTCCAGCCCATATGAGGGACCTTCAGCTTCCTTCCTTCCGCGTCCACCATGCGGTTCCTGGGGAATCGCCGGACGTTGCCCTCGAGAAGCCCAAGGCCGGCTACGTCCCCCTCCTCGCTCCTTTCGAACAACATCTGCAGACCGATGCAAATTCCAAGAAACGGCTTGCTGCGAGCCGCATCAAGAATCGCGGACCGCAATCCACGCGCGTCCATTTCCCGCATGCAATCAGGCATCGCTCCCTGGCCGGGAAAAACAACTCGGTCAGAGGAGTGGACTACATCCGGATCGCTGGTGACCACCACTTCTTCATCTGGAGCCACTCGCTCAAGAGCTTTCGCAACCGACCGCAGGTTGCCCATTCCATAGTCGACGACCGTGATCCGCATGAGTGACTCGCTACAGGACACCCTTGGTCGAAGGCAATCTTCCCGCAGTCCGCGCATCGGGTTCGATAGCCATTCGAAGGGCGCGCGCGAACGCCTTGAACACCGTCTCGGCTTGATGGTGGGCGTTACGTCCCTTTAGGTTGTCTACGTGGAGCGTAATGAGCGCGTGATTCACAAACCCCTGGAAGAATTCGTAGAACAGCTCTGCGTCGAAGGCGCCGATCGTTGTCCGCGTGAATGGCACGTTGAACTCCAATCCAGGCCGTCCGGAAAGGTCCACCACAACGCGAGATAGCGCTTCGTCCAACGGTACGTAAGCGTGACCATACCGGCGCAAGCCCTTCTTGTCCCCTAGGGCACGGGCGAAGGCCTGTCCCAAGGTGATACCGACGTCCTCGACAGTGTGATGACCATCGATGTGCAAGTCACCACGGGCCTCCACCTCCAAGTCCATCAGACCATGGCGCGCAAGCTGATCGAGCATGTGGTCAAAAAAACCTATTCCCGAATCGAGTTGTGAAGCGCCTGTGCCGTCCAGGCCGACCTTCACACGAATTCTCGTTTCCAAGGTCTCTCGAACGACTTCGGCGGTACGGACAGGCGACAACACGCCCCGCGATTCATCCGACATGAACGTTCTCCCGGATCCAATCGAGCTCATTCAGTGCATGCAAGAACATCCTGTTCTCAGCAGGAGTTCCAATGGTGACTCGCAGGCAATTCCGCAGCATCGGATGCGCCAGGTGCAAGTTCTTGATGAGTACCTGGCGCTGCTTGAGACCATCGAACACCGCACAAGCATCGGCGACCCGAAACGTTACGAAGTTTGCGTCACTGGGAAAGACCTGGACGCCAGGCGTTCCCTGGAGGGCATCGATGATGCACTGACGCTCCAGAAGCAGTTGCTCGGCTTGCCGTTCGAGAAGGTCCACATGCGATAACACGAAATCTGCTGCCAACTGCGAAAGCACGTTGACGTTGTATGGCAGTCGGAGCTTGTCGAACTCCGCAATCCAGGCAGATCTTCCAACCACCATTCCCAAACGGAGACCCGCCAGTCCGAGCTTAGAGAGGGTACGCATTATCAGCAGATTCGGTCGGCTAACCAACTCGCTCATCAAGGACTGCCGAGCAAACGCATGGTACGCCTCATCGATCACGACAAGGCCTGGTGCCGCGTCCAGGATCTGCATGACATCAGCACGACGAAAGAGGTTACCCGTCGGATTGTTGGGAAAGGCAAGGAACACCAGCGCTGGACGACGATTTCGCATCACTTCCAGCATCTGCTGGAGATCCAGTTGGAAATCGTCTGTGAGAGGAACGCTGACATAGGCAGCACCCGCGGCTGCAGCGGAAACCCGATACATGACGAAGGAGGGCTCGACCCCCATGATCGTCGCGCCAGGCCGTGCGACCGCCATGCACAGAATCTGAATAATCTCGTCCGAGCCGTTTCCCAGCAGAATCTCGCAGCCGTTCGGAACAGAGAGGTAGTCCCTCAACCGCGACTTCAGTGCGGTACATCCGGCGTCCGGATACCGATTGATGGGGGCCCTCGCCAGAATGGTCCCCATCTCGCGCTGCAGTTCAGCCGGAAGACTGTATGGATTCTCCATCGCATCCAGCTTCACCATGCCTGAACTGTCTGGCACGTGATAGGAGCTCCAGTCCAGGAGCTCCGGTCGCAGGACATCCTTTGGACAACATGTCGCGGGGCTGCTCGCGGGGGAATGGAAAGACCTTGTCACCGGAAACTCCGAATGCTGTTCAGGCATGCAGACGATACCGCGCGGAAACGGCATGCGCAGGCAACCCTTCGCCGTCGGCGAGCGTGCCTGCTATCGCGCCAAGTGTGCGAGCCCCTTCGCGCGATACCTGGATGATGCTGGTTCTCTTCTGAAAGTCGTAGACGCCCAACGGCGACGAGAAGCGCGCAGTACCTGCGGTTGGCAGCACGTGATTGGGACCTGCGCAGTAGTCCCCGAGTGCCTCCGACGTATAGCGCCCAAGAAAAATCGCACCTGCATGGCGCAGCTTCGGAAGCCACTGACTCGGGTCATCCACAGACAGTTCCAGATGCTCGGGCGCAATCCTGTTGGCGATAGTGCAGGCCTCTTCGAGGCTCCTGACTTCAATAAGTGCACCCCGCCGGGTCACGGAGTCCGCGATCACGGCCTTGCGGGGCATCGACGGCAACAGGTCGTGCATGCAGCGCTCCACCGCATCCAGAAAAGACGCATCGGGACTCAGAAGTATCGCTTGCGCGAGTTCGTCATGCTCTGCTTGAGAAAAGAGATCCATCGCGATCCACTCAGGCTTTGTGCCCCCGTCGCAGATAACAAGGATCTCCGAAGGACCCGCGACCATGTCGATGCCAACGGTTCCGAATACCTGACGCTTGGCTGCAGCCACAAACGCGTTTCCCGGCCCTACGATCTTGTCAACGCGAGGCACTGACTGTGTCCCGTAAGCCAAAGCTCCCACGGCTTGCGCCCCGCCCACCGTGAAGACTCGGTCCACACCAGCCACAGCCGAGGCCGCAAGAACAAGTTCGTTACGTACACCATCAGGTGTGGGGAACACCATGATGATCTCACCGACCCCAGCCACCTTGGCTGGAATTGCATTCATCAATACAGTCGACGGATACGCCGCCTTGCCACCCGGAACGTAGATTCCGACGCGATCGAGCGATGTAACCTGCTGGCCGAGACATGTGCCATCCGATTCCGTATACGACCAGGATTGAGCCAGCTGCCGCTCGTGGTAGGAGCGAACACGCTGTGCCGCGGCTTGCAAGGCTCTAGCCTGCTCAGCCGGAAGACGCTCAAGCGCTGAACGGCATTCCTGAGCCTCGACGACAAGCTCGCCCACCGTACCCACTGGCAGCCTGTCAAAGCGCCGGGTGAAGTCCAGGAGCGCATCGTCTCCCCGCCGACGCACATCGGCCAGTATCTCGGACACTGTTCTTTCTACGATGGGGTCGAGGGTGTTCTCGAAGGCGAGCAACGAATCAAGCTCCCCTTCGAACGCCGGGTCCGTGCTGCTCAGGCGACGAGGCTTCATGTCTCAACCTCGTCTTCGCACGCCGAAGAAAACGCGTCGATCACGGGCTGCAACGCAGAGTGCTTGAGTTTGAGCGAGGCTTGATTCACCACCAGACGTGCACTGATCGACGCGATCTCCTCCACAGCGACGAGCTTGTTCGCACGCAGGGTGTTTCCGCTCGAAACGACGTCGACGATGGCATCTGCAAGTCCCACCAAAGGCGCCAATTCCATCGAGCCGTAAAGTTTGATGAGGTCGGCGTGCACGCCCTTCGCGGCAAAGTGCTCCCGCGCGGTGTGGAGATACTTCGTTGCTACACGCAGACGAGCGCCTTTCTTGACAGCCTGGGCGTAGTCGAACCCTTCCCGGACGGCCACCATCAACCGACATCGCGCAATTCCCAGATCGAGTGGCTGATACAGCCCCTGTCCCCCGTGTTCCATCAACACGTCCTTTCCGGCAATTCCCAGATCTGCGCCGCCGTGCTGGACATAAGTCGGAACGTCCGAAGCTCGCACGATGATGATTCGAACATCGGAACGATTGGTCTCAAGAATGAGCTTGCGCGATCTTTCCGGATCTTCGGACGACACGATCCCAGCCGCCGCGAGAAGAGGCTGAGTTTCTTCGAAAATTCGTCCCTTCGAGAGGGCTATGGTAATGCTGGGCACGTCGGAATCGCGCTTCGAATCAGGGAGTGATGACGGGGATTGTAACCTTCAGGTCTCAGTTTCTATGTCTGCCGACACTTGCGCCGAGCATCGACAGCTTCTCTTCGATTCGCTCGTATCCCCTGTCCAGATGGTAGATCCGATCGACGATCGTCTCACCATCAGCTACCAGACCGGCGATGACGAGGCTCGCGGATGCACGAAGATCGGTGGCCATGACAGTGGCGCCCTGCAGGCGCGAAGCTCCCCGGACGACCGCAGTATGGCCGTCCACTTCGATATCTGCTCCAAGACGCCGAAGCTCTTGAACATGCATGTAGCGATTCTCGAAAATCGTTTCGGTGATCACCGCCGTCCCTTCTGCCACACAGTTGAGTGCCATGAATTGGGCCTGCATATCAGTCGGAAACGCCGGATAGGGTGCCGTTCGCAGACTGACTGCGCGAGGTCGCGACGGCATCGACAGGCGGATGGTATCGGGGCCCGTTTCTATCACTGCCCCGGTTTCCTGAAGCTTTGCCAGGACCGCATCGAGCGTTCCAGGACGAGCGCCGTCGAGGACGATCTCGCCTCGGCTGGCTGCCGCCGCTACGAGAAAAGTACCCGTCTCGATCCGGTCGGGCATGACAGAGTAGGAGCACCCCCCCAGTTCACGAACGCCCTCTATCGTTATGACGTCAGTGCCCGCACCCTCTATTCGGGCGCCCATGGCAACAAGGCAATCTGCCAGATCAACGACTTCCGGTTCCCGCGCGGCGTTTTCGATAACGGTCACTCCTTCGGCAAGACACGCCGCCATCATCAGATTCTCGGTACCTGTCACGGTCACGATGTCCATCACAAGTCTCGCACCCTTGAGTCGCGCCGCCTTCGCCTGAATGTACCCTTGGTCTATCGATATTTCCGCGCCCAGCGCCTGCAAGCCCTTGATGTGCTGATCTACCGGTCGCATGCCGATCGCGCAGCCTCCTGGAAGAGAGACACGTGCTTGCCCGAAACGCGCCACCAGGGGGCCAAGCGCAAGTATCGACGCTCGCATCGTCTTCACGAGATCGTAAGGGGCCACGAAGCGGGCAACGCCCGATCCACAGAGAGAAACGCCTGACTTCTCGTCCAACGAGAGCTCCACGCCCATCTGCCCGAGCAGGTTCAGCATGGTTGTAACGTCCCGCAGTTGCGGGACATTCGTCAGAGCGAGTGACTCTTCGGTAAGAATCGAAGCGCAGAGTATCGGAAGCGCGGCGTTCTTGGCGCCCGAAACCCGCACCCGACCGGAGAGCGGCGCACCACCTTCGATGCGTAATTTGTCCATGAAGATAGATTCAGGGGGCGCCTGAACGCCCGGGAGGGAAGACTACCGGGTTGCCCACTCTCTGGGAGTGTAGGTCTTCATGGAAAGCGCGTGTATCTCCTCGCGCATCCTGTCGCCTAGGGCCGAGTAGACCGTCTTGTGCTGCTGAATCCGCGACTTGCCCTCGAAAGCCGGGCTCACGATGACCGCCTCGAAATGGTGGCCGTCGCCTTGGACTTCGACGTGCTCGCAAGCGAGATTCTCGAGAATGTACTGCCGGACCTGCTGTGGGGTGACCATGTGAACTTCCCGCCCGGGGACCTAGTGACGCAGCTTGTAACCCTTCCGGATCATCGCCAATGCTGCCAATGATAAGGCAGCGAAGCATCCTCCAACAATTCCCAGACTGACCTCGGGCGAAACGTCGGACACGCCAAAGAAGCCAAAGCGGAACCCGTCAATCATGTAGAAGAAGGGATTGACATGTGAAACGCCCTGCCAGAAGGGCGGAAGCGAATGGACCGAGTAGAAGACACCCGACAGGAACGTCAGCGGAACGATGATGAAGTTCTGGAAGGCGGCCAGCTGGTCGAACTTGTCCGCAATGATCCCCGCGATCAGTCCCAGAGCACCGAGTACCCCCCCCCCTAGCACAGCAAAGACAAGCGCCCAGGCGATGTTCGGAAACGGGACTTTCGTCGACACCAGCGTCACGAGAAAGACACCTGCCCCGACCACCATACCACGCACGATGGACGCGATGATGTAGGCCCAGAAGAATTCTGCGTGCGAGAGGGGTGGCAGCAATATGAAGACGATGTTCCCGGTGACCTTGGACTGAATCAGGCTCGACGAGCTGTTGGCAAATGCGTTCTGCAGCAACGACATCATCGCCAATCCAGGAATCAGGAAGGCAGTGTAGGGCACTCCCGGATAGACCTGCACTCTATCTTCCAGCACATGTGAGAAGACGAGGAGATACAACATGGCCGTCAGGATGGGAGCGGCAATCGTCTGAAAGCTGACCTTCCAGAACCTGAGCAGCTCTTTGTAGAGCAGTGTGCGAAAACCTGTCACTTGCTTCCCATGATCTTGAGAAAAGCGTGCTCGAGGTCAGGTTCCAGGACCCTCAGGTCCTGGATCTCCACCCCTGACGCTCGCACGGCGGCGACCAGGTCAGCTATGTCGGCTGGGCGCTCAAGCGGCATGGTGATGGACCCGTCCTCATTCCAGGTCACTGCAGAGGACAGCACCTCGGGCACCACTCGTGGATTGATCACGAGCCGCAGGCGCAGAGCCGCGACGCCCTTGAGGAGATTGGCGGTCGTATCAAGAGCCACCACCCTGCCTTGCTTGAGCATCGCAACGCGCCCGCAGAGTGCCTCCGCTTCTTCCAGGTAATGTGTCGTTAGGATGACCGTGTGGCCGTCTTTGTTCAATTGGCTGACGAAGCCCCAAAGACCCTGACGCAGTTCCACGTCCACGCCCGCCGTCGGTTCGTCCAGCACGATGACCGGAGGTTTGTGCACAAGCGCCTGTGCGACCAGAACTCGCCGCTTCATGCCGCCGGAGAGAGCCCGCATGTTCGCGTCGGCCTTTGGCGCCAAGTCCAGCCGCTCCATGACTTCGTCTATCCAGGCATCGTTCTCGCGCAGGCCGAAGTATCCGGACTGGAAGCGGAGAGTCTCCCGAACGGAAAAGAACGGGTCGAACACCAGTTCCTGTGGCACAACCCCGAGACAGCGTCGCGCCGCACGGTAGTCCTGCACCACGTCATGCCCCAGAACACGAACAGCGCCGCTATCGGCCCGCGCCAATCCCGCCAGAATGCTGATCAGGGTCGTCTTGCCGGCGCCGTTCGGTCCCAGCAAGGCGAAGAACTCACCGGCCTCGACCCGAAGATCGACATGGTCAAGTGCCTGGAGACTTCCGTAACGCTTGCACAGCGCTGTGACTTCGATGGCAGGCGTCCCTGCCCTGACACTAGACATGCGCGTCGAGCAGCAATATGGGCTCCAGTCCGTACAGGTGCGCAAGCGAGGCAAGATTGGCGGGCAGATTCTCGATGCGAAGGTCAACCCCCTGGCGCCGCGCCGCGCGCTTCAAACCGAGCAGTATCGCCAGTCCACTCGAATCCGCCGCGGAAACGCCGGCGAGATCCAGAGTGGTTATTCCGCTACCCAGTAGCGCCTCTCCCTGTCCCAGCAAAGCAGCGGCCGTCTCCAGGGTGGCTTCGCCCAGCACCCTGAGGCGGTCTCCATCCCTCTGAATCATTTCTTCGTACTCTGTGCCGTGGCTGGTTTGCTGTTGCGTTCCTGTAGATTCCTGATCAGCCCGTCGATACCGCTCTGCTCGATCTGCGTGGCGAAGTCGTTTCGGTACGTTGTCACCAGACTCACGCCTTCCACGACGACGTTATAAACCTTCCAGCCATCTGCAGTGAGATTCATCAGGTAGTCCACCGTTACAGGGGTGCCCCGCCTGGAAGCAGGATCACCGATTTCACGGTGACGTCATCCTCGCCGTTCGAGATCTTCAGCGGCTTGACGTCCACCTTGACGTAGCGGAACGAACTGTAGGCGGCACCGTAGGACCGGACTAGCAGGGTCTGGAATTCCTTCACCAACTGTTTCTGCTGTTCGGTCGACGCCTGTCTCCCAGCTCTTGCTGACCGCAAGACGGGTCATTTTCTGCATGTCGAAATGAGGCACGACCTTCGTTTCGATCAGTTCGATGAAACGGGTGGCGTTACCATTGCGCAGTTCCTTGTCGTCGGCGACTCCGCGCAAGACTTCTTCGCTCGTCTGTCGGACGAGCACGTCAGGGGAAAGGATCTCCGCCCGAAGGTTCGTCGCGACCAGCAGCAATCCGGGCAAGGCCAATGCCACGATACGAAGCGCCAGACGGCGCATTGATTCCTTCATAGACATCTCCATTGCAAGCTTCACGTCATTTCTCCGGCGCTGCGGGGCCTTCCGCGGCCTTGCTGTAGAGGAACCGGCTGATCATCTTTTCCAGGACCATCGCTGACTGCGTGAGGCGCAAGCGGTCGCCGTCCTTCAGCAGCTTGTCGTCCCCCCCTCCATCGAGTCCCACGTACTGCTCGCCAAGCAGCCCGGAGGTAAGAATCGATGCTGTCGTGTCGGTCGGAAACTCGTACGCCCCGTCCAGAAGCAGCGTCACGCGAGCGACGAACTTCTTGTTGTCGAAGTTTATGTTCTCCACTCGCCCGACCACCACCCCGGCGCTCTTCACGGGGGCACGGGGCTTGAGTCCGCCGATGTTGTCGAATTCGGCCGTCACCCGGTAACCATCACTCGCACTCACCGTATTCGCATTGCCAACCTTGAGGGCCAATACCAGCAAGGCGATCAGACCACCCACCACAAACGCGCCGACCCACAGATCGACCGTCGTCCGTTTCATATCAGACTCCCGTGAACATGAAGGAGGTCAGCACGAAATCCAGGGCCAGGATGGCCAGCGCCGAGGTCACCACCGTGCGTGTGACCGCGTACGACACCCCTTCCGCCGTCGGCGGAGCGTCATACCCCTCGAAAAGAGCAATAAGCGTGACTGCCACACCAAAAACCGCACTCTTGATGACACCGTTGGCGACGTCGTCCCAAAGATCCACGCTCGCCTGCATCTGGGACCAGAACGCTCCAGCGTCCACTCCGATGATGACCACTCCGATGAGATAACCCCGAACACACCGAAGGCGCTGAAGATCGCAGCCAGGAGGGGCATGGACAACGCGCCGCCCCAGAAGATCGGTCCAAGCACGCGTTCGAAGGGATCCACCGCCATCATCTCCATGGCCGACAGTTGTTCGGTGGACTTCATGATCCCGATTTTCGCCGTGATGGCGGACCCGGCACGGCTTGCAAACAGCAATGCGGAAACCACCGGCCCGAGTTCACGGACCAGCGAAAGCGCGACGAGCGTACCCAGGGCCTCCGCCGAACCGTATCTTTTCAGCGTCTCGTACCCTTGGAGGCCGAGCACCAGACCTACGAACAATCCGCTGACGATCACGATGATCAGTGAGAGGACCCCAGTGAAGAAGATTTCATCCAGCGTCAGTTGGGGTCGCCGGAAGCTTGTCCCGGACCGCAACAGGACGGTCGCGGTGAATCGACTGGCACAGCCCAGCTTCCAGACCCCATCGATCGCGCGGGCGCCAATGTGCCGAAGGGTTCTGTCTAGCGTCCCGATCATTTCACGACGTCCTCCAGGCCCAGGTCGCCCGCATAGGAATTCGCCCCGTAGTGGAACGCCACAGGGCCATCCGTCTCGCCTCTGACGAACTGCCGCACCAGCGGCTCCTCGGACTGCCGAATCTCCTCCGGCGTGCCTTCGGCCACGATGCTGCCTGCCGCCACGATGTAGACGTAATCGACGATCTTGAACGACGCCTCGACATCGTGTGTCACAAGAATGGACGTTGCGCCCAACGCATCGTTGAGCCGCCTGATGAGATTCGCGATCACGCCCACAGATATGGGATCCAGACCGGTGAACGGTTCATCGTACATGATGAGTTCCGGATCTAGCGCGACCGCCCGGGCAAGCGCCACTCGCCGCGCCATCCCCCCGGACAACTCTGCCGGCTGAGTTGGGCAGCTCCCCCGGAGACCGACGGCGTGCAGCTTCATCAAGACCAGGTCACGGATCAGCGCATCCGGGAGCCTCGTGTGTTCCCGCAGTGGGAACGCGACGTTCTCGAACACGGTGAGGTCCGTGAACAGGGCGCCGAACTGGAACAGCATGCCCATGCGCCTGCGCATCGCATACAGCCCTGAATGGGACATGGAGTCCACCGGTGTCGAATTGACCGTCACCGTGCCCCTCGCGGGACGCACCTGCCCTCCTATGAGCCGAAGGATCGTCGTCTTGCCACACCCGCTGCCGCCCATGATGGCGACCACTCTTCCCCGTGGGAAGCGCATCCGGATGCCCTGAAGGATCGGGCGGGAGTCGTAGGCAAAGTCAACGTCATTGAGCTCGACGATTGCGTTGGATATCACGGGCATGCAGGTGGTTGGGGTAAGCGATTGTAATTGAACGCCTCGGTAGACGGTCGCAGCTTGTTCCTGGTTTTTGATTGGGTTACCGTGCCATGGTTCCTACAAGACCCCTACATGACCCATCTCTTGGACGTTCCGGCAAACGAATCTGCGTTGATGGTCGCTGCCGTGCACAAGAGTTACGGCAGCGTTCATCCCCTGAGAAATGTGGAGTTCAGCGTTGCGGCGGGAGCCTTTTTTGGCTTGGTGGGTGTTAACGGGGCTGGCAAGACGACCCTCATCAAGTGTCTCCTCGATGCGATTCGACCGGATTCGGGCGAGATCCGTATCTTCGGTGAATCGAGTCGAAAGACGCAGTCCCGACGACAACTTGCATTTCTCCCGGAGCGATTCTCGGCCCCGTACTATGTCACCGGGCTGGAATTCCTCGTTCTGATGAGTCGGCTTTATCGAGTCCGTTCGACGTCTGTGGCTGTGGACGCGACAGTCCGGTCCCTCGACCTGGACCCGGACGCGCTTTGCCGCCCGGTGAAATCCTATTCGAAAGGGATGACACAGAAGCTTGGCCTGGCAGCCTGCCTTCTTTCGGAGCGCCCTCTGCTCGTGCTCGACGAGCCGGCCAGTGGCCTGGATCCCAAGGCGCGGGCCCTGCTCAAGGTCGCACTGAGGGCCTCGCGCTCGAAGGGCACCACGGTGTTTCTCACGTCTCACGCGCTCGCGGACGTGGAAGAGATGTGCGACTCCATGGCTGTCCTGCACGGTGGTGCATTGCGGTATATCGGAACACCCGGAGGACTGCGGACCGTCACCGGGCAAGACAGCCTGGAATCCGCGTTTCTCGCAACGATCGATTAGCGGAGCAGGAAACCGTTGGATGTCTGGCAGAATTGGTGAGTGACGCACGATTCGCTCGACCTGAAGACCTGAACGCTCGATCCTTCAAGGCGACTGGGACCATACCGGGTGGACACTTCTGCATCCCGCAAGCCGGATCTGCTGATCGTCGATGACGATCCCCTGATCGTCGACACGCTGGACTTCGTTCTCAGCAGGGATTTCCGCGTCTATTCGGCCGAATCGCGGCAGAAGGTGAAAGGCCTCATCGACCAATTGGGGCACGTGCCGGAGCTGGCGCTGGTAGACCTCGGACTTCCGCCCACCCCTCACCGTCCCGACGAGGGCTTCAAACTCATCTCCGAACTCATGGCCGCATCGCCCGCCATGAAAATCATCGTGCTTTCGGGCCAGAACGACGAGATCAACGCGCGCCATGCACGCGCATTGGGAGCGGTGGAGTTCGTCGCCAAACCCTGCGAGCCGATCGTGCTCAAGGATCTCCTGCTCAAGGCGCGGCAGTTCGGAGAGGCAGAAGAGGCTGCGGCAGCCGACGGCTCGGGTATCGTCGGATCGAGTTTCGCGATAGGAAAGCTGCGCGAACAGATACGCCAGTATGCATCCTCACCGTATCCCGTGTTGATCGAAGGTGAGTCCGGTACCGGCAAGGAACTGGTTGCCCGGGCCCTTCACACGGGCTCTCCGCGTTCCGGTCGACCGTATTTCGCCCTGAACTGCGCCGCCATTGCCCCGAGCCTCGTGGAGCCCACGCTCTTTGGCTATGCGAAAGGCGCCTTCACGGGGGCGACGAACCCGCGGGCCGGGTATTTCGAGGAAGCTGCCGAAGGCACGTTGTTCCTCGATGAAATCGGCGAACTTCCACTCGAGTTGCAGGCGAAGCTCCTGCGCGTACTCGAGAACGGCGAGTATCAACGTGTGGGAGAAACCCAGCTCAGAGTGAGCCGTGCCCGAGTCGTGGCGGCGACGAACCGGGACCTCAGGCAGGAAATCAAGTCGGGCCGCTTTCGCGTGGACCTATACCACCGGCTATCGGTGTTCACTGTCCAGGTCCCGCCACTACGGGATCTCGGGGACGACAAGCTGCGGCTTTTCACGCATTTCGTGAACTTCTACGCGGCACAAGCGGGCGCCTCTCCGTGCACGCTTTCTCCAGAGGGGGAATCACTGTGGGGAAGGTATTCATTTCCCGGGAACGTGCGGGAGCTGCGCAACATTGCGATCAGGCTCGTCACCAAGCATGCCGGACAACAGGTTGGGCCCCAGGAACTCGGAAGAGAACTGGACTTGGAAGGCACACTTACGGGCGGCCCGGAACGCAGATGGTCGACTTCGATGCGTCGGTCGCCGTCGCCACGTCCATTCTGTCCGCCCACCGATCGATAGAACTCGACCAAGCGCTGCGCGCCTGGGAAAGAAGCTTCGTGGAGGCCGCCCTCAAGCTTACCCAGGGTAACTTGTCCCAGGCTGCCAAAATGCTGGGCATGCACCGAACCACGCTATACAGTCGCATACAGGCATTCGACTCGGATTCCGAGAATGTCCCTCGAAGCCGGATCGGACCGACCTGACGCACAGACAAAGGCATGTATTACGACTTTTTCGGCCTGAAGCGCCCACCCTTCAAGATCACGCCAGATACCGCCTTTTTTTTCGAGGGTGGGAATCGTGGTGCAGTGCTGGAAGCCCTGCTGTACGCGATCGCGCAGGGAGAGGGAATCATCAAGGTCACGGGCGAAGTCGGAAGCGGCAAGACAATGCTCTGCCGGGTGCTGCTTCACCGGCTGGACCAGACCGTGGACGTCGTGTACCTGGCCAACCCAAGCGTGGCCCCCAACGAGATTCTCCACGCCATTGCGTTCGAACTGTCTCTCAAGATTCCTCGTGAGGCGAGCCGCGTCGAGGTGCTCCACACCCTGCAGAACTACCTTGTCTCGCGTCATGCCAAAGGGCACCAGGTGGTCCTCTTCGTGGAGGAATCCCAGCGCATGCCCTTGGAGACGCTCGAGGAGATCCGGCTCCTATCCAATCTCGAGACAAGCGATCACAAACTGCTCCAGATTGTGCTCTTCGGGCAGCCGGAACTGGATGAGAACCTCAAGCAGCCGCACATCAGGCAACTCCGGGAGCGCATCACATACAGCTTCGATCTGGGGCCTCTCAAGCACGACGAGATCGCCCAGTACCTGTCGTTCCGGCTGAGAGCCGCGGGCTATAGAGGTCCCGCCCTCTTCTCCAAAGCGGTTGTCGATGTCATCGCGGAGGCGTCGAAGGGACTGACGCGGCGCGTCAACATCATCGCGGACAAGGCAATGCTCGCGGCATTCACCGAGAACACTCACACCCTTGGCGTCAAGCATGTTCGAAGCGCCATCGCCGACAGCGAATTCAGCCGTGGAGAGTCCAACCGCTCCTCAGGCGTTCTGCCGATGTCCGGGAAGTGGCTCGTCGCTGGCGGCGCCGCCCTCGCCGTATTGGGGATCGTGGGCTGGCTTCTGTGGACAGCCAGACCGGCAACGGTAACCTCGCTCGTGAACGAACCGGCTGCCAGCCCCTCGCCATCAGGGTCGATTGCCCAAGAGCCAATGGCGCGGCCCATGCCGGCCGGGTACGTCCCTTCAGCTGCTTCTCCTGCGGCACCGGTTGCAGGACCCAATGTGGAACCAATCGCCCCGGCACGATCACCCGCGGAGGCGACAATTCCTTTGTCATCTCAGACCGCGAGCATTGCCTCGGCTCCCGCCGCCAGTGATTTCGTTGCCACGAGAATCGTCGAAAGCGTGGCATGGCTGAAGGCCCAGAACCCGGATGCCTTCTCCATCCAGATACTGACCGGCGCCGATGAGGAGTACCTCAAGAGCTATTTCAGGAACCTTCCCAAATCTGTTGAAAGGGATAGATTTTTTGTGTACCGTACCTCGGCAGACGCGAGACCGTTGTACACGGTGGTCTTCGGCAGCTTCGCCGGTCAGCGCGAGGCGAACGAAGCGTTGTGGACCTTGCCCCCCGAACTCACCCGATTCCGCCCATATGCGCGGAGTTTCCGTGTGATCCGTTCCGAGGTGGAGGCCGCATCCGTCGCGGGCTTGGAATAGTCCTTGCCAGCGCTAGTCCCGTTTGCATCGGTTGGCGCCCTGGGCACGTCAGGCCGTCGACCGTCGGCCGCCATGCAGGCGAACGTTGCCAGGGAGCGCAGCCCGCAGATGAATCATGTATTGCCTTCGTCACACGCAATCCGACGCCCCGTGTCGACGGGCGCGGCGCGTGACGTTCGCCTCGAGCGGCCCGGACGTATCCGTGCGCTTCTGATTTCGCTGTCAGGTGCCTTGCTTCTGGGAGCATGCTCGTACCCAGCACCCAAGCTTCCACTGTCGGAGAGTCATCTGACAGCGGACAAGACCGCGACAGCGCCGGATGACATCCTTCCGCCGGTGGTATCACCCAGCGTACCCGCCCCCAGACCACAGCAGAAACTTCCCACCTACAGCGTAGTGGTCAACGAGGTGCCGTTGAAGGACCTCCTGTTTGCGCTGGCTCGCGACACCAAACAGAACATCGACGTCCATCCGGCATTGTCCGGCTTGGTCAGCCTGAATGCCATCGACGAGACCCTCCCGGCCATCCTCGAACGGATTTCCAAGCAGGTGAACCT
Source organism: Betaproteobacteria bacterium (assembly GCA_016713305.1). NCBI lineage: Bacteria > Pseudomonadati > Pseudomonadota > Betaproteobacteria > Betaproteobacteria bacterium. The sequence continues at coordinate 615,568 of JADJPK010000004.1, forward strand.
GCGCTGGAAGCAGGAAGGCCGGACGATCTACGTCGTGCCCGACACGCCGTACGTGAAGTCGTACCGGGTCAACTACGTGAACGTGACCCGGGAAACGGATTCCACCGTGGCAGTATCGGGGCAGATCGCTACGGTGACGACGGGAGGTGCAGGGGGTGCAGCGGGCGGGGGAGGCGCAACGGGTGGTACTGGCGGGGGCAACAACGCATCCACTGCCACCGTGACGACCAAGTCCCGCAACGACTTCTGGGAAACGCTCGAAAGGAACCTGAAGAGCATGCTCTCCGCCACCCGTGCCCAGGCGATGTCCGCGGACGAGCGGTCGGCGCGCGCGGAGGCGGCCAAGGCCCAGCGCGAAGAAAGGATTGCACAGGCCGAGGCCGTGGCCCGAGCCGGCGACAACGCCAAGGATCTGTTTTCCAGCGTATTCGCGAATCAGCCTGCATTGCCCCTGCCCGGTGACGTTGCCAACGAAGTGGCCGTGAATTCGATTGCCGGGACTGTCACGGTGATGGCCACCGAGCGTCAGCACCAGTTGGTTCAGGAGTATCTGGATTCGGTGATGGCGTCAGCCCAGCGACAGGTCCTGATCGAAGCAACCATCGTGGAAGTCGAGCTTTCACGCAACTATCAGGCGGGAGTCGACTGGGGTCGAGTCGCGTCTTCCAAGGGAGCAGGAATAGAATTTTCCCAAACCCTGGTTGGAACCACTCGTCTTGCGGCGGCGCCGGTGACCGCTCTCACGTATGGCGCAAACACCCGTAACGGCATCTTCGCCGCGATCAAGCTGCTCGAGCAGTTCGGCAATGCCCGGGTGCTTTCGAGCCCCAAGGTGATGGCGCTCAACAATCAAACTGCGTTGCTCAAGGTCGTGCGCAACATCGTGTACTTTCAAGTGCAGCAGCAGATATCGCAAGCTACATCGGTGGGCGGCCAGAACCTCCAGGCGACGACGACGATTGCTCGAACCGTGCCCATCGGTTTGGTAATGTCACTCACGCCTCAGATCAACGAAGCGGGCACAGTCAGTCTGACGGTGCGTCCCACGGTGACCAGCCAAGTGGGTTCAGCCAGGGATCCCAATCCCGCCATCACCATTGAAAGCGTGATCCCGATCGTTGAGATCCGCGAAATCGAATCGGTCCTGCAGTTGTCGAGTGGCCAAACCGCAATCCTCGGCGGACTGATCAAGGACGAGGTCCGGCGCAACCGTGACCAGGTGCCGGGCATCGGAAACACTCGTGCGGGCGATCTCTTCGCCTACAGGAACGACTCGACGACCAAGACCGAACTGGTGATCTTCCTGCGGCCCACCGTCGTCAAGGCGCCGTCCGTTGAAGCGGGCGATTTGCGGTTCCTCCGCTCGCAGCTTCCCCGGGCGGAGCAGTTCGATGCGGTGACGGATTCGCCGAAGTCGCCATGAGCCTGCTTCTCAAAGCACTGCAGCGAGCGTCCAAGTCCCGCGAATCCGCTGTGGCGACGCCCGCCAGCCCGCGGCAGGTCGTCCTGCTGCGGGAGGTGCCGCAGCTGCCGCGGCTTCCACCCAGGGCGCGCACCCGGGCGCCTTCCGCCGCCCGGGATCTGAATTTCACCAGCAGACCGAAGGGCTCGAATCTCTTCGCCCGTGCCGCCGAACCGGCAGATCTTGCGGAAGCCGCAAGCGCAGCCACTGTGGACGCTGGTGCCCTGAGGGCTGAACGTTTCAGCGTGGTCGAATGGGCTCGGGAGAACCCTGTCTACGTCTTCGCCATCGCCGTTCTCGTCTTTCTGGTCTTCTATTTCGCCTACGTATTCCTCGCGATCAACTATCCGGGAATTTTCACGCGTTCTTCGGGCTTCACGGCGCCGACTGGCGCCCAGATACAGCCCCTCGCCAGAACCTCCGGGCCGACGCCGACGGGCCCAATCACCGCACCGCCGCCGGCGGATCTGCCGCCTCCGCCCATGCCAAGCCTTGATCTGCCGGGGCGTGTGGAGCCGGACGCCATCAAAGGCTTGAACACGGCCGCAGCCCCGGCCGGAACGACCGGTACACCGAGTCCCAGCAGCACTTCCCTTCCAATCCCGCCCTCGACGCCTTCGAAGAGTGCGCCGTCCGCGAATGGCGTTCCCGTGGCGGTTCCTGCCAATGAAGGTTCGGGCGGACCCGGTTCTGGAGCGACGGTCAGTCCCGCACGGTCCGCAACGATGCAAGCGCCGGACAGTTCCTCTGGCGCCGTGCCGGATTCGCGACCGATGCGCCCCCGCCACAGCGGCGCCACGAACTCTGCACGTGCGTCCGGGGGACCTGCCGCCCCGCGGGATGGCGCCGCCGCGGAAACGGGAGATCGTCTACGGGTCCGTTCCACCGATGCGGGGAGCGTGATCAGCCAGCAGGTCGGTGAAGCCTATGCGTCCCTGCAGCGAGGAGATGCGGCGAGAGCACAGTCCCTCTACGAGTCCGTCCTCGCCAAGGACCACCGCAATGTCGATTCTCTCCTCGGCCTGGCGGCCACGGCTTGGCGCCAGGGCAATTCCGAGAAGGCCAGCGACTACTACTACCGTGTGCTGGAACTCGAACCCCAGAATGCGGCCGCTCAGGCGGGGCTCATCGGAATCGCTGGACGTGTGGATCCTCTTGCCAGCGAGACGCGGCTGAAACAGCTGATCGCGCGCGAGCCTTCGGGCTTCCTCTATGCGGCCCTCGGTCACGTTCATGCCGAGCAGAATCAGTGGGCGGCCGCTCAGCAGGCGTACTTTCAGGCCTTCCAGATGGAACCCACGAACCCCGACTACGCCTTCAACCTGGCCGTGGGTCTGGAACATCTTGGTCAGCAACCACTCGCCGTGGGCTATTACCGCCAGGCACTGGATCTGGCGCGCGCCCGCGGTTTCGCCGGATTCGACCGGAAGCAAGTAGTGACACGCCTCGGCAAGCTCGGGGCACCAGTAGAATGAATGACATGGCGTCCCTGACTCCCTCTCAAGGCGGCAGCTCCGGTCCCCGACACCCGCCGGAAGTCGCGCCTTGGCGAAAGCCTGGTGCAGCAGGGTCTCATCACGCCTGACCAGCTTCGGATCGCGCTTACCGAACAGCGCGCCCAGAAGATTCCGCTGGGCCGATTGCTCGTCCGACTGGGGTTTGTCACGGAGGGAGTGATCCGGGACATCATGGCCCGGACCATCGGTCAGGAGGCCATCGATCTGGCGCAGGTCGTGGTGGACGCCGAGGCCCTCAAACTCGTGCCTCAGGAGTTCGCCCGGCGGCATCACGTGCTGCCCATTGCGTTCGATTCGCAGACGCGCACCCTGGTCGTGGCAATCACCGACATGCTCAATGTCGTGGTCACCGACCAACTCCGCGCTTCGCTTCCTCCCGACATTCAGCTGCGGACTCTGCTGGCAGGCGAGGCCCAGCTCGAGGAATCGATCGATCACTTCTACGGATACGAACTCTCCGTAGACGGCATCCTGAGAGAGATCGAGACGGGCGAACTCGATTGGCAGAGTCTTCAGGGAGGTGGGGACGAATACACGCAGCCGATCGTGCGCCTGGTGGGTGCGCTCCTCGTCGATGCGGTGAAGCGTGGTTCGTCCGATATCCACTTCGAACCGGAAGCGGCATTCCTGCGCGTGCGCTATCGCATCGACGGCGTGTTGGAACAGGTTCGAAGTCTGCACAAGAGCTACTGGCCCGGCATCGCGGTTCGCTTGAAGGTCATCAGCGGCATGAACATCGCCGAGACCCGCGCACCGCAGGATGGCCGGATGTCACTCAACCTCAACGGCAGGCCGATCGATTTTCGGGTGTCGAGCCATCCGACGATTTACGGCGAGAACATCGTCCTTCGTGTTCTCGACCGCGAGAAGTCGATCATCAGCCTGGAGCAGATGCGACTGCCCAAGCCCACGGTCGCGAAACTGCACCTCATGCTTGCGCGGCCTGAGGGCATTCTCATCATCACGGGCCCCACCGGAAGCGGCAAGACGACCACCCTTTATTCGCTTCTTTCCCAGGTGAACGTCGAAGGCGTCAACATCATGACGCTGGAGGATCCGGTCGAATATCCCGTCGCTCTCATGCGGCAGACTTCGGTAGGCGAGGCGGTGAAACTCGACTTCGCGAACGGCATCCGGTCCATCATGCGCCAGGATCCGGACATCATCCTCGTGGGAGAGATTCGCGACAAGGACACCGCCGACATGGCGTTCCGCGCCGCCATGACCGGTCACCAAGTATTCTCCACGTTGCATACGAACTCCGCCTTGGGTGCCTTTCCGCGATTGCTCGACATCGGCATTCTTCCGGACATCATTTCCGGAAACGTCATCGGCGTCATTGCTCAGCGGCTGGTCCGGGTGCTGTGTGCGCATTGCCGGATCGAGTATCGACCGTCGCTGGAGGAAAAGCACATCCTGGGTCTGGCGCCTGAAAGCAGTGTTTCGCTCTTTCGTCATCGCGAGGGTGGCTGCCGACACTGCAATCACCGCGGCTTCCGGGGGCGAACCGCGATCCTGGAGATTCTTCCGATGGATGCCGATCTGGACGAGCTGGTGGCTCGCCGCGCCACGGGCCGGGAGATGCGCCGGGTAGCTGCGGAAAAAGGCTTCCGATTGCTGGCCGAGGAGGGCATCGAACGCGTGCTCGATGGCACGACCAGCATCGCTGAACTGTCCCGCTCCGTGGATCTCACGGGGCGGCTACTGTAGGTCCGTGCGGGTCGGCGACGGCGACCTGCATCCGACCGGAACGACCAAGAGCGCCCCTCCATGCCTTCCTTCCGCTACAAGGCCATGGACACCTCCGGTGCCGTTGCGCGCGGCAAGCTCGACGCGATCAACGACATCGATCTCGAACTCCGTTTGCGGAGGATGGGGCTCGATCTCATCACCTTCCGGGAAATGCGCGGCGCCTCTTCGCTGCGAGGGGGCGGCGTCGAGAGGAAGGATCTCATCAACTTCTGCTTCGATATGGAGCAGATCAACCGGGCGGGCATTCCCATCATCGATGGCCTGCGGGATCTCCGGGATGGCATGGACCGGCCCCGGTTCAAGCAAGTCGTATCGGCACTGGTCGAGGACATCGAAGCCGGCAAGATGATGTCGCAGGCGATGGCACAGTTCCCCAAGGTGTTCGATCCCGTGTTCGTGAGTCTTGTGCGCGCCGGGGAACAGACCGGCCGGTTGACCGACGTGTTCGAGAATCTTTCAAAATCTCTCCGTTGGCAGGACGAACTGGCATCGGAAACCAAGAAGCTGCTGATCTATCCTGTCACGTTGCTGGTGCTGGTGATCGGGGTCTCGTTGTTTCTGCTCATGTATCTGGTGCCGCAGTTGGTAGGGGTGCTGAAGACCATGCGCGTGGAACTGCCCATCCAGACCCGCATCCTTATTGCCACCTCGGACTTCCCGCACAGCATTACTGGTGGCTGATCCTGGGGGCTCCCATCGTCGCGACGATTGCCTTGGCGAGTTTCGTTCGCTCGGACCCTCGCGCGCGCTATATGCTCGACCTGGCCAAGCTGCGCATTCCGGTGATCGGACCTTTGTTGCAGAAGATCATCCTCGCTCGGTTCGCGAACTTTTTCGGATTGATGTATCAGTCCGGCATCTCGATCCTCGATGCGATTCGCACCCAGCGAGGGAATCGTGGGTAACGTCGTGATCGCGGAAGGCCTTCGCCAGGCGTGGCAACAGATCAATTCCGGAGAAGCCTTGTCGGACAGCTTCCAGAAGCTGGACCTGTTCCCTCCCCTGGTGATCCGGATGTTTCGCGTGGGCGAAACGACCGGAGCCCTGGACACTGCGTTGTTCAACATCAACTACTTCTATGGTCGGGATGTCCGTGAAGGGGTGGACAAGGCTCTCAAGATCATGGGTCCCGCGCTGAACGTCCTGCTGGGAATGCTGATGGCACTCATCCTCTTCTCCATCCTGACGCCGATTTACGAAATGATCGGCAAGCTCAAGTTCTGACCATGGGTCCGCGTCTGCTCGTATGTATCTCATCCGCTGGCGCGTCGGTCGCGCTATGGAGGCGTGGGCTCGTCAACTGCAGGCGGTTCTCTCTGGATGAAGCCGGAGAAGCCGAATTCGCCGAGCTGCTCACGACGGTTCACCGGGTGCCGGTCTATTTCGTGGTCGACACCGTCGAGGAAGACTACCGTTTCGAAACGCTGCCTCATACGGTGGGACGCGACCGACGCGAAATGATCGACCGGAAGCTGAAGCAGCTCTATCGCAACACGCCCTTCGCCTCCGCACAGCTCCAGGAGAGGGAGAAGGACCGTCGGAAGGACGATCGATTTCTGTTCATGGCTGTGACCGACCTCGAGATCATCGAGCCTTGGGTCGGTGCAGTGATGGCCCGCGGGCTTCCGATCGCCGGGGTGTTTCCGATCTCCGCGGTAACATCCGCGGCCGTCGTGCCACTCAAGCTGCGGGGTCCGAATCTGCTGATCGTCTCGAAGCACGTGGCGGGCTTGAGGCAAACCTTCCTGAAGAACGGGCGTTTCCGTTTTTCGCGGCTGACTCCCTTTCGCGGACTCTCGGAAGACAACCTCGACAGTACATTTGCCGCCGAGATCGTCAACACGCGCTTGTATCTGAATGCGCTCCAGGCAACGAGCGCGGACGAGATCGTGGACGTGGTCCTGCTCGATCAGGACGATTCGTTGCAGGATCTCTATCGTCGTGTGGCGGAGAATCCCGGCGCGATGCGTGCCCAGCGGATATCGAGGGGACAGCTGGGCGCCCTGCTCAAGATTCCTCCCACGGCGTTCGACTCGACAGCCGACGCGCTGCACTTGCATCTGCTCGGCCGGGCCTCACCCAAGGAGAATTTGGCACCCCCGGACCTGTTACAGGGCTTCCGCGTCCATCGCGTTGGTCGGGGGCTGCTGGCGGTCGCCGGCGGCGTCGCTGCGGTGGGGGTCCTCTGGTTCGCTTACGATTTGAACCGAGTTCGCACCATCGAGGAAGATATCGCGTCTGCAGCGCAGCAGACCCGCCGGTACGACGCGCTCTATTCCGAACTGACGCGTCAGTTCCCGGAAGCGCCCGTGACGGCTGCGGCGCTGAAACAGACAGTCGATGCATTCGACCGCTTGCGCCAGCGCGCCAGAACACCGGAGCTCTTGTTTTCGGTGGTGAGCGCTGCACTCGAACCCAATCCATTGGTCTCGATATCGTCGGTGACGTGGAAGCATGGCCGGTTCGCCGACCTGACGACGGCGTTTTCCACCTCCTCCGTTCAGTCGGGATCCCAGGATGGCCCCATGCGTCAGGTCGGCCTGATCCGCGGGGAGATTCAGCCGTTCACAGGCGACTATCGCTCGGCAGTGAACGCGATCCGGGAGTTCGCCGATCAATTGCGGAAGCATCAGAGAGTCCTGGATGCGAAGATCGTCAAACTGCCTCTGGACGACAGTTCCAAGCAGAGCCTCACGGGGACCACGAGCGCGCGCGCAGAGACATCGCTGGGCGCGCGCTTCGAGATATCCGTGCTGCTGCGGGAGGAGGGTGAAGGATCGTGAACCGGGCCAACTTCGCGCCTCTCGCTCTTCCGCTGGTATTGTTGCTGATCGTCTTGGCAAGCGCGGTTGCGGCGGTCGTGTATGTGGAAGGCCTCGTCGAATCTGCGGAGAGTCGACTGACGGCCCAGACCCGGCAACTTTCCACAGCCCGCCAACGCCACGCCAATGCGGGTCTAGAAAAGGACATCCTTCAGCGATTCCGCGAAACTTACGATGCCCTGGAGACGATCGGATTCGTCGGTGCCGAACAGCGCATCAATTGGGTGGACGGCCTGCGCACCATCAACCGCGAAGCAAAGCTGTATGGCGTCGAGTATCAGATCGGCCAGCAGGAGCCGTATGCAGGAGCGAGTACCTTGGGAGTGGCCGATCTGCCCATGCGCCAATCCATCATGAGGGTCCGCCTCCCACTGTTGCATGAAGGCGACCTGATGGACTTCTTCAGAATGCTTGCGGCCCGCAGGAGCGGCGTCTTCACGATGAACGCCTGTGAGATCGACCGGATCGGACAAGGGGTTTCCGACGGCTCCCAGCCCACGCTCAATGCGGAGTGCGAGTTGACCTGGATTACCGTCCCCGAGGAAGAAGCGGAGAGGAACAGACCATGAGGCACGCGCTTCTTGCCTTGCTTCTCATGAACCTATGCCTCGGCGAACTGCAGGCACAGCAATCGCTGGGACGTCTCTTCTTCACTCCGGCGGAGCGCGCACGGATGGACGCAGCCCGGGAGGATGCCATCGCCAACGCCAACAAGCCGAAGGTAATCGCTCCGGTGGAAGCACCTCGAGTACCCGCGGCACGGATCATGACGCTGAATGGGATAGTACGCAGGAGCGACGGCGACACGATCGTCTGGGTGAACGGCAAGGCGGTGGGGGCACGAGGCGCCTCGAACGACATCGCCCCGACAGGTGTCGGCCGGGAGTCGGCTGGCTTCACTCTGCAAGAGAGCGGCCGGCGGGTACGTCTCAAGGTGGGACAAACGGTGGAGGCGACCTCGGGCGTCATTGAAGAGAGCTACGCGCGGCGGCGAACCTTGCCTGTGGCAGGTGGAGAGCTCCTCCGGAGGATGCAGACGATCCTGCGGCAAGCGCAGGTACTTCACCGGCGGAGGATTCCGCTGTCCGTGATCGAAGCTCGAGGAGCACGGACCCGAATGGCCGTTCGTGAACTCCTCAATCCCCGGGCAAACCGGGGGGCTGCGCTGCTCTTGATGCTCGCGTTGAGCGGGCTGCTTGCGGTGCTCATCGTCGTGAATCTCCTGCCAGCGCGTCCTGTACAGCTCGAACGGGAACGATCAACACAGGAAGCGCTGGCGAAGGCCAAAGATGCACTCATCGCCTATGTCGTCGCCAACGTGGACCGATATCCGAACGAAGCTCCGGGACGGCTACCCTGCCCGGAGTTGGCGGCACCAACAATTCCCAATGACGAAGGCTACTCGCCGCTCGAATGCGGTGCGCAGAACGTCAGCGCAGTAGGACGGTTGCCGTGGAAGACGCTGGACGTCGAGCCGATCCGCGACGCACATGGCGAGTGTCTCTGGTATGCGGTTGCGGGCAACTTCAAACGCAGCGGAGCCGGTGGCAAGCTGGTGAACTGGGATACGCTCGGGCAGTTCGTGGTGCTGGCCCCCGACGGCGTGACTCGCGTGGCGGGCGCAACGTCCGATTCGCTGGCTGCGGCCATCATCGTCTCGCCCGGAGCCGCGTTGCAACAGCAGTCTCGCGCTCCTGCCGAGAACACGCCCAGCTGTCCGGGCAGCCATGCTGCCGACCAGTATCTGGAAGCAGTGGTTGCTCTGAGTGCCGACAACGCGTCTCCCGCCAACACGCTCGTCACACCCACAAATTCAGTGGGAGGCGGTAACTCCACGTTGATCAACGGTTACGTGGATCCCAACACCGGGACCGTCTCCGTGAACGATCAGATGATCGTGATCACGCCAAAGGAGATCTTCGATGCGATCGAGAAGCGGAAGAGCCTTGTGGGTACGGCTGTCAGCCCCGGCATCCTGCGAACGCTGACGAGGCGTGTAGCGGAATGCATGGCCGAGTTTCCCTCGGACGCGTATCCACCCGCCACCAGCACTGATCGCCGGATGATCGATGCGGCCACCATGACCATTTCCGATTTCAGTGCGGACACGGCCTATACGGAGTCTCCTGGCAGGCTGGAAGGTCGAGTTCCCGCACGGTCGTATACGGCCGCCGGGTTGGCGTCCCTCAATCCCGCCTACATCGAGATGCACTGCTCTCATTGGGCAGAGATCCAATCGTGGTTTCAGCACTGGAAGGATCACCTCTTCTACGCCATTGCCCAGGAGTTTTCCCAGGGCGGCTCTTCAGGCAACACACAGTGCACTGGCACTTGTCTGTCCGTGAACGGTGCAGGACAGTATCCCGGGCTCGTCCTGTTCGCGGGACGTCGCCTCGCGGCACTTAACCAGATGCGCGTACTGTCCACTGAACGCCGATTGCCGTCCAGTTATCTTGAAGGACTGAACCTGGCGCGCTTGAATGTTCTCGGCTCAGGGACCGCCTATGAAAGTACGGCGGAGAGCGCCAACTTCAATGACGTGGTCTATTGCATCCAGTTTCAGACTGTCGGATCCGACTCACGCGTTCCGAAGGTGGACCCATGTTGAAGACACGAATGAGCCAAAGCGGTTTTTCCCTCATCGAGCTCGCCATTGGTCTGGTCATCGTGGCGACGCTTCTCTCGGCGCTGCTCGTGCCGCTTGCGACAGCTCGATCAACGCCGGTCCAGTGAAACGCAGAAATTGCTCGACGCGGCTCGCGAAGCGTTGCTGGGATATGTCATCGGTCAGGAACGGTTTCCGTGCCCCGCCTCCGCTGCGTCCAATGGGCAGGAAGCGTTTGTCGTGGGACCTCCGGCCGGTACGGCGGCCAACGGCATGTGCGCGCAATATCGTGGGTTCCTGCCGGCAGTAACGCTCGGCCTGTCGCCACTGGATCGCAACGGATATCAGACCGACGGGTTCGGTGGTGACGCTAATCGACTTCGCTATGCGGTGGCAGATGTGGACTTCGATGCCAATGCGAAGGTCTACACGGCGACGGGCAAGATGAAGGCTATTGGAATGAACCTTGTTTCTTCTGCGAACAACCGACTATGGGTATGTTCGGCCGCTTCCACGAACGATGCGAGTTGCTCTGCGGGTGTCGCGCTGGCGAACGGCAATGCGATTGCCGTCGTACTCTCCGTCGGGAAGAACGGTTTCGATACCGTTCGGGTTCCGGACGCGGACGAGGCCGAGAATCTTGACATGGCAAACACCAACAGGGTCTTCGTGAGTCGTGGGCAAAGTGATCAGGCCGGCAACGAGTTCGACGATCTTGCTGTGTGGATCTCGCCGAACATCATGATCAGCCGGTTGGCGGCCGCAGGAAAATTGTAACGAGGTTCTTTACTAATAGATTCGTATCGAGTCGCCGGAGTACCGGGTCGCAACCCTTCCTCCAAATCACTCCGGCTCGAGGGTAAAGGCAACGTTGCCCGCTCTGTTGTGCGCGAGGCGAAGGCGGTATCCCTGGTTGGCCGCCTGACGCGCTGCCTGGTACAGACCTACTCCGAGACCCGTTTCGGAAACGACCGGTTCCCGAAACAAGCGCGCCGCAAGCACTGTCCCCATGGGTTGGCCGTCGTCGTTGACCTGGAGTCGGCACCGTCGATCGCCGATCGGCTCCAGAACCACCTGAATGCGCGCCGCCTCACCCCTGCGCCGCTTTTCCAGCGCGTTCTGCACGAGGTTGTCCGCCACGCTGTCGAATAGTTCCGGAGGAAGAGTGGCCGACAGCGCCCCGACGGGGTAGTGAAACTCGATCTGCTCGTGCGCATAGCGTTGCGTCAGCGCTCGCCACCACTCTGCGGCGGACTGCATCTCGATGGGTACCGTTCTGCGGGTGTCCAGCTTGTCGAGGGTCGTCTGCAGCCGCTGGGCAATCTGCGGAAGTTGCCGTTGTATCAGCCGACGCAAGGCTTCGGATTCGGCATCCGGGCCCGATTCGGCGGCGGCGCACAACGAACGCAGCGATTGGAGCAGGTTCTTGACGTCATGAGTGACGCGCGAACCGGTTTCGTAGATGGCCTGCAGATAGGCCGTGCGTCGCTGATCCTGTTCGCGAACCTTCGCGTCGTAGTAGTCGCCCAACAACCTGGCGAGAAGCCTCATGTGGAGCAACATGCCCGGCCCGGGAGACCAGCGCGTGTGCAGTCGGAGGTCCAGGCCGCGGAACTCGAAGCGCGTAACGGATCGCGTGTGTGTCCCGATGCTCCCTCGCCTGCGGCCGTCTTCCAGTCGACCCCCGAGACCCACGGCAGGGATAGCATCTCCTGGGCAGCACCGGCAATGAAGTCGTCCGGGTCGTCCTCCCCCTCCGCCAGATTGGCCAAGCTGTACATCCAGCGCTCGAACGGCATGCCGAGACTGAGAAAGTATCGGGAGAGCAACTGCCCCACGCCGTCGAACCCCCCTCTGGCATCCCATAGCCACGACAGGAGGAACATCACCCCCGCGATGGCGATGACGGTCTGGGCAAGGGCAAGCGCGTAGGGGTGCTGCGTGATCTGCTGCACGAACAGTGCACCGAGCACCAGTACGATCACGAGCAGGAACAGAAGAAAGCTGTAGAAGAGGTCCACGGCATAGCGGGGACCTTCCGTCGTGCGACCGCTGGGGAGGGCGATGATGATCAACAGGGGAACGGCGAGCAGATACCGGACCGTGACCACCAGCAATGGTTGGCTCTCGAAGGAACCGACGAGGTGGGGAACGACCCACACGAGCAGAACGGACAACAGGTAGAGCGCTGCCAGCAGGGGCGCGAGGCGCCGGCGCTGGGCGCGCAGGCCGGGGAGGCTTCCGCCGATCAGGGAGAAGAGCAGTGCGATCCACAGGTTGACGAGTTATTACGTGCTCCACCATGCTAGCGACGCTCTATTGGCGACGATGAGCACGGCACGGCGCGCGACCAGTTGACTCGTCCCTTGCCACAGCGGTTGCCACAGCAGAAACAACCCGAAATGAGCGAGCAGCAATGCACGGGAGGCCCCCGTGCCCACGCCGAACATCAGCCCGGCATGCAAGACGAAGAGCATGAGGCCGAGAACGAGATTCGGACGTGCCCAGCGGGTGATTCTGTGCGTTCCGGCGATTGCGTCTGTTGAACCCTGCATGGAGCGGATCGTAGCGCGGCGGTGCCCGTCCCACTACACTCCCTGGAACATGCACCACGATTGGACTTCCTCTTCGTTGCGACGCGTATGGGTCATTGCCGGCATGGCGTTGACCGAGGCTCGTCGCAATCGGCTGCCCTGGATTGTCCTGGCCATGGCGGCCGTCGTCCTGGCATCGAGCCTCTTCGCCCGCTCCCTTGCTCTCACGGAGTCGGCGAGACTCCATTTGGCCTTGCTTGCCTCCTTCGCCAGAGTCGCCGCTTCATTCGTGGTCTGCCTTCATGTCATCGGCAGCGCCCTTCGGGAACAGCAGGACCGCATCACCGACTATCTGCTCTCGGTGGATCTGCCCCGTGGCGTATATCTGGTGGGCAAGGCCTCGGGATACATGATGGTCGCGTTGGTGGTTGCGATCGTTTTCTGGATGCCCGTGGCCGCGTACGCGCCTGGCGTGCCAGTCTTCGCATGGCTCCTGTCGCTTGTGCTCGAAGTCTGGATCGTTGCTGCGTCGGCGGTCTTCTGCGCGGTGACGCTCAACCACTTCCTGCTGGGGACGGCGTTCGTGATGGGGCTCTACGTTCTTTCAAGGACCATGTCGTCCTTGGTGCTGATCGCCACGGCCAGCCCGTTCCTGACGACCGATGGGTCGCAGCAGGCGCTGGCGACGGTGCTTCGTGGCATTGCCCTGCTGCTTCCCGATCTCGAACGATTCACGCGATCGGACTGGCTTACAGGATCTCCGCCCGATGCGCCCGCTCTGCTCTCCATCTCACTGGAAGCGATCACGTACATCGTGGTTCTGGTATCGGCGGCGCTCCTGGATCTCTACCGGAAGAATCTCTGATGCGCCCAAGCTCCGAGCGTGCATGGACCGAGGCCCCCAGGTGGTCGATCGGCCTCTTCGCAACGATCCTCCTGGCGCAGATCCTCGTCAGGCTGTATGCCCCGGCACCGATGGCGTCGGCCGTGGACCTTCAAGACCCGCCGAGAGGCGAAGTTCTGACGGTAGCCGCCTTGGGAGAACCGGTTGCGCTTGCCTATGTTCTGGCACTGAAGCTTCAGACGTACGACAACCAGCCGGGCATCAGCATCCCCTTTCGCAAGGCTAGACTACGGCAAGGTCAAGAACTGGCTCTCGGCGATGCTGGCGCTCGACCCTGACACCCAGTATCCAATGCTCATGGCTTCGCATCTGTACGCCCAGGTCTTGAATCACCCGGACAAGCAGCGCGACATGGCGGAATTCGTCTACCAGCGGTTCCTGGAGTCACCCAACGAGCGATGGCAGTGGCTGGCCCACGTGTCGATCATGGCAAAGCATCGTCTGGGCGACTTGCGTCTTGCCATCCGCTTTGCCGATGCAATCCGGGACCATGTCACGAAGGCTTCTGTACCTGCCTGGGCCAGGCAGATGCATATCTTCCTGCGCGAGGACGTCGGGGATGTGGAAAGCGCGAGGGCGTTGCTTGGCGGACTCTTGGAAAGCGGAACGGTGAAGGACCCTCACGAGTTGCGCTTTCTGGTGGAGCAGTTCAACAGGATGGATGCCGAAAGTTCGTCGACACCGACGAAGGGTCAACGGTAAGCCATTCGCCCTCGGTCTCGCGCGATCGTGCATCGCGTTCTGCGTAATTACCTTAATAATCCAATAGTTAGCGGCTATCCAAGTCTTGGGAACAATTCCTGTCGTCTCTGTTTCAGGAGGCAGGATGGCTCGACACCCTGGCACGAATGTCGCGAAAGTCCCCGCATCATCATCGGATTTTCCATCTGGAGTTCTCGCCATGAAAGCTGCACATCGCCAGCGCGGATTCACGCTGGTCGAAATCGCCATCGTGCTGGTCATCATCGGGCTGCTGCTCGGCGGGATCCTCAAGGGCCAGGAACTGATCACGAGCGCCCGCGTGCGCAACCTCATTTCCCAGCAGGACGGGATCAAGGCGGCGTTCTACGGATTCCAGGACAGGTATCGGGCGCTGCCTGGTGACTATCAACTGGCCGCTCAGAACCTGGGGGGTACGGGCACCATCTCTTTCGGCAACGGCGATGGCCGGGTGCAGAACGGCGTGACTCCCGTTGGCGGTAGCGTGGCGGACGAAGCCAACCTGGTCTGGGAACACATGACGCGGGCGGGCTTCCTCAATGGGAACTTCACCTATGCGGCGGGAGCTCCCACGGATGCCAGCACTCCGAAGAACCCCTACGGCGCTTTCGTGCAACTCGTCTATGACAACACCTACGGAGCGGGAGGAGGCCCGGCCCGGCATAACCTCAAGACAGGCAGTCAGGTACCCGTCGAAATCATGGCGGAAGTCGACCGCAAGACGGACGACGGGAATCCGCTCACAGGTTCCTTCGTGTTTTCGGCGTTCGGTGGGACCGGGACTGCCCTCAAGGCGACACGTTCTGCTATGTCGCTGCCACAAGTAGCTGGAAACTCAGCGGTGCGACAGAAGTGAACTGCGGCGGTGCGACGTTGTTGTAAAGAAGCACGTTCCCATCCGATAACAACGGGGAGGCAACTCCCCGTTTTTATTTTGTGCGGAGAAGCCTATATTTCAGGGCCACAGCTTCGCGCACAACAAGGTGTATCCAATAGAACGACAAGTGTTCGGGGGAACCGCTGCCCGCCGCAGGCAGCGGGGGATTGCTTTGCTCGAAATGGCGGTCGTTCTCCTGGTGGCGGCGTTCACCTTCGGCGCAGTTCTCAAGGGTCAGGAACTGGTCTTCACAGCCCGCGTCAGGGCCGTCATTGCCGAACACGAAGGGATGAGAACCGCATGGCTGGGTTTCCAGGATCGATTTCGTGCCTATCCGGGTGACTATGATGCGGCGGACCGCAACATTCGTGGCGCAACCCGTGTAGGCAATGGAAACGGTCTCGTCGAGGTACTGGCGACACCGTCAGCCGCGCAGGGAGTGGTCAAGGAATACGCCCTGGTGTGGGATCACCTGTCCAAGGCCCAGTTCCTGTCGGCCGACTTCGTGTACTCGGATAACCCGTCGCTCGATGCCGTATCGAAACTGGCACCCCGCAACCTCTATGGCGGATACGCGGATCTCGCGTATGACGCCCGCTATGGCAACCCCTCAGGCAATCCCCCAGAGCGGCATACGCTGAAGACCGGCAATTTTCTTCCGGTGACGATTCTTGCCGAAATGGACCGCAAGATCGACGACGGAAATGCGTTCAGCGGCGGTTTCCAGTACTCCAACTTCGCTTGGTTCACTCCTCAGCCCGTGGATCCTCCCGGGGCAGCAGCGTGCGTGGATGCCCAGGGACGCTGGAAAGTAGGCGCTAACCCTCTCCCCGAGAATTGTGGGGCGGCCAGTCTCCTATCGTCGTTGCCGGAAGGTCACCGGGTCGACGAACGAGCGTCCCTTTCGAAATGTCGAAAATCTCTCGTTTTGGCATATTCGCTGCTTTTTCGATGGCTAGGAATTTGTCGGCAGCCGGAAATGCAGGGGTACGCACGTCAGCAGGAAGGATTCACACTGATCGAGGTTGCGCTCGTGATGCTGATTCTTGCGTTGCTTGCAGGCGCCGTGGTGGGCGCGAACGAACTACTCTTGTCGTCTCGTGCGAGAGCCCTGACTTCGGAGATCGAAGGGTACCGAGGTGCTTACTTCGGTTTCATGGACCGGTACCGATCAATTCCCGGAGACTACGCAACTGCCACGCGTGACATAGCAGGCGTCACCGTCGACGGTGACGGAAACGCCCGTATCGAATCGCGGTCCGCCGGGGCACCCGTCGATGAGCCGATCGCCCTCTGGGAGCACCTCGCGCGCGCCGGCTACATGATCGGCGGATTCACCTATGGCGCAGGCCCGGAAACGGCGGCGTCGGCACCTCGAAATGCGTTCGGCTCAGCCGTCCGTTTCGAATACGGGAATCGATACGCGGGTCTCGCTTCCCGTCGGCACAACCTGAACACCGGCAATCAGGTGCCCTCCACGATCCTTGCAGAGATCGACCGGAAGATCGATGACGGGAGCGCAACCACCGGAAATTTCCGGTTTTCGTCCTTCGCGGGGGGCGGACCAGTCCCTGATGCGTCGGCGTGCTACGACTCGAACAGCACACAGGTCGCGTACTGGCGTGCAGACACCGAAGCAGGCACTAACTGCGGAGCCACGTGGCTCCTGCCGTGAGTCGGCACGAGCATCAACCCTGTAGCAGCCTTGCCTCGGCCAAAGCGAGATCCGATTCGCGTCCGCGCAGCACGACCACATCGCCTTCGACAAAGGCCGTTTCAGGCGTGGGATCCAGACTGCGAATGTTTCTTCTGCGGATCGCAGTGAGCTCGACCGAAAGCGCCTGAAGATTCAAATCCTCCAGCCGCCGGCCGATGGCGCCGCTGCCAGGGGGAAGAAGCACCGAGTGAAGTCGAATGGGCTCGGTGTCGGACTCGTCGGATTCGCCACGATAGAATCCCCGGAAAAGCGAGTACCGCTGTTCACGGGTCGCCCGAATTCGCTTGAGGACCCGATGCAGCGGAATGCCCAGCAGCATCAAGGCATGGGAAGCCAGCATGAGACTGCCTTCCATGATCTCCGCCACAACCTCGGCTGCGCCCGCCGCCAGCAGGACATCGATATCGGTATCGTCCACGGTTCTCACGACCACGGGAAGTTCCGGGCGAAGTTCTCGAACGTGGCCCAGTATCCGCAACGCGGAATGAGTGTCCGCATAGGTGATCACAAGGGCCGCTGCCCGTGTCAAGCCTGCTGCCATCAGCACTTCCCTACGTCCCGCGTCTCCGAAGACGACTGATTCCCCCGCAATCGACGCCTCGCGAATCCGGGCCGGATCGAGGTCCAGAGCAATGTAGTCCATGGCTTCCTGTTCAAGGATGCGGGCGAGGTTCTGACCGGATCGGCCAAATCCGCAGACGATGACGTGACCACGTATTCCCATGGACTTGACCGCGATGTCGTGCAAGGCCATCGCCCGCTGCATCCATTCGGAGCGAACCCAGCGGCTCACGAGGCGATCGCTGTTCAGCACGATGAACGGAGATAGCAGCATGGAGACCAGCATGGCGGCGAGCACGATCTGAAGCGTGGCTGGTGGCACGATCTGAAGTTCGCCCGCTCTGGACAGGAGAACGAAACCGAACTCGCCGGCCCCGGCGAGCGCGAGACCGACGCGGACCGCCACTCCGGCGTCCGCGCGGAACAGCCTGGCGAGGCCCGCCGCAATCGTCGATTTTCCGAGCAGAAACGAAACCACGAGCAACACGACGGCCAACACGTGATCCCACACCACGTGAAGATCCAGAAGGGCTCCCACCGAAACGAAGAACAAACCCAGAAGAATGTCCCGGAAGGGCTTGATGTCCTCTTCGACCTGGATACGGAATTCGGTTTCGGAGATGAGCATTCCGGCTATGAAGGCACCGAGTGCGAGGGACAGGCCGGCTTCCTCGGTCATCCAGGCCAGAAGCAGGGTGAACAGCAGGACATTCAGAACGAACAACTCAGCGGATTTCTGCGCTGCAACCAGGCTGAACCAGGGGCGGACAATGCGTTGGCCGATTCCGAGCAGCAAGGCAAAGGACACCGAGATCTTGAGCGCGGCGGCACCGAGAGCCACGAGCAGATCCCCAGACGGCTGTGCGAACGTCGGGAGCACGATGAGCAATGGCACGACGGCGAGGTCCTGAAAGAGCAACACTCCCATGATCTGACGACCGTGCGTCGACCCGAGTTCGAGTCGGTCAGTAAGGAGTTTCCCGAGAATGGCGGTCGAGGACATTGCGACCGCACCCCCAAGCGCGACCCCCGCTTTCCAGTCCAATCCAGCGAATTGGGCGACGGCGACAACTGCCGCCAGTGAGAGAAGGACCTGCGTTCCGCCCAGTCCGAAGACGAGCAGACGCATGGTCATCAGCTTGGGGAGGCTGAATTCCAAACCGATGGAAAACATGAGAAACACCACCCCGAACTCGCCGAGGTGACGGGTGCTGGCATCGTCGGGCAGCCATTCGACCGCATGTGGGCCCACCGCGATGCCGACCAGCAGATAGCCGATCAGGGGGGGCAGACGAAATTGGCGGCACGCGACGACTACCACCACGGCAGTCGCCAGCAGAACGAGAGCGGTTTCGAGCGACGTTTCCATGGGCGGCCGCTCTGAATCTAGCACATGCCCCTGTCACAACGGCGAGCGGTGTGATTTTCCGCGAGCGCTCTCGCCAGTGGGCATGTCGTTCCGTCGCACAGGTATACTTTCGGCCATGCAGGTGCCCCTCGGAAAACTGTCTGTCGACGAGTGTCTCGCCCTTGGAAGGCGGGTGTTGGAGATCGAGTCAAGAGCGGTATCCGGTCTTGCCAGGCGGCTTGACGGATCCTTCGGAACCGCGCTCGGTGTGATCCTCGCGTGCAGGGGGCGGGTCGTGGTAAGCGGTATCGGCAAGTCAGGTCATATCGCACGCAAGATCGCGTCGACCATGGCAAGCACTGGCACGCCCGCGTTCTTCGTGCATCCGGCCGAAGCGAGTCACGGAGACCTCGGAATGATTACCTCCGAGGATGTGATGATCGCGCTCTCCAATTCGGGTGAGAGCGCGGAATTGCTGGCAATCGTGCCCCTGGTGAAACGCCGAGGCGCCAGGCTCATCGCCATGACCGGAGCCCCCGGTTCGACACTCGCGAAGGAAGCGGATGTTCACCTGAACGCGGCAGTCGACGAGGAAGCCTGTCCACTAGGCCTTGCGCCCACTGCCAGTACCACGGCAGCCCTGGCGCTGGGCGATGCTCTTGCCGTCGCCCTTCTCGAAGCGCGTGGATTTGGCCCGGACGACTTCGCCCGTTCTCACCCGGGAGGTGCATTGGGAAGGAAACTGTTGACCCATGTCCGAGACGTGATGCGTACCGGCGACGCCGTTCCGAAGGTCGGCCTTTGATGCAACTCTCTCTCAGGCCTTGCTTGAGATGACAGGGAAGGGCTTGGGAATGACCGCGGTGGCCGACGACGCGGGGCGTGTTCTGGGAATTCTGACCGACGGAGATCTTCGACGCGGACTGGAAAGGGGCGTGAGTTTTCGCGAAGCGCCTATCTCCCACCTCATGACACGGGGACCACGCACCGTTCGGGAAGATCGTCTTGCGGTGGAGGCCGTGGAAGAAATGGAGAGGCACCGCATCAATGGGCTTCTGGTCGTCGACGAGAATGAACGGCTGGTGGGCGCCCTTAACATGCATGACATGTTCCGTGCGAAGGTGGTGTGATGCGCTCCGAACCCTCCACTCAGGCCCGTGCACGGGGAATCCGGCTCGCCGTGTTCGACGTCGACGGCATATTGACCGACGGCACCTTGTACCTGTCCGACGGTGGCGAGGAAATGAAGGCCTTCAACACACGAGACGGCCACGGTCTCAAGATGCTTCAACAAAGCGGCGTTACTCTGGCACTGCTGTCCGCGCGCCGATCTCCATGCGTGGAGAACAGGGCTCGCGATTTGGGGATCTCCCACACGCTGCTGGGTGTTGGCCGCAAGCAAGACGGGTTCGCGGAACTGTTGGCGAAGCTGGGATTGGAGGCGCATTGCGCCTCATACATGGGCGACGACGTGATCGACCTGCCCGTGCTGCGGCGATGCGGTCTTGCGGCGACCGTTCCGGAGGCACCCGAACTGGTGCGCTCCCACTGCCACCATGTCACGCAGTCCCCGGGGGGGCGCGGCGCGGTGCGGGAATTCTGTGAACTGGTCATGCTCGCGCAGGGGACACTGGATGGTCAGTTGAGCCGGTATCTCGAATGACGACGAAAACTCCCGCTACGTGGAGTGATCGCCTTGTACGTTGGTACCCGGCGCTGTTGCTGCTCGTATTGGGTGGATTGACGCTGTGGCTCGATCAGAAGGTGCAACCCCCGCCGGTGCCGCGCGACGGCAGCACACGCCATGACCCGGACTTCGTGGTGGAGAATTTCTCTGCCATGCGCATGAACATCGATGGCAGCCAGCGTTATAGATGCGCGGCAAGAAGATGATCCACTTTCCGGATGACAACAGCACCGAGATGGAGAAGCCGAGATTCATCCACTTCGATCCGAAGACGGCGCCCGTTCACGTCGATTCGGACCGCGCGTTGGTTTCACGCGATGGAGATCACGTGTATTTCACTGGGAACGTTCATGTTCTCCGGGAGGCCTACGCGGATCAAAACGCCATGGCACTGGCCACGGAGTATCTGCATCTCATCCCGGATGACGACATGGCGATTTCCGACAAGGCCGTGACGATGACGCAGGGTGAGACAGTCGTGAACTCAGTCGGCATGGAGTACAACCACAGAGCCCGTGTCCTCAAACTACTGTCTCAGGTGAAGGTGACATATGCGTCGCCCCTCAATTTGCCATCATTTGGCCGTAAATAAGCTTGGCATCGCGCTGTTGTGTTCGACGCTTTCGATCGGAAGCATTCCGGCGCGCGCAGAAAAGGCCGATCGTGAAAAACCGGTTCATATCGAAGCGGACAAGATGCTCGTCGACGACGCCAAGAAGGAATCGGTCTTCGAGGGCAATGTGGTGCTTACACAAGGCACGCTCGTTCTCAAAGGTGAACGAGTCGTGGTCCGGCAGGATGCCGATGGTTTCCAGTATGGAATCGCATATGGTCGCCCGGCGACGTTCCGGCAGAAGCAGGACGGAAAGGACGAATACATCGATGGCTTCGCCGAACGAATCGAGTACGACGGCAAGAAGGACCTCCTGCAGATGTTCAGCGCAGCCAGGTTGACCAAGGGCCAGGACGAGGTAAGAGGCGATTACATCTCCTACAATGCCAAGAGCGAATTCTTCCAGGTCATGGGTGGAGGCAAGCCTGCAAGCACCGCCGAGAATCCGGATGGCAGAGTGCGAGCGACCATATTGCCCAAACCCAGGCCAGCCCCTCCTCCGGCCGGAGCCGGGACAACGCTCAAGCCATCCGGCGCCATCGAGCGCTGAACACATGAACGCGCTCGTCCCCGATCTGACCCTGCCTGCAGCCCTCAGTCGCGAATTGCGGGCGGGTGGTTTGATGAAACGCTACAAGGCGAGAACCGTCGTCAAGGACGTTTCGCTCGACGTGAAGAGCGGAGAAGTCGTGGGACTGCTAGGCCCAAACGGCGCGGGCAAGACCACCTGCTTCTACATGATCGTGGGCCTCGTACCGGTGGACGGTGGAGAAATCGTTCTCGATTCCGAAGACATCTCGCGCCTGCCCATACACCGCCGTGCCAGGATGGGCCTGTCCTATCTTCCTCAGGAACCGTCCATTTTTCGGAAACTGACGGTCGCAGAGAACGTACGGGCCGTACTCGAACTGCAGGAGATACGCAGCTCGGATGTCGATGAGCGTCTCGATGAACTTCTGCATGATCTTCACGTGAGCCATCTCAAGAATAGCCCCGCCATCAGCCTGTCGGGAGGCGAGCGGCGCCGTGTCGAGATTGCCCGCGCTCTCGCCAGCAACCCTCGGTTCATTCTGTTGGACGAACCGTTCGCAGGCGTGGATCCGATTGCCGTCATCGACATCCAGCGGATCATTCGATACCTCAAGGAGCGTGGTATCGGCGTCCTCATCACGGACCACAACGTCCGGGAGACGCTCGGCATCTGTGATCGCGCTTACATCATCAACGATGGTTCGGTGCTTGCTTGCGGGCATCCGGAAGAGATCGTCTATAATGATGCAGTGCGCAAGGTCTACTTGGGCGAGAACTTTCGTCTCTAGCCTACCTACCATCGCTCTCAACGCCACGGAACCTCGCACGGCAGCATCTCATGAAGCCTTCACTGCAGCTCAAGCTCTCGCAGCACCTGACGCTCACGCCTCAGCTGCAGCAGTCCATCCGTCTGCTTCAACTGTCCACGCTTGAGCTGAATCAGGAGCTGGAGCGTTTTCTTCAGGACAACCCTCTGCTGGAGCGCGAAGAAGAAGAGGGGGAAGAAGGCGCTGCCGCGTCGCCGGCCAACCCCGCAGAAGTCACTCCCCCCCACGATTCGGCCGAATACGATGCCCAGGGAAACACCTCGTCGGAATCGAGCGGCCCCGAGGAGTTCGACGACGCCCCGAGTGACATGCCCGAGGTCCCGGACGTGGGTGCGGAACCCGCACGCGAAGCTCTGGATGACGCGGACTGGGTGGATGAAGGCTCCTATTCCGGCTCCGGCACCAATGCCGATGGCGAGGACTCCGAGTTTCCTCAGGTTGCGAGTGGTGGTCCCTCGTTGCGGGAACACCTGTTGTGGCAAGTCAACATGTCGGGCTTGCCCGTTCGCGAAATGCAGCTCGCATCGGTCATCATCGACTCCCTGGAAGACGACGGTTACTTCAAGCAGGATCTGGAGGAATTGGCGTCGATGCTGCCGGAAGAGTTCGAAGCCGAGACGGACGACCTGCTGATCGCCCTCAGGCATGTCCAGCAACTCGAACCGGCGGGCGTCGGCGCGAGAACCCTTGCCGAGTGCCTGGAATTGCAGCTTCTTGCAATGCCGGCAGAAATTCCCTGCCGCTCCGAAGCGCTGACCATCGTCAAGCACCACCTGGATGCGCTCGCGTCCCGCGATTACGGAAAGCTCAAGAAAGTCCTGCGGTGCGAAGACCAGATGCTGCGCGAGGTGCAGAAGCTCATTACCGGGTTGAATCCCCGACCGGGCCTGAGCTTTTCCAAGGAAGAGGCGAGGTACGTCGTCGCGGACGTACTGGTGCGAAAGATCAAGGGCGCCTGGATCGCGTCCCTCAATCCGGATGCGATGCCAAAACTGCGTATCAACCGCATGTATGCCGAGATCCTGTCGCGCAACCGGGACGCCAGCTTTCAGCAGTTGTCGGGGCAGCTTCAAGAGGCCAAGTGGCTGATCAAGAACGTCCAACAGCGATTCGACACGATCCTTCGGGTGTCCCAGTGCATCGTGGACAGGCAGCGGCACTTCTTCGAGCACGGCGAAGTGGCGATGCGACCCCTGGTTCTCAGGGAGATAGCCGAGTTGCTGGGGCTGCACGAGTCCACGGTGTCCCGGGTGACAACGCAGAAGTTCATGCTGACGCCGCGGGGAATCTTCGAACTGAAGTACTTCTTCGGCAGCCACGTTGCCACCGAAACCGGGGGGGCATGTTCCGCGACAGCGATTCGGGCCCTGATCAAACAACTGGTTGGAGAGGAGGACTCCCGGCATCCACTCTCCGATAGTCAGATTTCGGAAATTCTGGGCAAGCAAGGCATTGTGGTGGCACGCCGCACCATCGCAAAATACCGGGAATCGTTGCAGATTCTTCCGGTCAATCTGCGCAAGACCCTCTGACGGGCGATCTCCCGCCCTGCAGTCGGTCGCGGTAGACAACACGGCTGCGGTGACCGATGCTTGGGTGCCATGACACTCGTTTCCAAGATCCTTCCTGAAACGCGCGTACTCGTCGATCTCGACGTGACGAGCAAGAAGCGCGTATTCGAGCGAGTAGGCCTGCTCTTCGAGAATGGCCAGGGTATCGGAGCCAACGTCGTATACGACAGCCTCTTCGCTCGCGAACGCCTTGGTTCGACCGGTCTGGGGCATGGAATCGCGCTGCCGCACGGGCGCATAAAGGGGCTGAAGGAAGCTGCAGGGGCCTTTGTCCGCCTGAAGCAAGCCATTCCCTTCGAGGCGCCGGATGGAAACCCGGTCAATCTGATCTTCGTGCTGCTGGTGCCGGACAAGGCCACGGAGATTCATCTTCAGATCCTCTCGGAAATCGCCGAGATGTTCAGCGATCGCTCGCTACGGCTGCAGATCGAGTCGGCACCGTCGGCTCAGGAGGTCCAGCGATTGATCGTGTCCTGGGAGCCCCATGCCCCAGCTCAGCATCGCGCGGCTGTTTGACGACAACCGGTCCGAGCTCAAGCTCACCTGGCTCCAGGGGGACCGCGGGAGCAGTCCGATACTGGACTCCCAGCGCATCCACAGTTCCAGCAAGGGCCTGATCGGACACCTCAATTACATCCACCCGAACTGGATCCAGATTTTCAGCCATACCGAGGCAGACTACTTCACCAGTCTCGGCGAATTGGCAGCCGAGCAGATACTCGCGCAGATGGTCGCGGATGGTCCTGCGTGCTTCATTCTGAGTGACGGCGAACGGGCACCGCCTCTTCTGATCGAGCAGGCCGCCCGGATGGGGATTCCGATCCTGTCCTCTCCCATTCCCAGCCTTCAGATCATCTGGGTCATCCGGACCTACCTCGGGCGGGAACTCGCGGAGTTCGTGACACGCCACGGTGTCCTGCTCGACGTGCTGGGCATGGGGGTGCTGCTGACCGGAGACAGTGGAGTAGGCAAGAGCGAGCTCGCTCTGGAACTCATCACACGCGGAAGTGGCCTGGTTGCCGACGACGTGGTGGAGCTCTATCACATCGCACCTCAGACGCTGGAAGGCCGGTGCCCCGAGATGCTCAAGGATTTCCTGGAGGTCCGAGGTCTCGGTATGCTGAACATCAGGACCATCTTCGGCGAGACTGCGGTGCGGATCCGGAAGAATCTGAAGCTCATCGTGCAGCTCGAGCGTCCCGTCAAGGGCACTGTCCCGGGCCTGGAAAGACTGCCTCTGCACGCCAGTACGGAAGAGATCATGGGGGTGGCCGTGCGAAAGGTTCAACTTCCAGTCGCCGCCGGACGCAATCTTGCCGTACTCGTGGAGGCCGCTGTCCGCAATTACGTCCTGCAGTTGCGTGGTATCGACAGTACCCACGAATTCATCCGGCGACAGGAACAGCATCTGGGCGACAACGACACATGAGCCATCAGCCGAGCGCGATTCAGAAGGCAACTCCTACCGGGCGTATGCGGCCATGAGCATGCGTCTTGTCATCATCAGTGGACTGGCCGGGTCAGGAAAGAGCATTGCGCTGAACGTACTGGAGGACAGCGGCTACTACGTCGTAGACAACCTTCCCGCCAAGCTGGTCGTGTCACTGGTCGACCACCTCGAGCAGGCGGGCTACGCCCGCGCTGCCATCAGCGTGGACGTCCGGAGCGGAGAGGGACTCGACGAGCTTCCTGATCTCATCCAGCGCTTGCGCCGTCGCTCGATCGATCCCCGTGTCCTGTTCCTGGAAGCCAAGACCGATACTCTGGTGAAACGGTTCTCGGAGACACGCCGGCGCCACCCCTATCGGATGGCATCAGCACGCTGCCGGAGTGCATAGAACGGGAACGGGATCTGCTCGAGCCCCTGCGATCGATTGCGCACCGCATCGACACGAGCGATCTGTCCGCCAATGCCCTCCGCGGATGGGTGAAGGAATTCGTGAATGTTGGCGCCCATGCGGGACTTACCCTGCTGATCGAGTCGTTCGGGTTCAAGCACGGCATACCCCTTGATGCCGACTACGTCTTCGATGTGCGCTGCCTGCCCAATCCTCACTACGATGAGCGGCTGCGATTGCTGACCGGTCGTGACACGGCGGTGATTTCCTTCCTCGAAGCCAACGAAGCGGTGGGTGCCATGCTCCACGACATCCGAGGCTTCGTGGAACGCTGGCTGCCTTGTTTTGAACGAGACAACCGCAGCTATCTCACGATCGCCATAGGATGTACCGGTGGAAGGCATCGTTCCGTCTACCTGGCAGAGTCCCTCGCACGACAATTTCAGACCGAACGCCCGGTACTGCTGCGGCACCGGGAACTTACCTCGGCCGAACTGCTGCCACGCAAATGACGCCCCGTCCGGGCTGGATTCGCCGCTGTTCGGGAGGGATTCTCGGAGTCCCTTTCGCGTGCGGCCGGGAAGCCCTGCTGACCTGCTGCCTCTCGTTCTGGAGCATGTCGAACGCAGTCGCAGCCGAATGGATTCGCGTCCCTGCGATCGGCTCCGACCAGCACTACTACGATCGTTCGAAGGTATCGATTCGCGGCGATGAGGTGACCTATTGGCGAAAGGTCTCTTTCGGCAAGCCGGTCAAGGTCCGCTCGGGAACCGCCCGTCAGGCCATCTATCAGGAAAGAATCCATTGCCGGGATCACACTCTCAGGGTACTTGCATGGCAGCTGTTCGCCGAGGAGGGGGCCATGCAAGAGAGTTCCGCGGCCGCTGACCCTGAACCGACTGCCATCGTCCCGGAAACCATCGGCGACCGGTTCCAGGAGGTCATGTGCGCGATGGTCACCGCAAGAAGGCAAAGGGATGCCGACATTGCCCGCGACGAAGCGGCACTGTCGCTCAAGCGCAAGGAACTGGAGGCATTGAAATCCGAGATCGAAAAGCTGGAGGCACGCATGGAGCAAATGCGAAACGCTGAAACCCAGAGCGCGGCCGGAAACGAGGCACCGCTTCCGAAGGGGACCGACAACCCAGCGGACGCGCGCTAACGATGTCCATACGCACCATCGCATTGGGTTTCACGGGAGCGTCCGGAATGGCGTACGGGCTGCGCCTGCTGGAGTGCCTCCTCGAATCGGAGACAAGAGTATGGCTGGTCTACTCCCAGGTCGCCCAGGTCGTTGCCCATCAGGAACTCGACGTCCGGCTGCCGGTGCAGCCGCGAGAGGCACAGAGGCACCTGGTGGAACGGTATGGCTGCCCCGCCGATCGCCTCGAGGTATTCGGTCGTGATGACTGGTATGCCCCGCTTGCGTCCGGCTCGAATGCACCCGATGCACTCGTCGTCTGCCCATGCTCCATGGGAACTCTCGGCGCAATCGCAAACGGCCTTGCCGACAACTTGATCGAACGCGCGGCCGATGTCGTACTGAAGGAGCAACGCAAGCTTGTGCTGGTTCCTCGCGAAACACCTTTCTCGATACTGCACCTCCAGAACATGCTGCGTCTCGCCCAGGCGGGGGCCGTCATCCTTCCTGCGAACCCTGGGTTCTATCACCGACCCGGGTCGGTCGAATCCATCGTCGATTTCGTCGTCGCGCGAGTGCTTGATCAGCTAGGCATTGCACATCGCCTCGTGCCACGATGGGGCGCGTCGGGCCCGGAATCACGGCAGTAGCGGCAAGACGTGCCGGATCGTTCCATTTCGCTCCCAATCTTTCCCCTCAACACGGTATTGTTCCCCGGCGGATCACTGCCTCTACGCATCTTCGAGCAACGATACCTTGCGATGACCAAGGCCTGTCTGCGCGACGGCACGGGGTTCGGGGTCTGTCTGATCTCCGAGGGTGGTGAAGTCGGCAAGCCTGCCCTGCCCACGGAGGTCGGTTGCCTGGCCGTCATCGACCAATGGGAGATGCCACAGCTCGGGGTGTTTCATGTTCGGACTCATGGCCAGGAGCGATTCCGGCTCTTGAGCACCGTCGTGAAGGCCGATGGCCTGATAGTGGGTGAAGCGGTCCTGCTCGATCCCGAGCCCTCGGCTCCGGTCGCGTCGCGACATCAGCCTTGTGTGGAGATACTCGAACAGGTTGTTGGCAAGTTTGGCGCCGCGCACTTCCCGGAACCTCATCGTTTCGACGACGCCTCGTGGGTCAGCTATCGCCTGGCGGAGATTCTGCCCCTCGACCTTCTGGAGAAGCAGCGCTGGCTGGTTTCCAACGATGCCCAGGGGAGGCTCGACAGGATTCTGGACTTGATCAGTCGCGGGTAAACGGAAGCATTCCCTCGACTGTCAGCTGCGACAGGATCCTCCTCACGGGTGCGGGAACACCAGCGTCGGAAAGTGCCGACAAAGGCCACCAGCGCAATGACTCATCCCTTGCGGCCATGGATTGTTCACCCACATGAATTTCCCATGGGCACCGATCGCACATTGGCGAAGTGCGTGTACAGACGAGACTACCCAGGTCCATCAGCCCCTGGGTATACGGCACGATGTCGTCCGGACGCGGCAACAGCGATTCGGCAAGGGCCCAAAGTTGGGTCTCCACCCTTGGGGAACCGGGCCAACCTTCGACTCCGAACGCGCGCGCCAGGACCCGCTTGACGTTGCCATCCAGGATGGCGGCTCGTTCACCAAAGGCAAAGACGGCGATTGCTGCTGCCGTGGAGCGGCCGACTCCCGGCAGAGTCGCGATGTCCTGGCTGCTCCGGGGAAAGTGTCCATCCAGGTCGTGAACGACGTGCTTTGCGGCAGCGTGAAGGTGACGTGCACGAGCGTAGTAGCCAAGACCGCTCCAATGGCGCAGAACATCGTCTGGCGCCGCATCGGCCAGTACGCCCAAGACGGGAAAACGTGCCAGGAATCGCTCGAAGTACGGCACCACCGTACCGACCTGGGTCTGCTGGAGCATGATCTCCGAGATCCAGATGGGGTAAGGTTCCCGGGTTCGCTGCCATGGAAGGGCATGACGGCCGTGAACCCGCTGCCAACGAACGATGCGCTCGGCAAAGGAGTGGTTCACCGCGCGATTCCCGATGCCGCACCAACGCAACTGAAGACGGGTGCGCTGCAAGGACAAGAAGATTCCTGACTCTTCTTGCCCTCGCCTGCAACCGCGGCGGTGAACGTTCGAGCCCGCAGCACGTCAGAAGATGCAATCTTCGTCCGCACACCCTGGGAATGGTGTCCTAACATCCACCCCTCTGACTTGTTCGGCGATGAATCACCGAGCGTCCATCTTCGAGACCACTTTCATGTTCGAGTTCTTCCCCCAAGGTAGCCAACTCCGGATTGCTGCGCGGATCGCGACTGTCGCCGCCTTCCTTCTTGCAACCTGTCATCCCGTTCTTGCCCGCGAGACTCTTGAAATGGAAATTGCCTGGACGGACGAGCGCTGCGATTTCATCGTGACCAAGAACGATGCGGGTCACGGAGTCGTCATGCGGCTCACGCCTATCGCGCTCAAGGAAGGAGACGTTCTTGTCGGTCCGCTGAACGAAGTGGGATTCGGCCGGAAGATCGCAAAGCGTGGCAGCGAAGAGTCGGCGATGATGCAAATACGCAAGTACGGCATTCGCCGGAAAGCGGCACTGGACCTGGTGTTCGAGTGGTCCCGCTATTGCAACCCCCCCGAACAATAGCATCGGCCCCTGTTCAGTACAGAGCGGCTCTGCTGTGGAGCGGGTGATGGGAATCGAACCCACGTCTAAAGCTTGGGAAGCTTTCGTTCTACCATTGAACTACACCCGCTTCGGACCGGTATTCTACGGCAACCCGAAGGGCGCATGGTGCCAGCGTCGGCAATGTCGGTCCGACGAATGTGCGCAACCGCCAGGCAGATGGAGTCCCGCCCCTCCCTTCCAGCTTTCCGGTCTCTGTTCTGGGCTGCAACACGGTCGGCGCAGAATCGTTCGAGTTGCGCCAAGTCGCGTCTCCCGGAATCCACGATTCTGCCCTTCATCAGTCAGTAGCGGGCATCCTTGGGCTTGCCGCCTTTGGGCCAGTCCAGGTGCTTGGAGGAAAAGTCGGGCCTTGGCTGGGCGGTGAAGAACGCGGCCACATCGAAGGCCTCCTGATCCGTCAGCGTGCCGGGTTCGTGGAAAGGCATGTTCGCCTTTACGAACGCAGCGGCCGTGGACAGTCTCGCCATTCCCGCACCGACATTGAACGAGCGCGGACCCCACAAGGGGGGGTACAGGATCTCTCCGCCGGAGCCGGCCATCCCTTGTCCTTCCGGTCCATGGCAGGCCGCGCATCTCGTGTCGTATACGACGCGTCCGCGTCTGCTGTCCGGTGGAGCCGGCGCTTCGATTCGACGGAAGCCTCTTCCGGTTACCGAAACTCCGGTCGGCACTCCCTGCGACAGCCAGTGCATGTAACTCATCATTGCTCGCAGATCGTCGCTGTCGAGAGGTAAACGCTTTCCGTTGAGTGACCGCTCGAAACAATCATTGATGCGGTCTTCGAGCGCATTGATTCGCGCATTGCGGCTGCGGTACTCGGGAAAGACGCCCCAGATACCGACCCAGGGTGCCGCATACGGCCGGCGCCCCGCTTCGAGGTGGCAGCTGGAGCAACGCAAATCGTTTCCTGCATATTCGGGCAACTGCGTGGCGGTTTCGGTGAGCAGGAGCCGCCCACGTCGAATCGCGTCGCCCACGGGGCCGCTCGGAATCGACGATTCGTCCGGAACAGTGAAACTGGCATCCGATGCAAATGCGATTGGCCTCCATGCCACAAGAGTCAGCAGGACGGCCAAGGCCACCGCCATCCCGCGCGCGAGGTTCGATACTCTGGACATCGTGTCGCCTCCAACCGGCCTCCAAGGATCCGACGTCCTACCTTATCAGCATCGGGACATCGTCGGAATTCAACCTGTCGGAAGGCGGCTTCCGGGTTCGCTCGACAGGCAATCGCGGAGGGGGGCATACCGTTGACGTGCGTCAATACTTTGGTGAGTGCGCAGCGCACACTGCTTCGCGGTGTCAATGGACCTAGAAAGGAAAGCAATCATGAAAGGCGCGGTTGGGTTGGCGATGTCGGTAGTGGCTGCAACGGTGGCTATGGGCACGGCGCAAGCGGATGAAGGTTCGTGGATGGTCCGAGCGCGTGCCGTGAATCTTTCGATGGCGAACAAGTCGGATGCAATCGGGTCGCTGAGCGTACCGGCCGATGCCATCGAAGTGAGCGACAAGACGATCCCTGAAGTCGACATCACGTATTTTTTCACCAAGAACATCGCTGCGGAACTGATTCTCACGATTCCGCAGGAACACGATGTCACGTTGAGCGGCACCAAGATCGGCACGTTCAAGCATCTGCCACCCACGTTGACCGCGCAGTACCACTTTCTTCCGGACGGCATGGTGCGTCCATACGTCGGCGCGGGCATCAACTACACACGGATCTCTTCGGTCTCGTTGAACGTTCCAGGCGTCGGTGCCTTGGATCTGGATAGCTCGAGCATCGGCGCAGCGTTGCAGGTGGGCATGGACATCAAGCTGGCCGACAAGATTTTCCTCAACATCGACGTGAAGAAAATCTACATCAACTCTGACGTCATGCTGAAGGCGACTGGTGCAAAAGTGAGCGCGGTGACGCTCGATCCTATTGCCGTCGGTGTGGGCATCGGTTACCGCTTCTGATTCAAACCGCGCTCGCGGGTTTCCACGAGCGCGTGATGTCTCTTGATGTCTGCGCCTGTCGGTCGACGTGGCGCAGACATTGTCTTGGAATTGCCGGATTCTTCCGCGGCGACCCAACGCACCTTGCAGCGGCTCAGCCACCATGCGGTTCCCGGCGGCAACGCGTCCGTTCCTGCGGCGCGGCGGCCTCTTGGAGTCTGCTCTCGTGGGGCTGATTCGGCGCTGATGGCGCCCGGCGCAATCCGGATCTTTCGCATGCGACGTCCGGGCCGAAGAGGCAACTGCTCGGGGAGAGCGCGCTACGAAGAGTCCTGATACCTCCGGAAGCGTCGCTCAGTCGTCTTCCGAAGGAGACCTGCCATGTGACCGCCGCCGCCGGCGCATGTGGGTGCGGCGCCACATCACGATGAGGTTGAACGACACCATCGCCACCATGATCAGCGCATAGCCGAACCAGCCGACGAAGGCTCCATGCTCGGTGACGTCATCATGGATCGCAACGAACAACGCTCTGATCCACAGGACGGCGAGGAAGGTGACGGCGACACTCCAGATGAAACCCTTGGCGAGCCATCGGGTGGATCGCGCGGAGCGCTTGCGCCGCAGGTAAAGCCACAGGTTGAGTATCGAGGACGCCGCCATCCCCATGATGCAGAGAACCATTCCCTGAAAAACGGTCTGGGCGGTCTGGGATGAGGGATTCGGCTGGTAAGTGAGAAGCCAAAGGACCCCTGCCGCCAACGGAACGACCCAGGCGATGGCGAGGAGGATCCACACTAACCAAAGGCTGCGTGTCATCATGGGTGTAACGATAGTCGACATGACGAATTCGACGTCCGGCACTTCCGGACGGTCCCAATCTCGAGGTTTAACAGTTCGTTATCGGGCTCCATCGGCAGGCTTCGCCAGCCCGCTTATACTTCACCCTGCACGTTTCACACAACCCAGCAACAAGAGTTCCAGCCGCAGTGGTCACCATCTCCGTGAACAGCAGGTCCATGTCCGTCGCCGCCGAAACGACCGTTTCGGCCCTCTTGGACGAGATGGGCCTGGGGAGCCGCAAGGTAGCCGTGGAGCGCAACGGGGAGATCGTCCCGAGAAGCCGCCATCACCTGGTCGAGGTGAAGGAGGGGGATCAACTCGAGGTTGTCGTCGCGGTGGGTGGCGGTTGAATCCGATAGGAAAGTCATGACAGAACTTCTGAAGATCGGTACGCGGAGTTTTCATTCGCGGTTACTCGTGGGCACAGGCAAGTACCGGGACTTCGAGCAGACGCGTGACGCCATCGAAGCGAGCGGCGCCGAGATCGTTACCGTGGCCATACGCCGGACGAACATCGGGCAGATGACCAATGAACCGAGCCTCCTGGATTTCATTCCGCCTTCCCGATTCACGCTCCTGCCCAACACGGCAGGCTGTTACACGGCGCAAGATGCCGTGCGGACGCTACGGCTTGGCAGAGAGCTGCTGGATGGCCACAACCTGGTCAAGCTGGAAGTCCTGGGCGATCCGAAGACATTGTTTCCGAACGTGATCGAGACGCTCGACGCCGCGAGGACACTCGTGTCGGAAGGTTTCGACGTGATGGTCTACACGTCGGACGACCCCATTATTGCAAGGCAACTTGAAGACATCGGCTGCGTGGCGGTCATGCCGCTCGCCTCCCTGATCGGGTCCGGAATGGGCATTCTCAATCCCTGGAACCTCGAAATCATTCTCGATCAGGCCAAGGTACCGGTGATCGTCGATGCAGGGGTGGGCACTGCGTCGGATGCGACGATCGCCATGGAACTCGGCTGCCAGGGGGTTCTGATGAACACCGCCATCGCGGCGGCTCGTGATCCGGTGCTGATGGCTTCGGCCATGCGCAAGGCCGTGGAGGCAGGACGGGAGGCTTTCGTAGCCGGCCGCATGCCCAGGAAGGCCTATCAGGCCGCCGCCAGCTCGCCGACATCCGGCGTAATCGCCCCCTCCCGAGCCGCCTGAGCCCCGCCAGGCAACGTCCCAGCATGGAAGGGCAGACACGTCCCATCCGCAGTTTCGTCCTGCGTCAGAGCCGCACGTCGAATGCCCAGCGCCGTGCGGTGGAGCAGGAACTGCCGCGATTTGGCATTCCCTATGCCCCGGAGTGTCTCGATCTGGACACCGCGTTCGGAAGACGGGCGCCCCGCATCGTCGAGATCGGCTTCGGCATGGGAGAAAGCACGGCCGACTACGCATCGCGTCACCCGGAGATCGACTTTCTCGGCATGGAAGTGCACACCCCCGGAGTGGGAAATCTGCTGCAGCTGCTGGCCGCGCAGCAGTTGACCAACGTGCGAATCATCCAGCACGACGCGGTGGAAGTGCTGAATCACATGATTCCCGAGTGCTCCCTTCGGGGCATCCACATCTTCTTTCCCGATCCGTGGCCGAAGAAGCGTCATCACAAGCGCCGCCTGATTCAAGGAGCGTTCGTCGAACTGCTTGCATCGCGCCTCGAGCCGGAGGGCTATGTGCATCTGGCCACCGACTGGGAGGAGTACGCAACGCAGATGCTGGCCGTGCTTTCCGCTCAACCGCGGCTGACCAATACCTCCGAGGGCTTTGCCCCGCGTCCCGAAAGCCGCCCCCTCACCAAGTTCGAATCGAGAGGACTCAGGCTGGGCCACGGCGTTTGGGATCTCGTGTTTCGCCGGCACGGAGAATTCCCGAGGGCCGCACCCTAGATCGTCCGGTTCAGTCGAGGAATCGCTGCAGCAGGTCGTTGAGAAAGCGCCTGCCTCGCATCGTTGGCCGCACGTCGCGAAGGTCTCGCTCGAGGTAGCCGTCCTCCTCGGCGCGATTCAGCGTGGGCAGGACGACGGCGGAGTCGAGTCCGGTACGCGCCTCGAACAGCGAGAGAGGGAAACCTCCATTCAACCTCAGCGCGTTCATCATGAATTCGAACGGCACTTCGCCGGGCGTGACTTCGCGCCTGCTGTCGGCGGCCCGCCCCTGCAGAGCCCGCTCCATGTAGTCGCGAGGATGCTTCGCCCTGGTCTGCCGCTCGATCCTGTCGCGGAAGGAAATCTTGCCGTGGGCTCCGGCGCCAACACCGATATAGTCACCGAAGCTCCAGTAGTTCAGGTTGTGCCGTGCACGCAGGCCAGGCAAGGCGAACGCCGAAGTCTCGTAATGGTCGTAGCCCGCTTGGCCAAGCGCCTTCTCTATCCGCTCCTGCATGTCGGCCGCCGTATCGTCGTCCGGCAGCGGCGGTGGAAATCGCGCGAAGTACGTGTTCGGCTCGAGCGTCAGGTGGTAGGCGGAAACGTGAGCCACACCCGCTGCCATTGCCTGGTGGATGTCCGCCAGCGCCTCCTCCACCGACTGGCCGGGCAGGGCGTACATGAGATCCAGATTGATGTTGTCGAAGAATCGGCGCGCAATCCCGACGGCGCGGCCCGCCTCCTCCGAATCGTGGACACGGCCAAGCGACGTCAGGAAGCGATCCTTGAAGCTCTGGATCCCGATGGACAGACGATTGATGCCCAATTCCCGGAATGCCTGGAACTTGGCCTGTTCGAACGTCCCGGGATTGGCTTCCAGCGTGATCTCGGCGTCCGGTTCCAAGCCGAGAAGCGCGCGCACGGCAGACAGAAAACGATCGAAAGACTCTGGCGAGAAGAGACTTGGAGTTCCGCCGCCGAAGAAAACGGTTTCCACTCGCCGGCCATAGACTTCCGGCACGACGCTCTCGAGGTCCGCGATCAGTGCGTCGACGTATCGGCTCTCGGGAATCGGCTCGCGGGATTCATGCGAGTTGAAGTCACAGTAGGGGCACTTCCGCAGGCACCACGGCACATGAACGTAAAGAGAAAGAGGCGGCAGCACACTGAATCGGATGCCCTCACCGATTCGCCGCAGGGAGGCGGGTGCTGCATCCGGCCTGCCCTGCGCCCCCGGCATCTCGTGACTCAGCCTCGTCCCACGAACGGCATTTTGGTCGCCATGATCGTCAGGAACTGCACGTTCGTTTCCAGGGGCAGGCCGGCCATGTGAACGATCGCTTCGCCCACGTGATTGACGTCCATCAACGGCTCCACCGCCAGTTCGCCGTTCGCCTGGGGCACACCCTTTGCCATCCGCGCGGTGAGTTCCGTACCGGCATTGCCTATGTCGATCTGGCCGCAGGCGATGTTGTACTTGCGGCCATCGAGCGACGTGGACTTGGTGAGTCCGGTGATCGCGTGCTTGGTGGCAGTGTAGGGAACGGAATTGGGTCGTGGAGCGTGTGCCGAGATGGACCCGTTGTTGATGATCCGTCCCCCCTGGGGCGTCTGCTCTTTCATGATGCGGATCGCTTCCTGGGTGCAGAGGAACGGCCCGGTCAGATTGATGTCGACGACCGTCTTCCACTGCTCGAAGGTGAGGTCCTCCATGGGAATGGCCGGTGCGCCGACGCCCGCATTGTTGAAGAGCACGTCCAGCCGGCCCCACGTCTGCTTGACGGTCGCGAAGAGCGCCTTGACGGACGCCGGGTCCGCCACATCGGTGGACACGGCAAGTGTCATGTCGGCAGACGCGCCGGAATCCCTGGCTGCCTGCTGCAGCGGCTCGAGACGGCGCCCGGCAAGGGCGACCTTATAGCCTGCCTTCAGCAGTGCCAGCGCCGCCGCTTTGCCGATACCCGTTCCCGCCCCCGTGACCAACGCCACCTTGCCGTTCGCACTCATCGCCTGCTCCCACTTTCAATGATGTTGATGGATGTTGCCCAAGTCCCGCCGAGAGCTCCGATCGAGGTGACGGACGCCGCCACAGCCCACGCGACCGGGCCAAGGACTCATCCTGTAACGTCCTCGACGCGTTACCGCCATTGCCTCATGAGCTCTGCCTGGAGCCAGGCATTGTAAGGCCGCTCAGCGCGCGCCGGACGCCGTCCGCAGTGCAACCGGACTCCGCAATTTCGGCACGCATGGGCCGGCACTTGCGTTACCACCCCGGGCCCTGCACGCATTCGCCGGACCCGATCGGACCCGGCCTCAGGAACCTGCGCGCAACGCCGCAAACGCCTCATCGACAACGCCCAGCGTGTGATCCACGTCGGCATCCGTGTGCTCGATGGAGATATAGAACTTCTCGTTGGGGTTCACGAGCAGCCCGCGCTTCATCAGTTCGATGGCCCAACGCCAGCCAAGGTCCTTGTCCGACGTGGTCAGATCCATCCATGTGCGCAATGGCTTGTGGGCCGTGAAGCGTACGCCGAATACGGCGTCCTCCCCGGGTACCTGCACCGCGAAGCCGTGCCGCTGCGCGGCCTCGAGAATGCCGGAGCGCAGCCGGGATCCGACACGATGCAGCCGGTCGTAGACGCCGGGCTGCGACAGCTGATCAAGAGCCGCAAGACCCGCCGCTGCGCACACCGGATTGCCGTTCAGGGTGTTGGTCGCCCACACGACGTCAGCCTTGGGTCGGCTGCGAGCATCGAGCACGGACATCACCTCGGCCGTTCCGGCCACGGCAGCCAGCGGGAATCCGCCACTGATGGCCTTGCCGTAGCAGGCGAGATCGGGCAGAACACCATAGCGTTCCTGCGCACCGCCCCAGGCAATGCGAAACCCGGTGACGATCTCGTCGAAGATCAGCACGATGCCCCGGTCACGGGTCACCTTTCTGATCGCCTCCAGAAATCCCGGCTCGGGCTGGATCACCCGCTGCAGGGGCTCCACGATCACGGCAGCCAGTTCGTCCGCATGCCGCTCGATCATGGCGACGGCACGCTCGGTCTCGTTGAACGGCGTCACCAGAACCGTTTCTCCCGCCTGGTTCGGGACGCCCACCGAGTCGGGGAGGGACTGCGGATACTGCGAAGGCTTGGCAGGTACGGTGCCCCACAGGCCGTAGTCGTGCATCCCGTGCCAGGCACCTTCGAACTTGAGGATCTTCGTCCGACGCGTCCATGCCCGCGCGATGCGCAGTGCATAGTAGGTCGCCTCGGTTCCCGAACCGGTGTAGTGGACGACGTCGGCACAGGGAATCGCCTCGACCAGCCGCTTTGCGAGCCGTATCTCCGGTTCGTTGAGAAAGAAGTACGTCGTGCCCTTGCCGAGTTGGGCCTGAACCGCTTCGGTGACTGCTTCGTTCGCGTGTCCGAGAAGAACCGGACCGGAGCCAAGGTGATAGTCGAGATACTCCCTGCCTGCGACGTCCCACACCCGGCTGCCCTTGCCTCTGGCCACGACAAGATTGAGCTCCGGCGGCAGAATGAAAAGACCGGTTCCGCCGCCCGCTAGATAACGCCCCGCATCCGCGAGAAGTTCGGCTTGTCTGGCGGCGTCCATTTTCGTTTCCTCCTTTGTGTTCATCGTCAGGTGCGACCGGTGGATCTCGCAGTCCGCAGTATGCAGGCGGACATCGGGAAATCGCGAGGTTAGCCTCGGACCGGGGGCAGCGCAAACGCGCGCGGTTTGCTGTCAGAATCCGGACGAACGCGCGGCCTGCGGGCGAGGATGCCCCCGCGCACCCGATGCACACGAATTTCCGCAGAGACGATCGCCATGCCTGTGACACACCCGTTCCATCTCGCCTTTCCCGTCACTTCGCTCGAGACCACCCGCAGCTTCTACGGCGGCCTCCTGGGGTGTCCGGAAGGACGGTCATCCGCGGAGTGGATCGACTTCGATCTCTACGGGCATCAGATCGTCGCCCATCTCGCCCCGGACGAAGCGGGACACCGGCGGACGAACCCGGTGGATGGCGACAGCGTTCCGGTGCGTCACTTCGGGGTCGTCCTCTCCATGGACGAGTGGTCCGCGCTCGCGGAGCGGCTGCGGACGCGAGGTGTGGAATTCCTGATCGAGCCTCACATCCGGTTCAAGGGCGAAGTCGGCGAACAGGCCACCATGTTCTTTCTCGACCCCTGCGGCAATGCGCTCGAGTTCAAGGCATTCGCCGACCCATCGCGCCTGTTCGCAAAATGAATCCTCCTTCGCCTCCGGCCGTACGGCTGCCTGATGGCACGAGCGTTCCCGCCCTTGGCCTGGGGACATGGCGGATGGGCGAAAGCGAGCGCTCCCGCGCACGGGAAGTCACTGCAGTGCGAACCGCGCTGGAGCTGGGGTACCGCCTTGTCGACACCGCGGAAATGTACGGCGAAGGCGGCGCCGAGCAGGTGGTGGGACAGGCACTGGGCGACAGCATCGAAGCCGGCACCGTGAGCCGCGAGGACGTGTTCGTGGTGTCCAAGGTCTACCCTCACAACGCGAGCCGCAAAGGTGTGCCCCAGGCGTGCCGGCGCTCTCTCGCCCGGCTTCGACTGGAACGGCTGGATCTCTATCTGTTGCACTGGCGAGGCCGTGTGCCGCTGCGGGAGACCGTCGAGGCGTTCGAGGAACTCCGGGCAGAAGGGCTCATTGCGCGTTGGGGCGTGAGCAACTTCGACATGGCGGACATGGAGGAACTGTGGCAACTCCCGTCAGGGCCGCAATGCGCGCTGAACCAGGTGTACTACTCGGCATCGGAGCGCGGCGTCGAGTTCGATCTGCTTCCCTGGCAACAGGATCGTGGCGTCCCGCTCATGGCCTACTGTCCGATCGATCAGGGCGCGCTGGCCGGCGATCCGGCGTTTGCTCGCATCGCGGCACGGCACGATGCGACCGCCGCCCAGGCTGCCCTCGCGTGGGTCCTGCGTCGGCAGGGAGTGATCGCGATTCCCAAGGCACAGCAGGCCCGTCACCTCGAGGAGAATCTCGGCGCCTGTGGCGTACGCCTGACGGACCGGGATCTCGCGGAAGTCGACCAGTCGTTTCCGCCTCCCTCGAGAAAGAAGCCGCTCGCGATGACCTGACCGAAGGCCCGCTCGAACCGCGATCCGCGTGCTCAGCGCTGATCCTTGAGCTTCTCCGCAAGCCGGCTGAGACGTCGATCCGGCATACCCGCGCTCTCGAGACTCAGCGCGGTCTGCATGACGTACTCCGCACACGACCCGTAGTGGCCCCGTGCCGTGCGCGCGATCTGCACGATCTCCTCGTCGCTGATCCGTCCGGCGTAGGTCAGCGGGAGCGCGCGGTTCACCACGAAGGCCAGAGCCTGCACGGCTCCGCCTGGCGTCTGTGCGCGCAGCCAGCGCGGCTCGTAGGTCCCCATGATCATTTCGCGCCGCCAGAGCAGCCGGAGTTCCCCGGCAACGGCATCCTCTTCCAGACGGTAGGTCACTCCCCGGCATGAACCGCCCCGATCCAGGGCGAGCACGAGGCCCGGCCGGGCCGGCGAGCCACGGTTGACGAACGAGCGCAGATAGAAACCGCGATGGAACCCGTGCACCTGGGCATCACGTCTCTCGACATGTTGCATGAGAGGCCGCCAGATCAGCGAGCCGTAGGCGAAGACCCACACAGGCAGTTCCGGCTCGCGCAGCGACAGCGTCGCCTCGAGCGAGGCATCGAGAACGTCGTCGGGGAGCAGCAAGTGTCCGAATCCTGCCTCCCTCACGGCCCGGCGAACGGCGTCGTCTTCCAGCTCCCGCCGACCTACCTCGCCCATTCAGTGCAGGAGTGGCTTCTTGAGGAAATCCGAGCGGTCGGCGGAGATGAGCCTCACCCGCACCATGGCGTCCTCGCGGCGGAAAGCGAGCGGAACTTCGACTCCCGCCGGTCCGAGCCGCCAGACAGCGCGGAAGAGATCCGCAAGGGAGTGAACCCGCTCGCCCGCCACATCGACCACCCTGTCGCCCACCATCACGCCTGCGCGTTCGGCGGGGCCTGACCGGGCCAGACCCGCCACCACAAGCTGGCCCTGGGCATCGGTCACGTACATGCCCATCCAGGGCCGGGGCGGGTTCGCGGTGCGACCGGTGCGCAACAGATCATCGAGTATGGGCTCCAGGAGATCGATGGGCACGAACATGTTGCCCTGGACGCGATTGCCATCGACGACTTCCTCGACCAGCAGAGAACCGATACCGATCAGAAACCCCTCCTGGTCCACGAGCGCACTCCCGCCCCACTGAGGATGCGGCGGCGAGACGAACAGCGCATCGTCGAGCAGGTATTCCCAATAGCCCGCGAACTCGCGCCGGGCGACGACCTTCGTCCGCAGGGAATGCTCGCGCCCACCGTGGCCGATCACGAACACTTCGTCGTCCGCCACGATGCGCGCCGCCGAACCGCGGGCAATCGAAGGCACCTGCAGCTTGCCCAGCGGATGGATGAGCCCCAGGCCGGTGGTGAAGTCGTAGGCCAGGGGGTGGCCGGGGACGACGTGCCCGTCGTTCGTCGTGAGCCACAGCGTCTCGGCCTCGGTGATGAGGTAGCCGACGGTGAGCACGAGACCATCGTCGCGGATGACGACACCGCTTCCAGCGCGCTCGGTACCGAGGATCGAGGCGGTGAAGGCGTTGTCCGGAATCTCCGTTCGCACGGAGACCACCGCATCGAGGACCGGCTGCAATTCGAAAGCCACGTCGCGCTGCTTGGGTTGCAGATCGGGTGGGAAGGACCAGTCGCGATCTTCGGCCATGGAAACCGTGAAGA
Organism: Betaproteobacteria bacterium; assembly: GCA_016713305.1. Taxonomy (NCBI): domain Bacteria; kingdom Pseudomonadati; phylum Pseudomonadota; class Betaproteobacteria; species Betaproteobacteria bacterium. The sequence goes on from JADJPK010000004.1 coordinate 656,704, forward strand.
GGAATGAGCGCGACGCAGGACGCGGCACGACAGGAAAATCATAACTCACCGCGGCGGTGCGGCGTGTGCGTTCTTCTGGTGTATGGTTCTGTCCGAAGGCGCGAGTGCAAGGTCGATCCCGAAGCGGACTCCGCGGCGCGCCGCACGTCGCCGGGCCAGGACGCCTTTCAGAGACTCTGCATGCCGCCTCGATCATCGAGCAAAGCCACCGTTTTCACCGTCGGCACCGATGCCACGCGCTCGGCGGACATCGACTCCGATTACGCGTGGCTGCGTCTGTGGCTCGCTCTGGCCCTCTTCCACGCTGGGCGCTGTCGGAATGTGGTCCGTCGTCGTGGCGCTCCCGGCGGTACAGGCGGAATTCGGTGTGGCCCGCGCCGACGCGTCGCTGCCCTACACGCTCACCATGATCGGTTTCGCCGCTGCAGGACTGCTGGTGGGAAGGGCAAGCGACCGCGTGGGCATCTTCCTCCCGGTGGCGGTCAGCATTGCCGTGCTGTCCGCCGGATTCCTGGCGGCATCGTTCGCAGGCAGCCTGTGGATGTTCGCGCTTGCACAGGGCATCGCCATCGGCACGGGGTGCGCCGCCACCTTTGCCCCGCTGCTGGCCGACACGTCGTTGTGGTTCGCCCGCCGTCGCGGGCTGGCGGTGGGCATCTTCGCCAGCGGCAACTACCTGGGCGGAGTACTTTGGCCGCCGGTCATCCAGCACTTCATCGCCACCTCAGGATGGCGCGCGACCTACGCCGGCATCGCCGTGTTCTGTCTCGTCGCGATGCTGCCGCTTTCCTGGGTGCTGCGTCGCCGATCGCCCGCCGCAGCCGCGCCCGCGGGCGCGGCTGCGATCGCCATGCAGCGTCCGCTGGGATTGCGCCCGTCGACCTTGCAGACGGCCCTGCTGGTGGCGGGCGTGGCCTGCTGCGTCGCCATGTCGATGCCGCAGGTGCACCTCGTGGCCTACTGCGCGGACCTCGGCTACGGTCCCGCGCGTGGCGCGGAGATGCTGTCGCTCATGCTGGGTTTCGGAATCGTGAGCCGGCTCGCGTCCGGCTGGATCTCCGATCGCATCGGCGGGCTGAAAACGCTGCTCCTGGGATCCACTCTTCAGGGCGCGGCACTGCTGCTGTTCCTCCCCTTCGACGGGCTGGTGCCGCTGTACATCGTGTCGGCCCTCTTCGGCCTGTCGCAGGGCGGAATCGTTCCCTCCTACGCCATGATCATCCGCGCGCATTTCCCGCCGGCACAGGCCGGCGCCCGCATCAGCGCGACCATCACGGCCACCATCGTCGGCATGGCCCTGGGCGGATGGATGTCCGGCGCGATATTCGATCTCACCGGCGGCTACCGTGCTGCTTTCCTGAACGGCACTGCGTGGAACGTGCTCAACATGGTCATCGCCATCTGGCTGCTGCGGCGGGCCTCATCGGTTCCTCCCCAAGGAGGTCCGGCTCCCGCCACCGCCCGAGCCTGAGTCCATCAGCCCACGACCCCGATGTTCCAGGGCACGAATTCATGGTCACCGAGGCCCAGGAGTTCGCTCTTGCTGCGCTCGCCGGATGCGACGCGGAGAATGTGATCCAGAATCTGCCGCCCCATTTCCTGCACGGAGACCCTGCCGTCCAGGATCTCCCCGCAATTGATGTCCATGTCTTCCTCGAGCCGCTGGTACATGGGCGTGTTGGTCGCGAGCTTGATGGACGGGACGGGCTTGGCACCGAACATCGAGCCCCGGCCCGTCGTGAACAGGATCACGTTGGCGCCCCCCGCAATCTGTCCCGTCGCCGAACAGGGGTCGAATCCGGGCGTGTCCATGAAGACGAGCCCTTTCTGCACGACCGGTTCCGCGTAACGGTACACCGCCATCAGGGGCCCCGTGCCGCCCTTCATGGACGAACCGAGCGACTTCTCCAGGATGTTCGCCAGCCCGCCTGACTGGTTGCCCGGACTCACACGTCCGTTGATCTGCGTGTCGCGGCCCACGGTGTACTCGTCCTTCCACCAGCGGATGCGCTCGATCAGCTTCTCGCCCACTTCCCGCGATACTGCCCGGCGCGTGAGGGTGTGTTCGACGCCGTAGATCTCGGGAGTCTCCGAAAGGATGGCCGTGCCTCCGTGACGCACCAGCAGATCCATGGCGGCACCGAGCGCCGGATTGGCCGTGATCGACGAAAAACCGTCGGAGCCTCCGCACTGCAGTCCGACGGTGATGTGGCTCGCGGGCACCGGCACGCGCGTCACGCGATTGGCGGCGGGAAGCATTTCGCGAACGGCCGCGATGCCGGCCTCGATCGTCTTCCGTGTGCCTCCCGACTCCTGCATGACGAACGCCTTGAGCCGGGAGTTCTCCTGCAGCGACTGCTCCTTCAGAAGCCCGCTCACCTGGTTTCTCTCGCAGCCCAGCCCCACGACCAGACACCCGGCGAGATTCGCGTGGCGAGCGTAGCCACCCAATGTCCGCCGCAGCAGATCCATCGGTTCGCCCGTCTGCTCCATGCCGCAGCCGGAGCCATGCGCGAATGCCACGACTCCATCGACGTTGGGAAAGTCCGCGAGCCGCTCGGGCGTGAACCACTCGGCGATCTTGTGCACCACGGTGGCGGAGCAGTTCACGGTGGAAAGCACGCCGATGTAGTTGCGCGTGGCAATCTGGCCGTCGCCCCGCACGATGCCGAGAAAGCTCGCCCGCTGCGATTCCGGCAGCAATTCGACCGCGCGGTAATCCTCTGAGAAGGCGTAGTCTCGATCGAATTCCCGGAACTCCATGTTGTGCGCGTGTACCCAGGTGCCCGGAACGATGTCCGCCGAGGCAAAGCCGATGGTCACGTTGTACTTCACGATCGGCTCGCCCTTGCGGATCGGACGCGCCGCGATCTTGTGCCCGGCCTGGACCTGACTGCGGCTCGTCATGCCTTCCGGATCCAGCCGGGCTCCGATCGGCAGATCGGTCCTGGCTACGACGATGTTGTCGGATGGATGCAGCCGGATCGTGGTTCCGGCGGCGGGCTTGTCGTGGATCTCGATCATGCGGTCGCTCCTCTGCGGAAAATCGGATGGTTGCAAGTGGTCCCGATGCAGGGTCCGGGGGCGGGCGGGCGACGGCAAGGCCCACACGACGGCGCATGGAGCACGCGCGCCCGCCACCTGAAACGTCTGCCATCCGCCCGAGTTCGTCCGGGCCGAATCCGGCGCCGTGCGGAGGGCGCGATGGTACCGGGTCGCGCCCGCAATCTCACCCGGTCCGCCCGTGCGCGGCGGTTGCGCGCGGGCCGGCCAGTCTGCCTGGCCGGGCCTTCCCTAATGCTTCGCGAGCGCGACGAGCAAGGGCGTCGTGACGGCGGAGATGGCCGTGGACAACACCATGGCCGATGCGACCGGGCCCTGCAGTGCCTCGAACTGCCGCGACATCACATAGACGTTGATGCCCACGGGGAGCGAACCCAGCAGTACCACGGCCTGGGTCTCCAGCGGAGGCAAGCCCAGAAGGTGCGCCATGGTCCAGACGATGAGCGGCTGGATCAGCAGCTTGAGAACGGTGATGCCGGAACCTTCCTGCCAGCCCGCCTTCACGCCGTATTCCGACAGTCCCATCCCCACGACGATCAACGCGAGCGGTGCAGCAGACTGGCCCACCATGCGCAACGGCTCATCCAGGATGAACGGCAGCTGCCATCCCGTCTGCCCGAAGGCGGCGCCGGAAATGACCCCTACGATCACGGGCGTGGTGAGCACCTGCTTTGCGGTCCGTGCAAAACCCTTCACTGAAACCTCGCCGTGGCGGGCCCATTCGACGGATACGGTGGCGAGCGACCACAGGATGATCGCGTTGAACACGATGACCAGCGCGACGGGTCCCACGCCGGCCTCCCCCAGCATGGCCTTTGCCAGCGGAATGCCCAGGAGCACGTTGTTGGAGAAGACGCCGCCGAGCCCGAACACGGTCTGCTGGACTCCGTTCAGGCGGAAGAGCCACCACGAACCCAGGCGTCCGGCGAGAAACGTCAGCAGACATCCCCCGAAGAACGCGAGCAGCAGCCGGGCATCGAACGGCGGCAACCGTCCGGGATCACTCATGAGGCGGAAGAGAAACGCCGGCACGGCCACCGCGAAGACGAAGGCCGCCAGGGAATCGCTGACCGCCTTGGGCCACTTGCCGGATTTCGCCAGCAGGAATCCGATGAGAACCAGGACGAAGTGGGGCGCGACGAGGCCGAACTGATGGACGATGGTGCTCATGCGGTGCGAGCCGGGGTCGGCGCGCAGCGAACCCGGGACGGGTCCGCTTGCGGCACCCCCGCGCTCAGGGTCAGCAGCGGTAATCCACTCCCTTGCGTTCGAGCATCCGCACGAGCGCGGTCCAAGCCTTGCTGACTTCCGCTCCGCCCGGTCCCTGGAACTGCTGGTAGCCCTTCTGCGCGACTGGCTCGGAGATTTCGATCACCGTGTTCCGGCCTCCGGCCAGCGCGTCGATCTGGATCTGGCAGGCGGTATCCAGGTAATACATGAGCTCGAACGCCTCGCCGACCGTGGCTCCCAGCGAAAGCAGGCCGTGGTTTCTCAGGATCATCGCCTTCGACTCCGGACCGAGGTCCCGCGCGAGCCGAGTGCGCTCATCCAGTTCGAGCGCAATGCCTTCGTAGTCGTGATACGTCAGCATCCCGAAAGTACGCAGCGCGTGCTGGCTCAGTGCGAGCAGCCCGTCCTTCTGTGCCGACACGGCAACTCCGGCCCGGGTATGGGTATGGATGACGCAGTTCACCTCGGGCCGCGCGGCATGAACGCAACCGTGGATCACGAAGCCGGCATGATTGACTCCCAGGCCTGTGGAATCCTCGATGACGTCGCCCTCCTCGTCGATCTTGACCAGGGTCGACGCGGTGATCTCGTCGAACATGAGACCGTACGGGTTGATGAGCATGTGCCGCGTGCCGGGCACCCGGGCAGTGAAGTGAGTGAAGATGAGATCGGTCCAGCGGAACAGGTGAGCGAGCTGATAGGCGGCCGCGAGATCGCAGCGAACTTCCCATTCGCCCGGGCTCATCCGGCTTCGTGCCGACGAGGAATCGGCGATCACGGATCGCAGTTGTCGTGCCTGCTCGGTCATGTGATGTCTCCAGCAGCATTGGGTGGTCCGATCATAACCCCGCAGACCTGGCCGGCACTGCAGACGCAGCCTTCCGCATGCCGTCGCCGCTGGGATCTGCGGCGTCTTGACTTGCCCGGACCAGTTCGCGATAGTGATCCGGAAGAGACTTGCGGCCCTCGCCGTTCACCGAAAGCGTCTTCGCGTGCCGCCGAATCCCCGCGGTGCTTCGACCCCATGCCACACCAACGTATCCCCTGCGGTCCGGAGTGATGGGGATCGGATGAGCAATATCGGAAATAAATTGCCTGCTGCGCCGCGAACGAAACTCCGCCCGGAGTCGAAGGGGACTTCTCCATCGGGCAATTCCACGATGATCGCGGCGCCGCATGTGTCCCCCACTGGAGCGCCACCCTCCGGTTACGCGCTCTTGAGCGCGCTCTGCGACCTCTCTCCCGACATCCAGTTCTGCTTCGACCGCGACGGACGATGCCTTCTCGCCAGCCGCGCCGTTGCCCGGTGGGGCGTCGACGCTGCCGGTTGCACGGGCCGGCTGCTGAAGGAGCTGGCGCTGCCCGAGGCATGCGTGGACGCCCTCGAAGCTGCCCTTGATCATGTCTTCACACACGCAGCCCCGCGCGCGGTGGAGTTCCCGGCAGTGCTTTCGGACGGAGTCTGGCACTTCGAGGTGCATGCCGCCGTTGCCCCGCTGGGCCCGGACGGCGCATTGACCGCTCTCCTGCACGTCCGTGACCTGACCGACCGCAGAACGCTCGGTGACATTCTGGCGGATGGATCGCCCGGGCGAGATCGGGAGGTGCCAGGTCTCCCAGACTCCCTGCATCCCGTGCGGGACCTGCGCGATCGCTTCCGCCAACTGATCCAGAACATCGAAGCCACGGTCTGGTTCGCGGAATTCGATGACGGCGAGATGCGCCTCCAGTATGTCAATCCTGCCTACGAGACCCTGAGTGGAATGACGGCGACGGGTCTTTGCAGTGATCCGTCCGCCCGCGTGCGATCCATCCACCCCGCCGATCGACCTTACTACCTGGAAAGGTTTGAGACGTGGCTGCACGGTCCCAGGTCCGAAAGGCTCGTTTCGGAACACCGGATGGTCCGGCCGGACGGAACGATCCGGTGGCTCAGGGAGCAGTACACGTTCCAGACCTCTGTCGAGACTGGAACCGTGAGCATCTGTGCCACGGGCGAGGACATCACCGCACAACGAGAGACCCGAACGGATCTCGAGGACACGCTCGAGCAGTTCAGGCTCATCACCGACAACACGCAGGAGGTGCTGTGGATCAGCGACCCCTCGCTCGAGCGCATCGAGTACCTCGGCTCTGCCGTGCAGCGCGTATGGGGGCTGACGCCCGACGAAGCGAGGAACAATCCGGGCGCCTGGCGCGAGCTGGTCGATCCTGCAGACCTGCCGAACCTGGACGACGCCGTGGAGCGTCAGAGGCAAGGCGAGAGCGTGACAGTGGACTTCCGCATTGTCCGGCCGGACGGACAGGCACGCTGGTTGACAGCTCGTTCGACTCCGATGAAGGACCGGCGGGGGCGGATGCTCGTCTGCGGCGTCACCGAGGACATCACCGACCGCGTGCAGCACCAGCGGCGGCTTCTGGAGGATGCGGAACGCCAGCGTGACGTCCTCGTGCGCGAGGTCCATCATCGGATCAAGAACAGCCTCCAGGGTGTCGTGGGTCTGCTGCGCAAGCACGCGAGACTTTCCGGGGGGCGATCGGCGCCGCTCGAAGCGGCGATCTCGCAGGTGCAGTCCATCGCGCTGGTGCACGGACTCCAGTCCGGCCGCGGCTCCGACCGGGTGGCCGTGTGCGACATCGTGAGCGCCATTGCGCGAATGCTCGAGGAACTCACGGCACAGCCGATTCTTCTGCAGCAGTCGGACGCAGCGCATCGGCGCTACGGCGTCCTCGAAGGCGAAGCCGCCGGCATCGCTCTCGTACTGAACGAACTCATGATGAATGCCGTCAAGCACGCGAAGGGACCCGGGACCCACGTGAGCGTGGGGTTGGACCACGCAGAGGACCAGATCCGCGTCGTGATCAGCAATTCCGGCGTCCTGCCTGCGGCCTTCCGGTTCGACGAACACACCGATGCCGGCACCGGTCTCGGTCTGGTTCGCGCGCTGATGCCTGGAGCGGGCATGTCGGTCGAGATCTGCAACACACCGGAGGGCGTCCGCACCGCGGTGACGCTCACCGATCCCTACATTCGGGTGCAGCTGCCCGATGCCGCGCGACAGTAAGGAAAGACAGGGATAGAATTCCCAGTGCTCCGGCGCGACCCTCTGCTGTCGTGCCCCGGGCACGCGCCGCCCACTCTAAGCGGCGCTCCTTGGACACTCCGGCCGACCTTCCGCCGCAACGATATCCCTGCCTCCGGACCGCTCAGGACCCGTCGGCAGGATGGAGGAAGCGGATGGGGCACTCCCTCGATGGCGCTCTGCACTGGCGCAGGCCTGCCCGTGGCGGCGAAGGCACCAATGCGGCTGCGGCGGCCCGGGACTACAGCGACACTCTGATCACCCACGGCCTGCTCGTCGCGGACGAACGGGACAACCTCGTCGATGCCTGCGAACACGCGGAGGCCATATTCCGGTGTTCCCGCCAGGACTTGATCGGCCGGCCGCTCCTGGCGCTGTTCCCTTCCTGCGCCTTCCCGGGCCAGTGGCTCGCACGGAACGGAGATCTTCCGCCGGACATCGGGGTTGCCGGAGCCGTCCTGCGTGTAACTGCGATGCGTCCGGACGGAGAACGGTTTCCCGCCACCCTGTCCCGGTGCCAGTTGCAGGCAAGCGGCACCAGTGTGCGCCACTTCGTGGTGGGCGATTCGTCCCCGCTGCAGCGCAGACTGCAGGAGACCGAGCGTCTGGCCGTGGCCGTCGAACAGACCGGAGACGCCATCGCCGTGACCGACTCGCGCGGGACGATCGAGTATGTCAACCGCTCGTTCGAGGAGGTGACCGGTTACGAATGGAGCGAGGCAAGGGGCCGCAGCATGCGGCTCGTGAGCAGCGGGTTGCACGGAAGGGACTTCTACCGGTCGTTGTGGAGCACGCTCTCGAGCGGAAACGTCTTCCGCGGCCGCTTCGTGAACCGGCGCAAGAACGGCGAGCTGTACCACGAAGAGAAGACCATCAGCCCCATCCGCGACGGCGCCGGCAGGATCACTCACTATGTGTCGACGGCAAGGGACGTCTCGCAGCAAGTCTCCATCGAGGAGCGGCTCAACCAGCTGGCCAACTTCGACGTTCTGACCGGACTGCCCAACCGCAACCTGTTCCTGGATCGGCTGGCACAGGCGATCACCGCTTGCGGCAGGAGCGGCAAGCCGGTGGGCCTGCTCTATCTGGATCTCGACCGGTTCAAGCTCATCAACGACACGCTGGGGCACGAGGCGGGAGACGAACTGCTGCGCTGCGTCGCCCTTCGTCTGCGGGCCTGTCTGCGGGAATCCGACACGGTGGCACGTCTCGGCGGAGATGAGTTCACCGTGATCCTGCGGGATCTTCAGGGTCTCGCCCACTGCAGGAGGGTGGTGGAGAAGATCGTGGCCGGCTTTGCTCCTCCCTTCGACGTGCTGGGCCGTGCCCTCTACGTGTCTCCAAGCATCGGTGCCGCGATCCATCCTCAGGATGGCGCGGACCCCGCCACGCTCCTCAAACACGCCGATATCGCGATGTACGACGCCAAGAACACGGGTCGCAATGGCTTCTCCTTCTTCCGCCCGGAGATGAGCGCAACAGCGCAGGAGAACCTGGCGCTGGAAACGGACCTGCGTGGCGCGGCAGCGAGGCAGGAGTTCGCGCTCATGTATCAGCCCCAGGTGGACATGCTCTCCGGCCGCCTCATCGGAGTGGAGGCGCTTCTTCGCTGGCACCATCCGCGCCGCGGCACCGTCATGCCGGACACGTTCATCCGTCTGCTCGAGGACATCGGCCAGATCGCCACGCTGAGCGAATGGGTCATTTCGCGGGCCTGCCGGGACATCGCCCGGGTGAACAGCCGGCTTGGGTGCAGCCTGCGGGTGGCCGTCAATCTGTCCAACGGACAGTTCAAGGACCCACGGCTCCCGTCCCTGGTGGAACAGGCACTCATGCGTTCCGGACTGGCGCCGTCGCTGCTGGAGTTGGAGATCACCGAGGGCACGCTGATGGAGAACGTGCCGGCGACCATGTCCGCGCTGCACAGTCTCGAGCGGCGCGGGGTGCGGCTCGCCGTCGACGATTTCGGCGTGGGTCATTCCTCGCTGAGCTACCTGCGCCGGTTCTCGGTCGACGTGCTCAAGATCGACCGCTCGTTCGTCCACGATGCGATGGCGGACGATGACGCACGTTCCATCGTCAGAGCGATGGTGTCCCTCGGCCGTGCCCTGGAAATCGGTATCGTGGCCGAAGGCGTGGAAACACCGGAACAGCACGCCCTGCTCGCCTCCATGGGATGCGAATGCGCCCAGGGATTCCTGTTCGGGCGCCCGATGACCGTCGACGCGCTGACGAAGGTCGCCGCATGCTGGGTTCCGCGCAATGTGCCGGCCGGGTGAGCGAACCCTCCCCGGCTCTCACGCGGTGGGCCGGCGCTCCACCCTCGCCGATCTGTCCGCAAGCCGGACCGGCACGGACGTCTGCGCCTCGTACCGGTCGTTCCACCGCATCGGCTCCCATGCGACGACTCCGTCGTCGCGCAGGAGACTGTCCAATCTCTGACGGATGAGCAGCGGAGGTCGGCCGGCCTGGCCGAAAGCCTTGCCCGTGACGAATATCACGTCGAACGGGCCCCACGCCGGCCACACCGGCAGCCCGACGTCCAGCCTGCGGAACTCGATCGTCTGCCGGTACTCCGCGCGTACCCGCGCGAACCTGCTCCATCCTCCCGTGCCGCGAAGGAAGAACCGGGACGCCCTGTCGTGCGCCATTCTCGTGACGCAGCGCAGGGGATACACGCCGGCTGACGCTGCAGCGAGTGCGTCGGGATGGACGTCGGTCGCGAGGATGCGGGCCGGGAATTCGCGGCAGTCTCGCTGCTCGGCGAGGAAGAACGCAGCCGAGTACGCGCTCTCTCCGAAGCCGCAGCCACATATCCATATGTGCGGAATCCGGGCTCGGACGTGCGCGACGCGATCCAGTGCACGCTGCAGACGGTTGCCTGCATCGAAGTCGAACTCGCCGTGGGCAAGGAGCAGATCCAGCAGATCGCCCCATTCCGTCGCGTGCGGATCCTCGAGTGCCTCGACATAGCGATCCATGCCGGCCGCTTCCGATTCGGCGGCGCGGATCACGATGTGCTCGTACACGTGCTGTTCGAGAACATGCGAAAGAACCAGGCCGGTGCGCTCGGCGATGAGCCGCCGGATCTTGTGCTGGTGGACTCGAGTCATGACATCGCGGCCGGAATTTTTCGGTGGGTGGCTGGCAACGGCATGCGAAGGTCAGTCCGTGAGCGGGAAGTTGCCCTTTCCCGCGTTGCATCCGACCGGCTCGCCGCCGGGTTCACCGGCGTCCGCATTGAATGCGCATGGCGCGGCGACCGACGACAGCCGGGTATGGAGGCGGAGCGTCGCGTCGGGATCCGCGGGCTGCAGCACGCAATGCACCCTGCCGCACGGCAGAAGATCCGGGCCATACAGCAGCCGCACCAGGCCCTCGTCGTCGAGCTGCGTCACCACGCGATGGAGCGCGTCGTAGTCGAATGGCCGCAGCACGACGTCCACGATCTCGGTGGCCGGGACTTGCTTGAGGTCGTCGCAACCGTCCACTTCTTCGGTGGGTTCCTGTCTGGTCGTCGCCGGCGCCACCTCGGCGCGAGCCGTCCGGGAGAGCAGCGTATCGATCGAATCCAGCGCCTCACACAGCGTGCGCTTGAGGGAGGGCGTGGGACGCAGGCCGCCTTGCCGGATCTGGTCCACCAGAGACTGCACCACATGACTGATGGACGCGATATCCGGAAAACCGAAGGTCGCTGCGCCACCCCGGATCGTGCAGACCGCACGGAACATCTTCTCCAGCGACTCGCCGGCATCGGCCGGCGGTCCATCCAGGAACGGAATGCAGCCGCGCGCCTGGCGCACGTGCTGCGATGCCTCGGTAACGTAGACGCCGCGTGGGAGTGCGTGCGACGCGCTCATGACCGGCACCCCTGCTGCCGGCAGCATTTACGGCGGGCGCCTTCGAACCGCGGACCGATTCCCTTCACGCAGGAACGAACGCGCGATGCGTCCGGCAGGGGGAATGTGCGCTCCGGGACATGCGCAATACTTGCTGTGAGGGGTGCTGACCGCGCCCCGACGGAAGACTCCATGTTCGACCCCCAAGCACACTGGCAGATGGTGGCCGACAGGAATTAGGTCGGCGAGACGGTGTGGACGCTCTTGGCAGCGGATCGAAAAGGAACGCCGCCCGCAAGGTCCTTGACCGGAATTACGACGATGCGCGGTCGTTCTTTAGCGATCTTCGGGCGACGAGCGGCGCGCGCGCGAACTCCATCATGGCCGATTGATGTGGTCCTTCGGCGGGGTCAGCTTGTTGAGTTGCTCGACGGCCTTGAGGATGTCCTCCGCGCACTCGCTGATCTTGCGTCGGGACGAGCGCGCGTGGTGGCGCAGCACTTCGAAGGCCGCTTGCCGGTCGATGCGGTAGCGCTCCATCAGCACGCCCACGGCCGTGCGCGTCTTCTGCTCGATGACCAGCGCGTTGCCCAGCCGGCTTTCGGATTCGCGCAACCGGCCGATCTCGGCGGCCCGCACGAGCGAGGCTTCGATGGACGGCACGATCTGCGGAATGTCGATCGGCTTCAGCAGATAGCCGAGCGCCCCGTTCTCGAACGCCTGGCGCACGATGTCCAGATCGCCGTAGGCCGACAGAAAGATGAAGGGGGAGGACCGCCCGTCTCCCGCAGCCGGGCCGCGACCTCGATCCCGTCCATGCCGGGCATGCGCACGTCCAGGATCACGAGATCGAAGGTCTCCCGTCCAATCGCCTCCATGGCCTCGCGGCCGGACGCCGCCACCGAAACCCGGTAACCCATCTCCCGCAAACCGTCCGAAAGCGTGGCAAGGACCAGCCGATCGTCGTCGACGAGCAGCAGGCTGGCTCTCTGGCCGCGCTGAGTTTCGGTTTGTGCATGGTCATTCATCGTCGTTTCCCCCAAAATCATGCAATCGCAGCCGGTTCGTCCGGCTTGCGGTCTCGTTGCTCATCGGCCACAGCAGTCCGCGGAAGCTCCGGCCGGCACTCGGCCACGGCAGGATGCGGCTGCTGCGAGGCGTCCGATCCCGCCAGTCCCCGCCCTGCCATTGCACGCACCCCTCCACATTTCATGAGTTCTTCCCCGGGACTCGCCGCGGTGCGGCCGGAACGGCCGCCGGATCCGGCGAGTTCCCCTCTCGCCGGTTGCACAGCACCGGTTCGGTCACCCCGACCCGGGTACACACCTCGTCATTCAGTTGCTCGAACGACACCTCCACACCCGATCCGGGCAGGAGCGCCTTGACCAGACTCAGACCGGCTCCCAGGCCTTCGTCGGGAAACCGCATGGAAGCGGGAAGCGTTCCGGCGTTCCGGATCGTGATCTGCGCATGGCCGTCCGGCGCCTCCACCAGGACCCGTGTACCGGCGCTGCCGCCGCAAGAGTGCTTGACCGCATTGAGCAGCAATTCGTTCAGGATGAGTGCGAGCGCGACCGCCTCCCCCTCGGCGACGATCATGTCGGCCCCGGCAGGAATGCTCACCGAACATTGCAGCGGCCCGTAGCTGATCGACTGCAGCATGTTCACGATCTCCTGCACCATCTCGCCGAGACGCAGGTGCATCCGGCTGGACCGGCCCTGCATTCCGTGGATCGTCGCCACCGCCTGCACCTGCGTCACCGCGCAGTCCACGAGTTCCCGCAACGCCGGCTTGTTCACTCCCTCGCGCCGGAGAAGTCCCACCACACCCTGAAGGTTGTTCTTGATACGGTGGTGAACCTCGCGCACCAACGCGTCACGCTGACGTGCGGCGAGCTCCAGCGCCCTGTCGTGACGCAGCTTGCGCTCGGTGATGTCTTCGGTGATGCCGCACGTCAGCCGCTCGCCGCGTCCGTTCACCATGATGGACGAACGTGCGGACAGCCAGCGCGTCGTTCCATCGGGACGCACGATGCGGAACTCCGCGTCGATCGGTTCGCCTTCCTGCACCGTCTGGAGGAACGTCTGCACGAGGTCCCGGTCGTCGGGGTGCAGCAGTCCGTGCCAGACGCGGGCGTCCTCGTACACCTTCTCCCGCGGCACGCCCCACACGCGTTCGCAACTGCGGCCCACGTAAAGGAAGTTGCGCGCGGACGCGTCGACGATCCAGAAGACATCGCGCATGTTCTCGGCAAGCAGGCGGAAGCGCTCTTCCGATTCCCGCAATGCCTCTTCCGCGGCGCATCTCTCTGTCGTGTCCCGCGCGACACCTCGATAGCCCCGGAACGCGCCGTCCCGGTCGAACACGGGCATGCCGCTCACGCAGAGCACACGCATGTCGCCATGGTCGTCGCCACATCGCACGATGAGACCGCGATAGCTTCGCAGTTCGCGCGTCGCTTCGGCGTACTCCGCGAGACCCGGCTCGCTGAGCGCGTCATGGCTGCACTCGTCGAGAGTGCGGCCGATCATGCGCTTCCACACCGCGGAACCGGTGTGTCCGGAAGAGATCTGCGTGAAGCGCAGTCGTTCGTCCTGTTCCCAGTAGTAATCGGCGGACAGCTCCACGAGCGCCCGGATGCGGGCTTCACTCTCCCGCAACGCGTCCTCGACCGAGCGGCTGCGGGAGATGTCGCGGCCCACCCCCCGATATCCGCGGAAAGCGCCGGCGCCGTCGTGGACGGGGATACCGCTGATGCTGAGCGTGTGCAGCCGGCCATCGCCGCCCTTGCGGGTCATGATGAAATCGCGGAACGGTTCCCGGCGCAGAAGCGTCTGCCGGTGTTCCCGCCAGCGATCTTCCGGCACGTCCATGGGAGCGATCTCCCAGCGCGTCTTGCCCACGCTGCTCTGGGACGCCTCGATCTTGAGAATGCGGTAGATGTTGGGAGAGAACCAGGTGAATCGGAATTCCTCGTCCTGCTCCCAGAGCCACTCGCTGGACAGGTCCATGAGTCCGTCGCCCTGGGGTGGAACCGATTCGAACGCAGGTGCGATTGCGGACGCGGAAGCCACCGACAGCAGGGCGACTTCCGGGGGCGCGGAATTCGCGGCGAGCCTTCTCACGGACAGGATCAGTCCGCCCTCTCCTCGATAGGTCCTCGGCAGCGCAAACGGCTGCCCTTTGTCCACATCGGCGGAGAGTTCCTCGCAGAATCGTGACCACTCGCTGCCGAACAGACCCTGGAGACTCGTCGGCCGATCCGAGGCCGCGCGCTTGCTCTGAAGCGACATCCACTCGCGATTGGAGAAGACGACCTCGAATGTTCCAGGATCGAACGCACAAACGGGCAATGGCAGTTCCTGGAACGCCAATCGCCAGAAATCCGGCACAAAGTCCCGATCCCCGGCCGCGGTGACGGACCCGGACAGTCGGGAAGGCCCGGCAGGGCTCGCGACCGCTCCCGCCACAGCGGAACTCTGGAACGTCATCGTGTCGCGAAAACTCATCGAAGTTCACGCGAGGCGTAGTGGCGGCTGCCGGCCAACGTGCTGCCGGCCGTCCCCTGCTCATCCCGCTCCGGGAAAAGCGGGTATGGCTGTGCTGCACTCATCAATCTTCTTCCTCGGCGCGATCGAAGGCGCAATCGCACGTGGTGGGACCTGGACGAAACCTGGGCTGGGAATAGGCGCCTGCTTGCGTCACGATGATCGAGAACTCCAGCAATCCGCAAAGGGATTCGTGAGGGATTCGCCCAGACCGCGGGGAGTTGGCGGCCCGTCGTGACACGCGTTCCAGTCGGCGTCGGGAGGACTCGGAAGGACTGCAACAACTGGGATTCTGGCAAATCGGTGTCGGAGGGTCAACGCGAAGACGGCGCGACCCGGGGCCGGAAGCCTTCCCTCGACGGGATCCGAGGGGGAAGTGACAGCCATGTTGCACGGAGCGCGGCCGCGAGGCCGCGTAGACCGGGCGCTCCCGGCCCGAGCTGGCGGCCACGCTCGCGATGCCCATCGTCCACTTCACCCCGCAGCCGCAGCGACACATCTCCGCGCCGTCATGCGAGGCCCGCGGTGATACGGTGCGCCAGGTGCTGGGGGATGTCTTCCATCTCGTGCGGCCGCTATGGGATCGTCCCAGCAGCTGGAGTGGTTCGGAGGCGGCTACGAACATCCCGGAATCCACTCCGTCGCGGTGGATCCGCGCAGCAATGGCGAACCCATCACCGTCTGGTTCGTGCCCGCGACCCGGGACGAATTGCGCGTACCCGTGGAAGCGCGGCTGGTGGTCACCCGCACCCGCGATGGCGGCAAGTCCTTCGAGGTGCTCTCCGAAGGTCTGCCACGGGGACCGGCCTACGATCTGGTGTACGGCCACGGGCTGGACATCGATGCCTCCGGGACGCTGCTCGCCATGGGATCGACCACCGGCAACCTGTGAATCTGGGAAGACTCCGGGGACTCATGGACGACCGTGACGCAGCATCTGCCGCCCAACTACGCGGTGCGCATCGTTCCGGACTGAAGGCGACAGCCGGGCCGGCGTCAGCTCGCGCGCTGCTCGAGTCTGTGATGTGACCCGGGATACCGGGCCAGCGTCCGCGCCAGGAAGCCGAGTTCCCTCTCCAGCTGGGCCGCCAGCGTCCAGGGCGGGTTCACGATGAAGACGTGGCTCCCCAGCATGCCGAATCCGCCTTCGTCCGGTTCGGACACGATGAGACTGGCCAGCAGCCAGTCCGACACCGGCAGCGCCTTGAGCCGGTCGATCAGCGTCTGCGGTTCGCGGCGCGAAAGCGCGGGCACCCAGATCATGAACATGCCGTGCGCGAAACGCCGCAGACCCTCCTCGACCGCTTCCAGCACCTTGGGGTAGTCCGTCTTCAGCTCGTAGGGCGGATCCATGAACACGAGTCCCCGCCGGGAGGGTGGCGGCAGCAGGGCCTTGATCGCCCCATAGCCATCCCTGTTCTCCACCTTGGCTCGCTTCTCGTCCGCAAAGTGGGCTGCAAGGATCTCGTGATCGGTGGGATGGAGTTCGAAAAGCCGCAGACGGTCCTGGCTGCGCAGCAGTGCGCGGGCGAGCTCCGGGGAACCGGGGTACTGGCGCGGGAAGGATTCGCTTCCCGCCGATTCACCCGTGGCGCGCGGCGACGCATGGGCGAGATCGAACGCCCGGACATGTTCGACGTAGTCGCGGACGAGGGGCGGAAGATCGCTTCTCGACCACAGCCTGCCGATGCCCGACTCGTACTCCGCGCGCTGCTGCGCATAGCCTGTCGAGAGCGCATAGCCGCCCGCGCCGGCGTGCGTGTCGACCACCCAGTATGGCTTGTCCTTGGCGTTGAGATGGTTGAGCGCGGCCACCAGCAACACGTGCTTGAGCACGTCGCCGTGATTGCCAGCGTGGAAGGCGTGACGGTAGGCGAGCACGGGGAGGACTCAGGTGAGGCAGCCGGACCGCCGGAGCGGCCGGGAATCGATTCCGGCCGCCGCGGACAGCCGATCGTGCCTCACATGCTCCTTCGGTACTGTCCGCCCACCTCGAACAGGGCGTGCGAGATCTGCCCGAGGGAACAGCAGCGAACGGCGTCCATCAGCACTTCGAAGATGTTCCCGTTGTCGATGACGGCCTGCTGCAGAAGCGCCAGCATCTGGCTGCTCTCGGTCGAATGGTCCTCGTGGAACTTGCGCAGGCGGTCGAGCTGCGAGCGCTTCTCCTCGTCGGTGGAGCGCGCGAGCTCGAGCGTGGCCGGAATCGGATCGCCGTGCGGGTTGCGGAAGGTGTTCACGCCGATGATCGGATAGGAGCCATCGTGCTTCTTGTGCTCGTAGTAGAGCGATTCCTCCTGGATGCGTCCGCGCTGGTAGCCGGTTTCCATGGCACCGAGCACGCCGCCCCGCTCGCTGATCCGCTCGAACTCCGCCAGGACGGCCTCCTCCACGAGCTCGGTGAGCTCCTCGATGATGAAGCTGCCCTGGTTCGGGTTCTCGTTCTTGGCGAGGCCCCATTCGCGGTTGATGATGAGCTGGATCGCCATGGCCCGGCGGACCGATTCCTCCGTGGGCGTGGTGATGGCTTCGTCGTAGGCGTTGGTGTGGAGGCTGTTGGCGTTGTCGTAGGTGGCGATCAGTGCCTGCAGCGTCGTGCGGATGTCGTTGAAGTCGATCTCCTGCGCGTGCAGGCTGCGGCCGGACGTCTGGCAGTGGTACTTGAGCTTCTGGCTGCGCTCGTTGGCGCCGTAGCGGAATTTCATCGCGGTGGCCCAGATGCGGCGCGCGACGCGGCCGATCACGGTGTACTCGGGATCCATGCCGTTGCTGAAGAAGAAGCTCAGGTTGGGCGCGAAGTCGTCGATGTGCATGCCCCGCGCGAGGTAGGCCTCCACGAAGGTGAACCCGTTGGAGAGCGTGAACGCGAGCTGGCTGATCGGATTCGCGCCCGCCTCGGCGATGTGATAGCCGGAAATGGACACGGAGTAGAAGTTCTTGACGCCGTTGTGCACGAAGTACTCCTGGATGTCGCCCATGACCTTGAGCGAGAACTCCGTCGAGAAGATGCAGGTGTTCTGTCCCTGGTCTTCCTTGAGGATGTCCGCCTGCACCGTGCCCCGCACGGTCTGCAGCGTCCACTCGCGGATCTTCTCCGCTTCGTCCTCCGTGGGCTCGCGGCCGTTGTCGGCGCGGAACTTGTCGACCTGCTGGTCGATCGCCGTGTTCATGAACATCGCGAGCATCGTGGGCGCAGGCCCGTTGATCGTCATGGACACGCTCGTGTTGGGCGCGCACAGGTCGAAGCCGGAGTAGAGCACCTTCATGTCCTCGAGCGTCGCGATGGACACGCCGGAATTGCCGACCTTGCCGTAGATGTCCGGACGCAGATCGGGGTCGAAGCCGTACAGCGTCACCGAGTCGAAGGCCGTGGACAGGCGCTTGGCCGGCATGTCCTTGGCAAGAAGATGGAACCGGCGGTTGGTCCGGAACGGGTCTCCTTCACCGGCGAACATCCGGGTGGGGTCTTCGTTCTCCCGCTTGAAGGCGAACACCCCTGCCGTGAAGGGGAAGGAGCCGGGGACGTTCTCCAGCATGAGCCACTTCAGCTGCTCGCCGTGGTCCTCGTATCGCGGCAGGGCCACCTTGCGGATCTTGGTGCCGGAAAGCGAGGTCGTCGTGAGTTCGGTGCGGATCTCCTTGTCCCGGATCTTCACGACGTATTCATCGCCCGAGTAGGCCTTCTGCAGATCGGGCCACATCTCCAGCAGCTTGCGCGCCTTGGGGTCGAGCTTCTGATCGCGGACACTGATCAGCGCCTCGAGCGACGGGGACGACTCCTTGCACTCCGCGTTCAGCATGGCAAGCGATGCCGAGAGCTGCTGACGCTCGCGGGCAATGCGAGACTGCACCAGCGCCTGGGCCTTGTAGTCGCGGACCGCGTGGGCGATGTCCGCGAGGTAACGCACGCGGGCAGCCGGCACGACGGCCTTCACGGCCGAGGACGAGCGGATCGACAGCCGGGGCAGTGCGCCGGGCTCCAGCGCGAGCCCCTTGCCGGCGAGCTCGGCGGAAAGCGCTCCGTACAGGGCCGTCACGCCGTCGTCGTTGAAGCGGGAAGCGATGGTCCCGAACACGGGCATCTTGTCCGGCGCCGTGGTGAACGCCTCGCGGTTGCGCTGCATCTGCTTGCTGACGTCCCGCAGGGCATCTTCCGCGCCGCGCCGGTCGAACTTGTTGATCGCCACGAAATGCGCGAAGTCCAGCATGTCGATCTTCTCGAGCTGGCTCGCGGCCCCGAACTCCGGCGTCATCACGTACAGCGAGGTGTCCACGAGCGGCACGATCGCAGCGTCACCCTGGCCGATGCCGGACGTCTCCACGACGATGAGGTCGAAGCCTGCGGCCTTGTAGGCGGAGATCACATCCGGCAGGCAGGCGGCGATTTCGTTGCCCGCTTCGCGGGTGGCCAGCGAACGGAAGAAGACGTTGGGATGATGGTTCGCGTTCATGCGGATCCGGTCGCCGAGCAGGGCGCCGCCGGACTTCCTGCGCGAGGGGTCGACCGCGACGACGGCGATCTTCAGGCGGTCTCTCTGATCCAGACGGAACCGGCGGATGATCTCGTCGGTGAGGGAGGACTTGCCGGCGCCGCCGGTGCCGGTGATTCCCAGCACCGGCACCTTGCCGCGGCCGGCGGCCTGGCGGTTGAGTTCGGCGCGCAATGAATCGGGGAGGACTTCGTTCTCGAGCGCGGAGATCACCCGGGCCAGGACATGGCGCTCGCCTGCCGTCAGCCCGTCCAGATGGGCCGGCACCTCGCTGGCGATGTCCCGGTCCGAGCGCTTGAGCATGTCCTGGATCATCCCCACCAGGCCCATGCTGGCGCCGTCTTCGGGCGAGTAGATCCGCTCCACCCCGTACGACTGCAGATGCGCGATTTCCTGGGGGACGATCACGCCACCGCCGCCTCCGAAAACCTTCACGTGGCCGGCGCCGCGGCTGCGCAGCAGGTCGATCATGTACTGGAAGTATTCCACGTGCCCGCCCTGGTAGGACGACACGGCGACACCGTGGGCGTCTTCCTCGATCGCTGCCGTCACGATCTCGTCCACCGAACGGTTGTGGCCGAGATGGATGACCTCGGCGCCGTTGGACTGCAGCAGACGCCGGATGATGTTGATCGACGCGTCGTGGCCGTCGAACAGGCTGGCGGCGGTGACGAATCGGACCTTGTTGACGGTCTTGAACTCGGGGCTCTGGTTCTGCACGGAGAGATCGGTCATGGCGGGCTCGCTTTATGAGAAAGGCCGGACTCGGTGGAAGGCCTGCCTCGTGGGCGGGCCGGCCATCCGTTTGACGGACGAAGGGGCGCGGATTATTGCACCAAGTTGCCGTTGACGTAAACGTCAACCGAAACCGCCCCGGCGGCCCCCGCCACGGCGGGGTTTTCCGTTCGTCGGAGTCCAGGCATCTGCCCCGCCCTCCGACCCAATCCGATGCCGTCGGGCATCGGGTCGGGACCGCCGGAGCTTCCGGCGCCGTCGCCGCACGCGAGGCGGTCCCGGCGAGAAAAATATCCGGGCTAGAATTCTGGCGCAACCGCCCCGGGAGGCGACGGCGCGCCGGGCGTCCGGCCCCCCCGGGTTTCGAGGACACGCCATGCCCGACCGAGTCGCCGATCCACGCCTCATCGATGCCGCCGGGACCTGCCACGAGCCCGCGTCGGGCGTCGTCAGAATCGTCTCTCTCGTTCCCAGCATCACCGAACTGCTGTTCAGTCTCGGTCTCGAGGACAAGATCGTGGGCCGCACCGGGTTCTGCGTGCATCCCAAAGGCCCCGTGCGCCGAGTGCCCAAAGTGGGCGGTACCAAGACGGTGGATGTTCCCAAGGTCCGCAAGCTGGGACCCACCCACCTCATCGTGAACGTCGACGAGAACCCCGCCCGGTCGTGGAGGAACTGTCGGCTTTCGTCCCGAACGTGGTCGTCACCCATCCCATCGAACCCGAGGACAATCTCAAGCTTTACCGTCTCATGGGCGCGATCTTCGGGCGCGAGGCCCGGGCGGAGGAACTCTGCGAGACGTTCGGGATGGCGCTGGAGACAACCCGCGTCGCCGTCCAGGAGCTCCCCCGCGAAAAGGTCCTCTACTTCATCTGGAAGTCTCCCTGGATGACCGTCTCGCGGGACACCTATATCTCGCGCATGCTGAATCTGGTGGGCTGGGACACGGTGCCGGAGGTCGCGCATTCGCGCTATCCTCGGTGGATCTTTCGCCACCCCTGCTGCGCGATGTCCGCCACGTGCTGCTGTCCACGGAGCCCTACAGCTTTGGCGAGCGTCACCTGGAGGAAGTGCGCGCCGCCCTACCGCCCGGCTGCACCCCGGACGTGTCGCTCATCGACGGCGGCATGACCTCCTGGTACGGCAGCCGGGCCATCGAAGGGCTGAGATATCTGCGGGAACTGCGTACCGCCCTCAGCGCCCGGTAGGGCCGCCGCGCTGGCGAATGTGCCAGGACGAAGCGCTTGCGCCGAAGCAGGCCTCTGGTGCACAGTCGGGCCAACAGGCTGTGGCGCGCGACACGATTCCGGCTCGCGCGACCGAAAGCCGGCCCTCCAGGAGACCCTTTCATGAACGTCGCTTCACGTTTCGCCGTCCTTGCCGCGCTCGTCTGTGCCCCGCTCGCCGCCGCGCATGCCGCCATTCCCCCTGGCGCCGTGGTCGATGAGGTCGACGGGACTCTGTCCTCCCCGGCCTACACCTATACGGTGCCCGGCACGTCCACCCAGGTGTCGGTCCCGTCCTTCGGATGGCAACTGAGCTACGAGCGGTACTTCGACGGCACCGACGTGGTGAAGCACGTGGAAATCGCCTTCAATTTCGCTCTGGCGCTGGGTTTCACCGAGGCCCAGCAGCTGGCCTGGAAGTCCCAGACGGAAGACGAGATCGAATCCATATGGAACGGAAAATTCCGGATCGACGACCTCGCCAACGACCTGAGCTTCGGGCTGCGCATCGACGTGACGCTGGAAGGGCCTTTCGACCAGGCCGTCTCGGTGGCGGCGCGGCCGGGGGACTGCAACTCCCACCCCAACGCGCTCGATTGCCGTGACAGCATGATCAAGTGGTTCGCCGATTCGTCGGACTCGACCAAGGCGCACGAGTTCGGGCACATGATCGGGTTGTACGACGAATACCTGGGCGGTGCGGTGGACCGTGCCGTGAACCCCACGCTTTCCAACGACGGCCTCATGGGCCTCGGGGCGGTCAGCGACGATCCGGTGATGTACAGCCGCTACTACGCCCAGTTCCTCCAGTTCCTTTCCGATCCGGTGCTCGTCCCCTTCGACGACTACAACCGGCTGGTGGGTGGCATGGCGGCCCTCGATCCTCACTTCGTGCTGTCCGCCGTCCCCGAGCCGGGCACCTGGGCGTTGTTGGCGTGCGGCCTGCTGGTGACGATTTCCGCCGGGCGCCGCCGGTCATCGTTGCATTGATCCTTCGATCGGGTCCGTGGCCGGGAAGCGATCTCGGCGTTCGCTGCTGATCGCCCTGGGGCAGTGCGCCGTCGCGGGCGCATGTCGCGCCTCCGGAACCGGGCGCCGCGACGGCGAGTTGGCTGAAGTCCGCTACGTGGCGCCGGATCCTCTGGGCGTGACGATCATCGTGACACTCCGCGCCGGAGGCACCGCCACCCTCATGCGCGTCCCGTCCGCCGGACGCGGTGCCAGGCCCGCGACCCACGAGATCCCGCTCACCGAACCGCAACGGCGCGAACTGATTCTGGCCGGTACCCGCCTGCTGGGACACACACGCGAACCCGGAGGACCGCGCCCTCCGGGCAGCGCCTACATCGAGATTCTGGTGAAGGGCCGCGGGGGACGGGAGTACCGCCACCAGAAATGGTCGGACGAGCGCGTGCCGGATATGGAGGCGATCGAAGCACTGGCGCTTTCCCTGGCAGATCCGGCCGGGTCGCCGGCCGCGGAGGATCAGCCCCGGTCGAAGTAGGACTCGAGCCTAGTCATGAACGCAGGAACGCTCGTCTCCCCCTCTTTCGGCGCCCACTGCGCGCGCTCCTCGTCGGCGAGCGGCCGGTAGGGTCCGGCCTTGGACTCGAAGAAGACCGATCCCGGTTCGAACGACAGCACGGTATGGAACACCCCGTGAGGAACGTTGGCGCCGACGAGGTTCCCGCCGGCACGCAGCAGCACGGCACGAGTGACCGTACCCTCATCGTCGAAGAGCACCAGCCCGAAGGCGCCGCGCAGCACGATGAAGGTTTCGTCCTTGGCCGGGTCGAGATGCCGGTGCGGCTGCACGTACGAGCCCGGTTCCACTGCATTGAGCAGCCGATTGCAGGGCGCGTCCTCGGCCGCATGGAAGTTGAGGTTCTTGCGGCCGCGGGCGCTGCGGCGCGCTTCGTGGCTTGTCTGGTCCAGCAGATCGTCGCCGATCAGCGTCACTTGATTTGCGGATGTCATGACGGGTGTTGCCGTGTCGCAGGAGGAAATCGCACGGTGCTCATGCGAGCCCGGCACGATCGATCGAAGACGCTCCGAGTGTACTGCAACCGCGCTGCGCGGCGGCCGGTGTCAGTCAGTACACGAAGCGCACGTTGTCTGCGCGCAGCCACTCGTGCAGCGAACGCACGAGCTGATCGTCCGGCGTCACGCGCCATTGCTCCCCGAGAAGCAGTTCGCAGCGCGCCTTGCCGTTGCGGTACTCGATGCGGACGGGACACGTGCCCTTGAGATAGGGCGCAAGCAACTTCTTCAATCGGTCCGCGTCGGCCTCGCCGTTCATGCTGAGCCGCAGCCCGCGCGCGAACCGGGCGCGGGCGCCAGCCACGTCGTAGAGTTTTTCGGCGGAGATGCGCAGGCTCGTGCCGCCGTCCCCGTCGTCACCGCCGCGGCGGAAGGCGCGCAGCTTCGCTTCCACCACCAGCACGGCATCTTCGCGCACGATGTCGCGGTACTGGTCGAAGACCTCGCTATACACCGTGATCTCCTGGCTGCCCGTCTCGTCGGACAGCATGAGGACGATCATCCGTCCGCTTTGCGTCTTCTGGAACCGGATGGAATCCACGACGCCTCCCAGGACGACGCCACGGTTGGGCTCGTCCATGGGGGGAGGCGCCAGCCGGGCCAGCGGAGTGCGCACCACGTTGGCGAACTCCGCGCGGTACGCCGTGAACGGATGTCCGCTCAGGTAGAAACCGAGCGCGGTCTTCTCGTGCTGGAGAAGCTCGTGCTCGGTCCACCGGGCATCCACGAGCGCGAGCGCCGGAACGCTGGACTCCGCAGCACCGCCGAACAGGCTCGACTGATTGGCGCTGCGCATCGCCTGTTCCGCCGCACCCAGCGCGATGCCCACCGAAGCGAAGATCCGCGCGCGGTCCTTGTCGATGCTGTCGAACGCGCCTGCCCGCACCAGCGACTCGACGACCCGGCGGTTGACAAGTCTCGTGTCGATGCGGCGGCAGAAGTCGAACAGATCGCGGAACGGACCGCCCTCGCGCCGTGCCGCGAGTATGCTTTCGATCGCGCTCTCGCCCGTTCCCTTCACGGCGCCCAGGCCATAGCGGACACTGCCTCCATCGACCGGCACGAAACGGTACTCGCCGGTGTTGATGTCCGGAGGAAGGATGCGGATGTCGTTCGCCCGCGCATCCTCGTGAAAGAGCTGCACCTTGTCGGTGTCGTCCATCACCGCCGAAAGGTTCGCCGCCATGAAGGCCGCAGGATGATGCGCCTTCATGTAGGCGGTGTGGTAAGCCACCAGCGCATACGCCGCGGCGTGCGACTTGTTGAAGCCGTAG
Source organism: Betaproteobacteria bacterium (assembly GCA_016713305.1). Lineage (NCBI taxonomy): Bacteria > Pseudomonadati > Pseudomonadota > Betaproteobacteria > Betaproteobacteria bacterium. The sequence continues at coordinate 681,233 of JADJPK010000004.1, forward strand.
CCCGCGAACTTCTCCATGTAGTCGAAGATCTCGTTCGCCTTGGCCTCGCCGATGCCCTTGGTCGCAGCACCCTCGACGAAGATGGCGCGCTGCTTCGCCATCTCTTCCGGCTTCTTCTTGCCCATCGCGCGGCGCAGCAGATCCGCACCGCCCAGGGAGTACCCGGCGCACACCTGGGCGGCCTGCATCACCTGCTCCTGGTACACCATGATCCCGTAGGTGGGACGAAGAATGGGTTCCAGCAGCGGATGCAGGTATTCGAAGCTGCGCCCGTGCTTGCGGTCGATGAAGTCCGGGATGAGATCCATCGGACCCGGACGGTAGAGCGCGACCAGCGCGATGATGTCCTCGAACCGGTCCGGACGGGCGCGCGTGAGCAGCTCCCGCATTCCGCGCGATTCGAACTGGAACACCGCCGTCGTGTTGCCGGTGGCGAAGACCCGGTAGGCCGCGGCATCGTCGAGCGGCAGCGCCTCGAGTTGCACGTCGGCGGCCGGATCGAGCAGCCGGATGAACCGCAGTGTCCAGTCGAGGATGGTGAGCGTGGTGAGGCCCAGGAAGTCGAACTTGACCAGCCCCGCGGCTTCGACGTCGTCCTTGTCGAACTGCGACACGACGCTGTCCGAACCTTGCTGGCAATACAGCGGACAGAAATCGGTGAGCTTGCCCGGCGCGATCAGAACGCCGCCCGCATGCATGCCGACATTGCGCGTGAGTCCCTCGAGCTGTTCGGCGAGCGCCAGGAGATCGCGCGTCTCCTCCTCGGTCTGCTCGCGCTCCTTGAGCCGCGGCTCCATTTCCCGCGCCATCGCCAGCGTGATGAGCTTGCCGGGCTGGAAGGGAATCAGCTTGGCCAGTTCGTCCGTGCGGTTGTAATTCCACTCCATGACCCGGCCGACGTCGCGCACCACGGCCTTTGCGGCCATCGTTCCGAACGTCGCGATCTGCGAGACGGACTCGGCTCCGTACTTCCGGCGGACGTAGTCGATGACGCGATCGCGCCCGTCCTGGCAGAAGTCCACGTCGAAGTCGGGCATGGACACGCGCTCGGGATTGAGGAAGCGCTCGAACAGCAGGTCGTAGCGCAGCGGGTCGAGGTCCGTGATCCCCAGCACGTAAGCGACCAGCGAGCCCGCGCCGGATCCACGCCCCGGGCCCACCGGCACGCCGTTGCTCTTGGCCCAGTTGATGAAGTCGGCCACGATGAGAAAGTAGCCGGGAAATCCCATCTGCACGATGGTGCGGATCTCGAACTCGAGCCTTTCCCGGTAGACCGCAGCCTTGGCTTCACGCTCCGCCGCATCCGGATACAGGTGTGCGAGCCGCGTCTCCAGACCGGCGAGCGACTGGTCGCGCAGAAACTCCTCCAGACTCTGGCCGGCAGGAGTGGGAAACAACGGCAGCTTGCTCCTGCCCAGTTCCAGAGTGAGGTTGCAGCGCTTCGCGATTTCCACCGTGTTGGCGAGCGCCGCAGGCAGATCCTCGAACAGGGCGGCCATTTCATCGGCCGACTTGAAGTATTGCTGCGGCGTGAAGCGGCGCGGACGGCGCTGGTCGGCAAGGACCTGTCCCTCGGCGATGCACACCCGCGCCTCGTGGGCGGTGAAGTGCTCGGGATCGAGAAACTGGATCGGATGCGTGGCAACAGGCGGCAGACGCAGGTCGGCGGCAATGCGCAGCAGACCGCCTTCCGCGCTCTGCGCCTCGCCATGACCCGCCCGTTGCAACTCGATGTAGAAACGCCCGGGAAACCGCTCGGACCAGTAGGTGGCAAAGCCGCGCGCCCGCTCGTTGTTGCCCGAGAGCACTGCCTGGGCGATGTCACCGGCGGGACCTCCGGACAGCGCGATGAGTCCGGCGGTGCCTTCTTCCTCGAACCACTCCCGCCGCATCTCCGCGCGGCCGCGGTGCTGGTTCTCGCGGTATGCGCGAGTGAGCCAGCGGCACAGGCGCAGGTAGCCGTCCCGATTCTGCACGAGCAGCAGCAGGCGATGCGGCTTGTCGCGGTCCTCGTCGTGGGTGATCCAGCAGTCGAGCCCGAGGACGGGCTTGATTCCCTTGGCTCGTGTGGCCTGATAGAACTTCACCGCGCCGAACAGGTTCGACAGGTCGGTGAGCGCCAGTGCCGGCATGCGGTCGCGGCACGCGCGGGCGACGGCATCGTCGATGCGCACGGCACCGTCGACGACGGAGTACTCGCTGTGAAGGCGAAGGTGGATGAAGCGGGGGTCGGTCATGCCGTCGGCGAGCGGGGGATCATCTGGGATTCTATAACGCCCGGGTCTGCCGGACTCCGGCGCGGAACGACCTCGCAGGCGTTTCGGTCTATGCTTCGACAAGCCGCGGCACGGTCTGTGGGAAGTCTCGCGCGGCAACATCGTTTCCGTCTCGTCCGGGGGAGAACGTTCATGCGCGCCGCGGCCGCCTCATCGATGATCATCGGCATGGTCTGCCTCGCGGCGGCGTGCGCGCACGCGCAGACGCTGTACAAGAACGTCATGCCCGATGGCCGCGTGATCTACTCCGACCAGCCTCTCAAGGGCGCCACGCAATCGAAGGCTCTGGAGTCGCCGCCCCCGCCTTCGGCCGACCAGAAGGCGGCCGCGCAGAAGCGGGCCGACGAGGAGAAACGCAAACGCAACGAGCTGGAGACCCGGCTGGACGCGAGGCGCAAGGCGGCCCAGACGGCCGAGGACCGCGTCACCAGGGCGCGCAAGGCGCTCGAGGATGCCCAGGTCGCGCTCGAGCGGGGCCGCGAACCCCAGCCCGGCGAGATGACCGGCAACGCAGGCGGGGGAGTGCGGCCCAACGAAGCCTACATGCACCGTCAGGCCGAACTCGAACGCAATGTGGAGAACGCGCGGAAGGATCTCGACGACGCCCTGCGGGCCCGCAACGAAACTCGCTGAGGCGCCTCGATGCCACGTGGCCACTCGTGCGGACGGGCGTGACGCCGGTCCCGCCCTCCCGGCCAGGCGCGCCTCGACGCGCGAACTGCCGGCGGCTCGATCGACCCTGCCTCGGAGCAACCGTTCGTTCCGGGGAGGCCTCGGGCATGCGCCCTGAAGTGCGCGCTGCGTGGGTGATGGCCGCGCTCGCGCTCATCTGGGGTTACGCGTGGATCGCCGCCAAGATCGCGCTGGCCTACGCCGGGCCGTTCGATTTCGCCTGGATGCGTGTCGCCGTGGGGACGGTCACGCTGGCGGTGATCGTCGCAGCGTCAGGCCGGCGGCTGTCGCCGATGCCGTGGCGCTCCGTCGCGGTCGTGGGGTGCGTCCAGACCGCGGCCTTCCTGATCTTCAACACCTGGGCTCTGGTGGACAGCGGTCCGGGAAAGACCTCCATCCTTACTTTCACGATGCCGTTCTGGGTGCTGCTGTTCGCGTGGCCCGTGCTGGGCGAGCGCCTGCGAGGCATCCAGTGGCTCGCGATCGCACTCGCGCTATCCGGGCTGACCGCCATCCTGGAACCGTGGGAAATGCAGACTTCGCTCCTGTCGAAGCTGCTGGCGGTGCTGGCCGGAATCTCCTGGGCCGCCGGCGTCGTCTTCGCCAAGCGGCTGCACAACCGCCAAGGCACGGATGCCCTGCAGTTCACGTTCTGGCAGATGCTGGTGGGGCTCGTGCCCATGCTGCTCATCGGTGCCGTCGTTCCGCAGAAGCCTGTCGAGTGGAACGCACCCTTCGTGGCGTGCCTGCTCTTCAGCGGCGTGATCGCCACCGGACTTGGGTGGTACATGTGGCTTTACGTTCTGCACAGACTTCCTGCCGGCACGACCAGCCTGTCGTCGCTCGCCGTGCCTGTCGTGGCCGCCGTCTCGTCTGCCGTGCAGCTGGGCGAGCACCTGCGTCCCGCCGAACTTGCCGGCATGACGACCATCGCTGCGGCCCTCGCCCTGAACGCCTGGCACATCGCAAGGCGCCATCGCCACGATCTGCTCACGGACCAGCCGCCCGACTGATCATTCCAGCCGCCGATTCCCACATCCCCCGACCGTCCCCATGAAGACCGCCGTCTCCCGCTTCGTCCGCATCCGTTCGCTCCGCTACCACGTCCGCACCTGGGGCGAGCCTGCCGATCCGCCCCTGCTGCTGCTGCACGGCTGGATGGACGTGTCGGCCTCGTTCCAGTTCGTGGTCGACGAGCTGCGTCATCGCTGGCACGTCATCGCACCGGACTGGAGGGGCTTCGGATTGAGCGAATGGGCTCCGGACGGCTACTGGTTTCCGGACTATCTCGCCGATCTCGATGTGCTCCTGGATACCTTCTGCTCCCAGGTGCCGGCCGCCGTGGTCGGCCACAGCATGGGGGAAACATCGCCGGGCTCTATGCGGGAATCCGGCCCGAAAGGATCGGAAGACTCGTGCTGGCCGAAGGCTTCGGCATGAAACTCACTGCGCCGGGGCAAGCACCCGATCGGTACGCCCGCTGGCTGGACCAGGGACGCACGCCGGCGGGCTTCACGTCCTACGCCAACCTGTCGGAGGTGGCGGAACGGCTGTGCCGCAACAACCCCCGGCTCACGCCGGAGCGCGCGCGTGTCCTCGCCCCACACTGGGCGGTTCCCCGCGCCGACGGCCGCTGGGTACCGGCGGCCGATCCACGGCACAAGGCCGTCAATCCGGTCCTCTACCGGCAGGAAGAAGCACTGGCCTGCTGGCGCCGCATCACGGCGCCGACGCTCTGGGTGTGGGGCGGAGATCCCGAGTGGATGCGCAATTTCGCAGGAGACGATCCGGCCGACTGGGCCCGCCGGCGCGAAGCGTTCGCACACTTGTCCGAGTGTAGAATCGCCGCAGCCGGACACATGATGCATCAGGACAATCCGGCAGAGTTCGCCCGTGCGATCGAGTCGTTCCTGCGCGAATCCTGACTTCCTGAGCCTTGATCCCTTGGAAATGATCCCCCGATGAACCGCCGTCGATTCGTTCGGCCTCTTCTCCGCCGTTGCCCTCGCAAGCGCAGTCTGCGCCTTCGGGCCTTCGGCCTCTGCGCAGTCTCCCGCCAAACCATCCGTGTACGGATTGCAGGAGGCACGCGAGCTGGTGATGGAACTGCCGGAAGTGAAGGCGTGGCAGGACAAGCGGCGGGAGGAAGCCGCGAAGAAAGAGGGCGGCGGTCCGCCCGCGGGAATTCTCACCGGCCAGCGCGCCGTGAAGGGCGTCAAGCACTGGGCAGTCACCCTGTACGAGAACCCTCAGACAGAAGCCAGACGATGGGCCGTGTTCCTGGTACGGGCCAAGGACGGCAAGATCTTCGTCGAGACGGAACCGGGCAGCGTCCAGACCCTGGAAGCCTGGCGCAAGACCCGCCCGGCGGTCTAGGAAAGATCCCCCCCTTTCCCACGCAGGTCCGGACCTTCCCCGGTTCGCCCCACGGACGTTCGCCGGCGCGGGGATCCGCTCCTGCATTGCCAGGGGTGACGCGCCGCACCATGGCCGCTATCATTCCGCGCCTCGGCTCGGCCGGGACCACAACAAGAATCACGAATGTTCGTCGGCATGCGCTGCAGCACCGGGAGGCCGACGCAGATTAGGAAGGGGTTCGTTCCATGATGGAACTCGTGCGGCTGGCCCTGCGCCGGCCGTACACGGTGGCGGTGCTGTCCCTGCTCGTGCTGTTGCTGGGAGTCCTGGCCGCCACCCGGATGATCGTCGACTTCTTCCCGAAGATCGACATCCCCGTCGTGTTCGTGGGCTGGCAGTACAGCGGCCTCTCGGCCGAGGAGATGGAACGGCGGGTCGTCATCATCTCCGAGCGCGCCTACTCGACCACGGTATCGGGCATCGAGCGCATCGAGTCCTCCTGCATTCCCGGCGTGGGCATGGTGAAGGTGTTCTTCCATCCCGGAATGGACATCGGCGCGGCCATCGCCCAGATCAACGCCATCAACGGCACCGTCCTGCGCATCCTGCCGCCGGGCATCTCTCCGCCCGTGATCGTCCGGTACAACCCGGCAACGGTGCCCATCGTCAATCTGACGTTCTCGAGCAAGACCTTGCCCGAGGGTCGCATGTTCGACCACGCGTTCAACTTCGTGCGCGTGAAGCTCTTCACGATTCCCGGCCTCCAGGTGCCCGCGCCCTTCGGCGGCCGGCTGCGGCAGATCTCGGTCGACCTGAATCCCACGCTGATGACCGCCAAGGGCGTGTCGCCCAACGACGTGGTCCAGGCCATCCAGAACTACAACCTGCTCATCCCGTCGGGCACGGCCCGAATCGGCAGCATCGACTACAACGTGCTCATGAATTCGAGCCCGGCCACGGTGGACGACTTCAACAGGATTCCGCTCAAGGTGATGGGCCGGGTTCCCGTGTCGGTCGGCGACGTGGCCAAGGTGGAGGACGGCTTTGCGGTCCAGAACAACATCGTCCACGTCGACGGCCGCCGCGCCACCTACCTCACGATCCTGAAGCATGCGGATGCCTCCAGCCTGAAGGTGGTGGATGGCGTGCGGGAACTGCTCGGCGAAATCAAGGCAGGCGCCAACGCAGCAGGTCTGGAGGACATGGAGCTCTCTCTGGACGTGGACCAGTCCAAGTTCGTGCGCGCCGCCATCCGGAACGTGACTTACGAAGCCGTGCTGGCCTCCGTACTCGTCTCGTTGATGATCCTGCTGTTCCTGGGCAGCTGGCGAAACACGATCGTCGTGATCACGTCCATTCCCTGCGCGATGTTCGCGGGGGTGATCCTGCTCTACCTCACCGGCAACACGATCAACCTCATGACCCTGGGCGGCCTGGCCCTGGCCACGGGCATCCTGGTCGACGATGCCACGGTGGCGGTGGAGAACATCCATCGGCACCGCTCCCTCGGACAGCCGCTGATGGTCGCCATCCTGGACGGCTCGCGCGAGGTGGCGCTCCCCCGGACCATGGCCACGCTGGCCATCTGCATCGTGTTCTTCCCGGTGTCGTTCCTCTACGGCGCGTCCAAGTATCTGTTCGTGCCCCTGGCGCTCTCGGTGGTGTTCTCGCTGCTCGCGTCGTACATCCTGTCGTTCACCCTGGTGCCGATGCTGTCCCGGCTGCTGCTGGTGCACGAGCACGTGGATCACGAGCAGGGCGGCCGGGGCTGGTTCGCGCGCTTCAACGCGGGCCGCGACCGCATCATCGACGGTCTGACATCGTTCTACGGCGGCATCCTCACCATGGTGATGAGCCACCGCCTGTTCATGATGGCGATCGTCGTGGTGTTCGGCGGATTGAGTCTTGCCCTGGTGAAAGTGACGGGCACCGATTTCTTCCCCACGCCGGACGTGGGCATCATGAAGCTGCACTTCCGCGCACCCATCGGCACCCGGATCGAGGAATCCGAGAAGTTGGTCCTCCAGGTGCAGGACGAGATCCGCAAGCTGGTTCCGGAGAAGGAACTCGATCGCATCCACGACATGGTAGGCGTGCCCATCTTCTTCAATCTGGCGCTGGTGCCCACGGACAACGTGAGCGGCATGGACGCCGAGATCGTGATCCTGCTCAAGGCGCCCCACAAGCCGGTCGAGCACTACATGCGCGAGATCCGGCGTCAGATTCCGCCGAAGTTCCCCGGCTCCGACTTCTACTTCCAGAACGCCGACATCGTCTCGCAGGTGCTCAACTTCGGCCTGCCGGCGCCCATCGACATCCAGGTCCAGGATGCGAACTTCGAGCGTGCCCAGGGCTACGCCTCGCGCGTGAAGCGCGCGATCGAGGAAACGCCCGGCGCGGTCGACGTCCGCCAGATGCAGGTGCTCAACTATCCCGCGCTCAAGGTGGACGTGGACCGGATGCGCGCCGCCCGCATGGGCCTCACCCAGCGAGACGTGGCGACGAGCGCCCTGGTGAGCCTGTCTTCCAGCGCGATCATCAGCCCCTCGTATTTTCTGAACCCCAACGGCGTGAACTACACGGTATCCGTCCAGACGCCGCCGGAACGCATCTCGAGCGTGGAAGCCCTGATGGCGACGCCCATCACGCCGGTCGTGAGTTCCATCGCCGTGCCTTCCCGCGAGCGCCGGCTCGGCGACGTTCCGGGCGCTCCTGTCGTGGCGCTCGGCAACGTGGCCTCGGTGAAACCCGAACTGAGCTATCAGTCGGTTTCCCACTACACCGTCCAGCGCGTGATCGACATTGCGGCGAACGTGGACGGGCGCGATCTCGGCAGCACGGTGAAGGCCATCCAGAAGAAGATCGCCGAGATCACTTCGGAGAAGAACTTCCCCAAGACGGCCAAGATCGTCACGCGCGGCCAGTACGAGGTGATGATGTCTTCCTTCGAGAGCCTGCTGCTGGGCCTCGTGCTGGCGGTCATCCTCGTCTACGCGCTGCTGGTGATGCTGTTCCAGTCATGGACGGACCCCTTCATCATCATGATGGCCGTGCCGGGTGCGCTGATCGGCATCCTGTGGATGCTGGTCGTCACGGGCACCACGCTCAACGTGATGTCGCTCATGGGAGCGATCATGGCGGTGGGCATCGGTGTGTCCAACTCGATCCTGGTCGTCAGCTTCGCCAACGACTAACGCGTCGAGCACCCGGGGGTGAACGTGATCTCCGCGGCCATCGAGGCCGGCAAGACACGGCTGCGCCCCGTACTGATGACGGCCGCCGCGATGATCATCGGCATGATTCCCATGGCCATGGGGCTGGGCGAGGCGGGCGAGCAGAACGCGCCGCTGGGCCGTGCCGTCATCGGCGGTCTCGTCCTTGCCACCGTGTCGACACTGTTCGTCGTTCCCGTCGTCTACACACTGATGCGCCGGCGCATGCCCACCCTGCACGCGCTGGACGACCGCTTCGAGCGCGAATCCCGCGGCGAAGTCATTCCGGAGTAAGAGCCATGTCGGGCTTCCAGCAACGCTCGTTCGCTGCCTTCTACGTGATCGGCGCCGTCTTGATCGGCGGCGCCGGCCTGTTCACCTGGAAATATTTCAAGGGCCAGGAAGCCGCGGAACAGGAACAAGCAAAGGTCCGGGTTGCGCAACTGGCCGCCGGTCCGAGCGTGACGGTCGCCAAGGCTCAGCGCGGCCCCAACGTCAGAAAGCTGAACCTGGTCGGCGAGGCGCTTCCCTATCAATCCACCACCGTCTTCAGCAAGGTGAGCGGCTATCTCTCCCGGATCACCGTGGACGTCGGCGACGTGGTCAAGGCCGGGCAGCTCATCGCGGAGATCCAGGCGCCGGAGATCGACGCCCAGATCGCCACCATCGCGACCGGGCTGGAGAACAAGGTGCGCCTTGCCCAGCGCACGCGTGAGCTGACCCAGGCCGGATTCTTTTCGCAACAGGCGTCGGACAACGCCGAGAACGACGTGCGCGTCGCCCGCTCGCAGATATCGGAGCTGCGCACTCTCGGCGGCTATCGGCTGGTGAAGGCGCCCTTCAGCGGCGTGGTCGTCAATCGCTATGCCGACGTGGGCGCCATGGTGACGAACGCCGCGGCAAACCAGACGGCAGCGCTGCCGTTGGTCACCATCGCCGACGCCTCTCGTCTCAAGGTGACGGTGTTCGCGGAGCAGGCCGACGCGCCTTCCGTCAAGCCCGGCCTGGAAGTGGAGATCGTCGATGCGTCCGCGCCCGAGCGGAAGGTCCAGGGCAAGGTGACGCGGGTGTCGGGAGAATTGGACGCGCGCACACGGACGCGGCGCACGGAGGTGGAATTCGACAACGCGAACGGCGACTTCGTACCGGGGAGCTTCGTCAACGTGGCGGTGCTGATACCGGCGACGTCCTATATCGAAGTGCCGGCGGGCGCCCTCGTCACGCGCGACAAGAAGACCTGGGTCGCGACCGTGGACGGCAGCAAGACAGCCCATTTTGTGCCCATTGCGATCGCGGGCACGGACGGCAAGGTGCTCAGGATCGCCAGCGGGCTGGAGGAAGGCACTCCGGTCATCGTGAGCCCGCCCGCCAGCCTGGCGGACGGAGGGAAGGTCGATCCCCAGCAGCCTCCTGGTTCGCCCGGGGCAGGGGCGCCGGCCAAGTCGGCCGCGCCTGAACCCGGAAAGTCACCCGCCAAGTAGACCGGCTGGACCGGCGCCCGCCTGTCCGGGCCACCGGCCGTTCCCTGTTCAGGACGCCGCGGTGTCGTCCAGATCGGGCAGCGTGCGAAGCAGGATCTTGCGCCAGGCGTCGGTCGTGGCCGCTTCCGGAAGCGTCATCGCCATGTCCGTGGCACCGCTCTCGCTGGCCAGCGCACCGACGGTCGCCTCGGCACCCTGTTGCAGATAGGGTCCGGCTCCCGCGCCGCCGAGATGCACGGTGGCCACACCGGCCAGGGCGGCCGCCAACAACAGCTGGTTCTCGCTCATGTTTCCACTCCTCGTTCTGCAGGCCGTCCGGCGAATTTCCGCCTGGGCCGTCGCTCGCAACCGCGTTGTAGCGGTTCTGTGTGACGCCCGATCGTGATTCGTGACGCCCTGTGGTCTCCTTTACGTACTCCGACGAGAGCCGGATGTGTGCCAGGGGCCTCCCGCCGCGCAGAAATCTTCATTTCAGAGAGACTTCCGGATCGGGAGACCGCATGCCGTCTGCAGATCCGGTGACGCGGGTGCGCGCCCATGCGTCACTGAGTGGCATTGTCAGCAGCAAACGTGCTGGGACCCAATAGCACAATGCACATAGACGCCGGCCGGAGGAGCCGGCCGGCGGGATGTCAGCGGAGGAAGTCCAGCAAGGCCCGATGAAACACGAACCGCCCTTGCTGCAAGTGCAGCATGTGCCCGCCGTCCGGAACGACGACATACCGCTTTTCCGGGTGGGGCAGCAGCGAAAAGAAGGGAATCAGACCCGGAACGTCCGCGACGTCGTCGAACTGGCCGTGAATGATCAGTACCGGCACCGCAAGCTGGCGCGGATCGACCATCGGCATGCGGGTCGCCATGTCCACCTGAGGGCCATTCGGGGTCTGCGGCTCCGCCTGAGCGGCCGCTTGCGCGAACGCCGCTTGCACGGCGGGATCCGTGCATCCGTCCGGTGTCTGCGAATGGAACCGGCCGGTCCACGCGCCCGGCGCGATGGTGCGATAGGGACTTGCCCGGAACGCATCAATGCCTGCCCTGCGGCGGACGAGGTCGGGACTGTCCGCATGCATCTGCGCGTAGCTGACGAATCGAGCCACGCTGTCCGGATGCGCTGCGACGAACAGTCCGGCGTACTGCGTTCCCCAGGACCACGCGACCACGGCAACGCGCCCGACGCCGCGCAGCCGCCGGACGTGCTCGACGACCGTGTGGAGATCCTCCGCCGCCTGTGCGGTCGTCACACCTTCGGCCGGCCGGGCCGAGCGCCCGAACCCGCGCACATCGGGTGCGAACACGTCGTAGCCTGCGTCGGCCAGCACGTCCATGAGGCTGACGCCGGCCGTGTCCTTCACCTGCAGGTCGAAGCTCTCCCTGCCGGACGAGCCGGAGCCGTGGGCGAGGACCACCACCGGCCGATCGGCACAGGGTGCGGTGCATTTTTCCCAGACATGCAGAGGTCCTGCGGACGATTCCACCCGGTGTGACATGCCCGCGAACGCCGCGCAGGGCAGGGACACGATCGCCGCGACCGCTGCAAGCCAGGCTCGAATGCCGGTGCCCGGCCGCGCCCGGCCGTGCCCTTCGCTTCTCCTTTCGTTCACTCGTTCAGACGCCATAGCGTCGCAGCCCCGCAGGATCGGTCACCGTGATGCCTCCGTATTCCACGCGCAGGAGCCCCGCCTGCTCCAGCGTCCCCAGCGATTGGTTGGCCCGTTGCCGCGAAACGCCGACCAGAAGGGCCAGTTCGGCCTGGGAGATGGCGAGCCGCGGTCCGTTGCCCGGATAGAGCGTCGGATTGAAGAGGTCCGCGATGGTGCGCGCCATGCGGGCGTCGGGGTCCAGCAGCCTTTCGTATTCGACCATCCCGATGAACTGCGCCAGCCGCTCGTTCAACTGGACCAGAAGATAGCGGTTGAACGGAATGCTGGAATCCAGCAGCCATTCGAACGTCGTCGCGCGGCAGCCGGGCAATGGTGCAGGCGGACAGCGCGACGCCGTCGTACTTGCGGGTCTCGTGCTTGAGGAGCGAGCCTTCGCCGAACCACCCGCCCGGCGGAACGCCGGTGAAGGTCATCGTGCGGCCATCCGCGGCGGTGCTGGAAAGCTTGACGAGCCCGCCCAGCACTCCGATCCAGTGCTCGACCTCCTCGCCCTTGCGCACCACCGATCCGCCGGACGCAACCTGTTGCGTCGCAATATCGCTCTCCACGCGGCGCACCTGCTCCGGTGTCAGAACATCCATCCAGCGGGCGTGCAGGCGAAGCGAATCGGCTGGGCTCATGAGATTGTCGTCGTGTTGACAACCTAAGTCTGCCCGACTTTGCTACCCTCGGTCACCGATTTCCGGACCTGTCCTGCCAGAGAGCTACCGGAAGCGTCCCCACATCCAAGGGAGGAGTTTCGCTTGTCCGCTTCCACCTCACCGGCCTGCGCCGGGCCCGAGGAAACGTTTCCGCGCCTGCTGCTCGAGCATGCCCGTCTGCGAGGCGGGCGCACGGCCATACGCGAGAAGGACCTCGGCATCTGGCTGTCGTGGACCTGGTCGCAGGTGGCCGACCAGGTGCGCTCGATCGCCTGCGGACTCGCGGCGCTGGGATTTCAACGCGGACAGACCATCGCAGTCATTGGCGACAACCGGCCCCGCCTGTACTGGACGATGATGGCGGCGCAGTGTCTGGGCGGGATTCCCGTTCCCCTCTACCAGGACGCGGTCGCGCAGGAAATGCTGTTCGTGCTGGACAACGCGCAGATCGAGTTCGCGGTCGTGGAAGACCAGGAGCAGGTGGACAAGCTGCTGGAGATCCTGCCCGCCTCGGGCAGGCTGCGCCACATCGTCTACGACGACACGCGCGGCCTTCGCAATTACACCGAGCGGCAACTGCTTTCCTTCGACACGCTCCAGACCAAGGGCCGCGAATACGGCGCAGCGCATCCTGAATTCCTGGACGCGGAGATCGCGAAGGGCCGCAGCGACGACATCGCGGTGATGCTGTACACCTCCGGCACGACGGGAAGCCCCAAGGGGGTGTGCCAGACCCACGGGTCGCTGATCGCCGCGTCGCGCGGGGACATCGCCTTCGATGGCTTCGGCCCGGACGACGAGATCCTTTCGTACCTGCCCATGGCGTGGGTGGGCGATCACCTGTTCTCGTACGCCCAGGCGCTGGTCGCGGGTTTTTGCGTGAACTGCCCGGAGTCCAGCGAGACCGTGATGACCGATCTGCGGGAGATCGGCCCGACGTACTACTTCGCACCCCCGCGCGTGTTCGAGAACCTGCTCACCCAGGTGATGATCCGGATGGAAGACGCCGCGCCGTTCAAGCAGCGGCTCTTCGCGTATTTCATGGCCGTCGCGCGCCGGTGCGGAGCGAAGATCCTGGACGGCAGGGCCGCGGAGGTGCCCTTTTCCGACCGGCTGCTCTACCTGCTGGGAGATCTTTCGATCTACGGGCCACTGCGCAACGTGCTGGGCATGTCGCGCATCCGCGTCGCCTACACCGGCGGCGCGGCGATCGGTCCCGACCTGTTCGACTTCTACCGCTCGCTGGGAATCAACCTCAAGCAGCTGTACGGGCAGACCGAGACGAGCGTCTACGTCTGCAAGCAGCCCAACGGCGAGGTGAAGCTCGACACGGTCGGCAAGCCGCTGCCGGGCGTCCAGATCCGCATCGCGGACAGCGGCGAGGTGCAGGTGCGCACGCCCGGAATGCTCAAGGAGTACTTCAAGCGTCCCGACGCCACGGCGGAATCCATCTCGCCGGATGGCTGGTTTCTCACGGGAGACGCCGGCTTCTTCGACGACGACGGCCACCTCAAGATCATCGACCGTGCCAAGGACGTGGGCCGGCTCTCCGACGGAACGCTGTTCGCGCCCCAGTACATCGAGAACAAGCTGAAGTTCTTCCCGCACGTGAAGGAAGCCGTCGCCTTCGGCCATGGACGCGACCGGTGCTGCGCATTCATCAACGTGGATCTCGGTTCGGTGGGCAACTGGGCGGAACGCCGCGGCATCGCGTATTCGGGCTACACCGATCTCGCGCAGAAGGATCAGGTGTACGCGCTCATCCAGGAGTGCGTGGAGAAGGTCAACGCCGACCTGGCCCACGACGCACAGCTGAGCGGTTCGCAGGTCCGGCGCTTCCTCATCCTGCACAAGGAACTGGATGCGGACGACGGCGAACTCACGCGCACGCGCAAGGTGCGGCGCGGGTTCATCGCCGAGAAGTACCAGACGCTGGTGGACGCCCTCTATGGCGACGATCACCACTGCGAGATCGAGGCGGAGGTGAAGTTCGAGGACGGGCGCAAGGGCACGCTGCGGGCAGACATCAGGATCGCCGAGGCCCGCGTGTTCGATGCGGCCGGCAGTCCGCGGAAGGCCGCGTGATGGAACACGCGCACCACCCGGGCCGGCGCATCGGCGGGCCCATTCTCTCCGTGCAGAACATCTCGCTCGCGTTCGGCGGCGTGAAGGCGCTCACCGACATCAGCTTCGACGTGCGGGCGCACGAGATCCGCGCCATCATCGGGCCGAACGGCGCCGGCAAGAGTTCCATGCTGAACTGCATCAACGGCGTCTACCGGCCGCAGCAGGGCACCATCCGCTTCGACGGGCAGACGTTCCAGCGCATGGCTCCGCACAAGGCGGCGTCAATGGGCATCGCCCGCACCTTCCAGAACATCGCGCTGTTCAAGGGCATGAGTGTGCTGGACAACATCATGACCGGCCGCAATCTGCGCATGCGCACGAATCTGCTGCTGCAGGCGCTGTACGTGGGGCCGAACCGGCGCGAGGAACTCGAGCACCGCGAGCAGGTGGAGCGGATCATCGACTTCCTGCAGATCGAACCGGTCCGCAAGACGCCCGTGGGCCGGCTGCCGTACGGCGTGCAGAAGCGCGTGGAGCTGGGCAGGGCGCTTGCCGCGGAACCCCGGCTGCTGCTGCTGGACGAGCCCATGGCCGGCATGAACATCGAGGAGAAACAGGACATGTGCCGCTTCATCCTCGACGTGAACGACGAGTTCGGCACGACCATCGTCCTGATCGAGCACGACATGGGCGTGGTCATGGACATCTCCGACCGGGTCGTCGTGCTGGACTACGGCAAGAAGATCGGCGACGGCACGCCGCAGGACGTGCGCGGCAACCAGGCGGTGATCGACGCGTATCTGGGAGTGACCCACTGATGGTTGCTGCCACGACCCTCTTCGTCGCAACCGTTCGCTGCGCAGCGGCAGCCGCTCCGGCCTGTGCCCCGTGTACGCAGCGGTTGCGGATCGATCCGGCGGATCGCCCGCGCGCATTGCTTTCCCCGAGGCTTGCTTGAACATCCAGTTCTTCTTCGAGGTGCTGATCGGCGGCCTGCTCGCGGGCGTGATGTACTCGCTCGTGGCGCTGGGATTCGTGCTGATCTACAAGGCCTCGGGCGTATTCAATTTCGCCCAGGGCGCCATGGTCTTCTTCGCGGCACTGACGTACGTCGGCCTGCAGGAGAAGTTCGGGCTGCCGGGATGGGCCGTGTTCCTCCTCACGCTGGGAGTGATGATCGGGCTGGGCATCGCCATCGAGAAGGTGGTGCTGCGGCCCCTGGTGAATCAGCCGCAGATCACGCTGTTCATGGCGACGATCGGACTCGCCTTCTTCATCGAGGGCATGGCGCAGATCATCTGGGGAACGGAGGTCCGGCGTCTTGACCTGGGCATCGAGGACGAGCCGATCGAGTCGGTGATGGAGCGCTTCAACCTTCTCGTGAGCAAGTTCGATCTCATCGCCGCGCTGGTCGCGGGCGTTCTGGTCGGCGTGCTGGCGGTGTTCTTCAACAAGACCCGCATCGGACGCGCGCTGCGCGCCGTGGCCGACGATCACCAGGCAGCCCTCGCGGTGGGCATCCCGTTGAAGCAGATCTGGGCGATCGTCTGGTCCGTGGCCGGCTTCGTGGCACTCGTGGCGGGATTGATGTGGGGCGCGAGAAACGGCGTGCAGTTCGCTCTCACTTTCGTGGCGCTGAAGGCGCTGCCCGTGCTGATCCTGGGCGGTTTCGAATCCGTGCTGGGCGCGATCGTGGGCGGCCTCATCATCGGCGCCGCCGAGAAGCTGGCCGAGGTGTATCTCGGTCCCATGATCGGCGGCGGCATCGAGGGATGGTTCGCCTATGTGCTCGCGCTGCTGTTCCTGCTCGTGCGTCCCGAAGGGATGTTCGGGGAACGGCACATCGACAGGGTATAGACGTGTACCAGACCCGAGACCCTGGACCCGAGACCCTGGACCCCAGTCCCGAACAGCGGAACCGCGGGACGGCAGCCGTGCGCATGGGGGGCCGTGGAGAACAGTGTCCGCAGCCTTCGGCTGCGACCGGACTCCCTTCGGGGCCCGGGACCGGGGATTAGGGACGACGACCGATGTTCTACAGAGAATCCGGCCAGTTCAAGACCAGCTACGCTGCCGACCAGCAGCTCTTTCCGATCCTGCAGGACAGGATCGGCGTGCTGCTCCTGCTGGCCGTCGCACTCGTCGCCGTGCCGCTCGTGGCGAGCGGCTACTGGCTCACCGCGATCCTCATCCCCTTCCTCGTGTTCTCGCTGGCGACCCTGGGTCTCAACATCCTCACCGGCTACGCAGGGCAGTTGTCGCTGGGGACCGCAGCGTTCATGGCAGTGGGCGCGGTGGCGGCGTACAACTTCCAGCTCCGCGTTCCGGGCATTCCCATCCTCGTGTCCTTCGCGCTGGGCGGCGTCACGGCCGCGATGGTCGGCGTGCTCTTCGGCCTGCCGAGCCTGCGGATCAAGGGGTTCTATCTCGCGGTCGCCACGCTCGCCGCCCAGTTCTTCGTTCCGTGGCTCCTGGTGAAGGTGGGCTGGTTCTCGAACTACAGCGCCTCGGGGGTCATCGCCGCGCAGCCGGTCGTGATCGCGGGATACGAATTCGCGACACCCGAGGCGAAGTACCTGCTGGTCCTGGCCGTGGTCTCCCTGATGGCGCTGGCCGCGAAGAATCTCGTGCGCAGTTCCATCGGCAGGGCGTGGATGGCCGTGCGGGACATGGACGTCGCCGCAGAGGTGATCGGCATCCGCATCATGCGCACGAAGCTCGTCGCATTCGCCGTGAGCTCCTTCTATTGCGGCGTGGCCGGAGCCCTGTACGCGTTCGCCTACCTGGGCAACGTGGAGCCCGACGGGTTCAATCTCGATCTGTCGTTCCGCATCCTGTTCATGGTCATCATCGGCGGTGTCGGCAGCATCATGGGATCGTTCCTGGGCGCCGCCTTCATCACGCTCCTGCCCATCCTGCTGGACGTGGCGCTCACCGAAGGCGCGGCGGCGCTGGAACTGAATCTGCCGTCGGGGATGACCTCGATGGCGCAGCTGGTCGTGTTCGGCGGGCTCATCGTCTTCTTCCTCGTGGTCGAGCCCCACGGACTGGCGCGGCTGTGGCAGATCGGCAAGGAGAAGTTGCGGCTGTGGCCGTTCCCGCACTGACGCGGACCCGGCCCCGGACGGGGGCTGGCACTGTAGGCCGATCGGCGTCAACGGACGAAGGGCAGAGGATCGTTTAGGACAACAGGGTCCGTTCGAGACGGGCGTTCCTGCAAACATTCCTGAAGGAGGATGAGGATCATGGATTGGAAGAAGACTCTGGCCGGTCTGATCGCAGGCCTGGCTTGCGCCGCGGCAGCAGTTCCGTCCCTGGCGCAGCAGGCCGGGACCCAGTTCATCGGCATCACGGGATACCGGGTCGGGCCCTACGGCGCCAACGGCGCGGCGTTCTTCGGCGGGTTCATCGACTACCTCCAGCTCGTGAACGAGCGCGACGGCGGGGTGAACGGCGTAAAGCTGTCGTGGGAGGAGTGCGAGACCGAGTACAACAACGCCAAGGGCGTCGAGTGCTACGAGCGCCTCAAGACCAAGACGGCCACGGGTCCCACGGCGATCCATCCCATGTCCACCGGCATCACCTACGCCCTCATCGACAAGGCGCCGACAGACAAGATCCCGCTCATCACGTTCGGCTATGGCCGTACGGACGCCACCGATGGCCGCGTCTTTCCGTGGGTGTTCCCGCTGATGTCGAACTACTGGGATGCCGCGACCGGCATCGTGCGCTTCATCCGCGACAAGGAAGGCGGATCCGACGCGAGCCTGAAGGGCAAGAAGATCGTGCTTCTGTACCACGATTCGGCCTATGGCAAGGAGCCGCACGCGGTCATGGAAGCCGAAGCGAAGAAGCTGGGTTTCGAGCTCAAGATGATCCCGGTGCCCCATCCCGGCAACGAGCAGCAGTCCCAGTGGCTGCAGATCCGGCAGTACCGTCCCGACTGGGTCGTGCTTTGGGGGTGGGGCGTGATGACGGCCACCTCGCTGCAGACCGCGCAGAAAGTGGGCTTCCCCCGCGAGAAGATCGTGGGCAACTGGTGGGCGGGATCCGAGATCGACACCGAAGCCGCCGGTCCTGCCGCCACCGGTTACTACGCCGCAAGCCTGAATCTGGGCGGCAAGGGTTTCCCCGTAGTGCAGGAGATCGAGAAGGTCGTCTACGGCAAGGGCAAGGGCAACGGCAACCCCAAGCTGATCGGCACCGTGCTGTGGAACCGGGGCGTCGCGGCCGGCATGTTCACGGTCGAGGCCGTCCGCAAGGCGCAGGAGAAGTTCGGCAAGAAGCCGGTGAGCGGCGAACAGGTCCGCTGGGGCATCGAGAATCTGGACATCAACGCAGGCCGCCTCAAGTCGCTCGGATTCAACACGATGCTGCCGCCCATCAAGGTGACCTGCCAGGACCACGGCGGATCCGGACAGGTCCGGTTCCAGCAATGGTCCGGCACGGAATGGAAAGCGGTGTCCGACTGGATGAAGGGAGACGCCGCGATGGTGCGCAAGATGATCGAGGATTCCGCGGCGAAGTACGCGGCCGAGAAGGGTTTCAAACCGGCATGTCTCTGAGCACCACGGCGGCGCGCGATGCGGCTCTCCCGCTGGAGGCCGCAGGGGGGCAGGCCGCCCGGTACCTTATCTGACCGGAAGATCGCACCGTGCTTTCCATCAACAACATCGAAGTCATCTACGACCACGTGATCCTGGTCCTCAAGGGCGTGTCACTGACCGTCCCGGAGGGCAGGATCGTGGCGCTGCTGGGCGCGAACGGCGCGGGCAAGACGACGACGCTGAAGGCGATCTCCAACCTGCTGCGCTCGGAACGCGGCGACGTGACCAAGGGATCCATCGAGTACCGGAGCGAGCGCATCGACCAGCTGAGCCCCTCGGAACTCGTGCGGCGGGGAGTCGTGCAGGTGATGGAAGGACGCCACTGCTTTCAGCACCTGACCGTGGAGGAGAACCTGCTCACCGGCGCCTTCACGCGTTCCGGTTCGCGGGGCGAAATCGCCGCCGATCTCGAGAAGGTGTACACGTACTTCCCCCGGCTCAAGGTGCGCCGCAAGAGCCAGGCGGGATACACCTCCGGGGGGGAACAGCAGATGACCGCCGTGGGTCGCGCTCTGATGGCGCGCCCCAGCATGATTCTCCTGGACGAACCCTCCATGGGCCTCGCCCCGCAGGTGGTCGAGGAGATCTTCGAGATCGTGAAGGGCCTGAACGCGCGCGAGAACGTGAGCTTCCTCCTCGCCGAGCAGAACACGATGGTGGCGCTGCGTTACGCGGACTACGGCTACATCCTCGAGAACGGGCGTGTCGTGATGGAAGGCGACGCCCAGGACCTGCGCAGCAACGAGGACGTCAAGGAGTTCTACCTGGGCCTGTCCTCGTCCGGCCGCAAGAGCTTCCGCGAAGCGAAGCACTATCGTCGCCGCAAGCGCTGGTTGGCGTGAAAGTCCGCGGTGTCTCCCTTTTTCACTGCACCGCTGGGCCGGCCTCCGCGCGTGATTCCCGGTGGGAGCTGACGGCAAGACCGACTCGCCACCCCTAGCAGGCCCACTTCAGGACGCATCCCCATGAGCCGCCATCTGGACGATCTGGAAACCCGCCCACCCGAGGTCCGCGAGCGGGCACTTTTCAAGCAGCTCCGCGACCAGCTGGAGAATGCGAAGAGAAGTCCGATCTCATGGCGTTGCAGAAGGCCGACATGCCGTTCGGAGGCCTCACCGCGACTCCGATGTCGCGCCTGGCGCGCGTGTTCGCCTCTCCCGGACCGATCTACGACCCGCAGGGCGACAAGAAGGACTACTGGGGATTCGCGCGTGCCCTGTACGCGGCAGGTTTTCGTGAAGGCGACCTGGTGCACAACACGTTCTCGTACCACTTCACCCCGGCCGGATTCATGATGGATCTCGCTGCCCAGGCCATCGGCTGCCCCGTGTTTCCGGCAGGGGTGGGTCAGACGGAATTGCAGGTCCAGGCCATCGCCGACCTGAAGCCGGTCTGCTATACGGGCACGCCGTCGTTCCTGCGCATCATTCTCGAGAAGGCCGACGAGATGAAGGCCGACGTCTCCAGCCTCAAGCGGGCGGCCGTGAGTGGAGAGGCGTTCCTGCCACCGGTGCGCCAGCTCCTCGCCGACCGGGGCATCGCGGGGTACCAGAGCTACGGCACGGCGGATCTGGGACTGGTCGCGTACGAGACCGAGGCCCGCGAAGGTCTGGTGGTGGACGAAGGCGTGATCGTCGAGATCGTCCGGCCGGGGACGGGCGATCCGGTGCCGGACGGCGAAGTGGGCGAAGTCGTGGTCACGGCGCTCACGCCCGAGTATCCGCTCATCCGGTTCGCGACCGGCGACCTGTCGGCCGTGCTGCCCGGAGCGAGCCCGTGCGGGCGCACCAGCATGCGGATCAAGGGGTGGATGGGGCGCGCGGATCAGACGACCAAGGTGAAAGGGATGTTCGTGCATCCGTCCCAGGTGGCCGAGATCGTCCGCCGGCATCCGGAGATCGTCCGCGCCCGTCTCGTCGTCTCGCACGACGCAGGCACCAACGACGTGATGACGCTGCATTGCGAATCGCCTTCCGCGGCCGCACCGCTCGTGGCAGCAGTCGAGTCCACCCTCCGCGACGTCTGCAAACTGCGCGGCGACGTGCAGGTGGCGGCGCCGGGCACCCTGCCCAACGACGGCAAGGTGATCGAGGATCGCCGCCGGTACGACTGACACAGGCGTCCCCAGCACAGCGGCCCGCTTCGGGGCCGCACCCTCTGTGTTCGGCAGACCCTGTCCAGCCCGCCGGACCGACCCCGCGTCGGCAAGAAATTTCCCTGCCGCGCCATAAAGCTTTTCCCCTGCGGGCCGATCTGTCATCCTCGACAGCAAGCATGGCGGCCCTCGTCTGGCAGGACAGTTTCGCCCCCAGCAGCAGCCTCACAGACCCAGGAACCCGTCTTGAGCGCAAATCAGACCGGCCATGCGCCGCCAACGCATCGGCCCGAATCGATCAGTCCCGCATCCGAAGCCCGCCGCATCGCGGCGATCTACGCGGTCGTCGCGGCCACATGGATTTTTGCCAGTGACTGGGTGGTCGAACGGCTCGTGACGGATCCCCACGCTCACGTCGTCGTGCAGACCCTCAAGGGGTGGCTGTTCGTGCTCGTCACGACCGTGATGCTGGCTGTCCTCGTAAGGAACATGGCCAGGCGTATCGCGGCCAGCCAGGAAGAGCAACGGATCCTCTTTCGAACGATCCCGGAACCGGTCTGGTTCAAGAGCCCGGAAGGTGTCTATCTCGCCTGCAATCGTTCCGTCGAATCGGTACTGGGAGTCCCGGAGACCCGCATCATCGGCCGGACCGATGCCGATTTCCTGAGCCCCGAGATCGCCGACCAGTTCCGGCGGAGCGATCTCGAAGCCGTGCGAAGCGGCCAGACCTTCATGGTCCGCGAATGGATGGGCGAAGGCGACGGCGCGGTGCTGTTTGAAACCATCAAGACGCCGGTGTTCGATGCCTCGGGCCGTCTGAAAGGCGTTCTCGGCGCCGCCCGGGATGTCACGGCGTTCCACCGGGCGGAAGCCGGCTTGAGGGAGCGGGTGACGCTGCAAGAGCAGCTGGAGCGGATCGCCCAGGCGGTGCCCGGCGTGCTGTGTTCCTTCCGGCTCGATGCCTCCGGCAAGGCATCGTTTCCCTATGCAAGCCCGCAGTTCTTCAATCTCTACGGCTTGCACGCCGAAGAGGTCGCCGAGGATGCGGGACCGCTGTTCGCGCGCGTCCACGCCGACGACATGGGACACGTCAACGAGAGCATCCGCCAGTCGGCGCAGACGATGACTCCGTGGCGCGACGAGTTCCGCTACCACCATCCGGACCGCGGAGAGCGCTGGATAGACGGGTACTCCCTGCCTGTCGCCCAGCCCGACGCCAGCATCGTGTGGCACGGTTTCGTCACGGACATCACCGACCGGCGGCGCGAGCAGGATTCGCTGCGTGCCAGCGAGGAACGGCTGGCAATGGCGCTCTCGTCGTCGGGAATGGGCGTCTGGGAATGGGACCTCGAGACGAACAAGGCGACGGCCTCGCCGGAGGCGCTCGCCATGGTCGGTCTCGAGAATTATGGCGGCGACTTCGACGAATTCGCGCGGCTCATCCATCCGGACGATGCCGGCTGGGTGATCGAGCGGATGAAAAGCGCCCTGGAGTCCAGGACCGACTTCAGCGCGGAATACCGGGTGGTCCGCCCGGGTGGCGAAATCCGCTGGATCGCCGACTTCGGCCGCGGCGTCTACGACGAGGCGGGAAAGGCACGGCGCATGATCGGCGTCGGCCAGGACGCGACCGAGCGCAAGGTGGCCGAGGTGAAGCTGCGCGACAGCGAAGCCTCCAACCGGGCCGTGCTCAATTCCATGCATGCCCAGATCGCGGTGCTGGACCGCAACGGTGTCATCGTGAGCGTCAACGACGCGTGGCAGCGGTTCGCGCGGGAGAACGCCGGGGAGGACGGCGTCTGTCCCATCCGGCCCGGGGTGGGCAGCAACTATCCGGTGCTCTGCCGCGCCTTCGCCGCCGGACGGCCGAACGACGCGGCGGCCATCGTCGACGGCCTGCGATCGGTCCTGAGCGGTGTTTCCCAGGGTTTCCAGATGGAGTACGTCTGCCCCTCGCCAAGCTCCGAGCATTCGTACGTGATGACCGTCACACCCCTGTCCGTATCCGGTGGGGGTGCGGTCGTGGCACACGCCGACATCACCGACAGAGTGAGGGCCGACGCAGCCGTGCGCAGCAGCGAACAGCGGTTCCGCATGGTCGTGCATTCCGCTCCGACCGGACTCCTGCTGGTGGACCGCTCCGGGACGATCACGCTGGCCAACGCGGAGACGGAACACATCTTCGGTTACGCCCCGGGCGAACTCGTGGGCTCCAGCATCGAGCAGCTGGTCCCGGACACTCACGCCGCCGCGCATTCGCAACTGCGCAGCGAATTCACGGCAGCCCCCGTCGTCAGACGCATGGGCCAGGGGCGGGCTTCGATGAAGGCCCGCAGATCCTGGTGTTCGTGCTGGACATCACCGAACGCCGCCGCAACGAGAAGGAACTGGAACGGCACCGCCACCATCTGGAGGAGCTGGTCGAGGAACGCACCGTGCAGCTGCACCAGGCGAACAACGATCTCTCCAAGCGGGCGGCAGAAGTCGCCGATCTGTACAACAACGCGCCGTGCGGATATCACTCGCTCAACGCCGACGCGCGCTTCATTGCCATCAACGACACCGAGCTTTCCTGGCTCGGGTACTCGAGATCCGAAGTGATCGGACGGCTCCGGTTCACCGACGTTCTGGTTCCCGACGACCGCTCGAGATTCGAAGAGAACTTCGAGCGCTTCAAGGCCGCGGGAGACGTGTTCAATCTGGAGTACGAATTCCTGCGCAAGGACGGATTCCGCTTCCCCGTGATGCTGAGCGCGAGCGCGGTCAGGGACGCGAGCGGCAAGCTGGTCGGAACCCGCACGACCGTGTTCGACAACAGCGAACGGAAGGCGCGCGAACGGCAGATCGCGGCGTTGAATGCCGCGCTCGAAACGCGCGCGCTGGAAGCCGAGACCGCGAACCGCGCCAAGAGCACGTTCCTCGCGAACATGAGCCACGAGATCCGCACGCCGATGAACGCCATCATCGGCCTCACGCATCTGTTGCAGCGCGACGTCCAGGGCCCGGCGCCCAGGGAGAAGCTGCAGAAGGTCGCAGGCGCCGCGAACCATCTGCTGGCGATCATCAACGACATCCTCGACCTGTCGAAGATCGAAGCGGGCAAACTGGTCCTGGAAGAGGGCGTGATCGACCTGCGGAAGATGCTCGACAACGTGCAGGCGCTGATAGCCCAGCGTGTCGAGGACAAGGGGCTCATGCTGAGCGTCGAACTGCCGGCCGAACTTGCGCGTACCTTCCGCGGGGACGAGACGCGCCTGCGGCAGATCCTCCTCAACTACCTCAGCAATGCGATCAAGTTCACGCACCAGGGCCGGATCACCATCGCGGTGTCGGTGGTCGAGGAACTGGACGAGCAGACGGTGATGTCGTTCGCCGTGAGCGACACGGGCATCGGCCTGTCATCCGAGCAGCGCGACCGGCTGTTCGCCGATTTCGTCCAGGCGGATGCGTCGACAACCCGCGAATACGGCGGTACGGGACTCGGACTCGCGATCAGCCGGCGGCTGGCGAATCTCATGGGCGGCAACGTCGGGGTGGAATCGAAACTGGGCGAAGGCAGCACCTTCTGGTTCACCGCCCGGCTGGGGAGGATCTCGGGCGAATCGCTCGACCGTCACGCCGGAACCGTCCAGGACGCTGCAGGCGCCGATCCGGACGCTCGGCCGGAAGACGTGCTCATGGCGCGGTACCGCGGCGTTCGAATCCTCCTGGCCGAGGACAACCCGATCAACCAGGAAGTCGCTCTGGAACTCCTGGCGGAGACCGGACTGACCGTGGATGTGGCCTCCGACGGCGAGGAAGCGGTGGCGAAGGTCCGGGATCGCCGGTACGGCCTGGTGCTCATGGACATGCAGATGCCACGCATGGACGGACTGGCCGCGACCCGGGCCATCCGCGGTATTCCCGGACGGGAGCAGCTTCCCATCATCGCCATGACCGCCAACGCGTTCGAAGACGACCGCAGGATGTGCCTGGATGCCGGAATGAACGGCTACCTGGGCAAGCCCGTGGATCCGGCCGTGCTGTTCGGCACGGTGCTGGAATGGCTGGCGAAGGGCCTGGTGGCCGATCCGGACCGGGACAGCGGAACGGTCGTCATGACGCGCCCGGCGGTTTCCGCAGTTCCGGAGGCCTCTTCACTTCCGGGAATCGACATCGCCACGGGACTGCGGTTCGCCCGCAACAACAAGGGCGAGTTCGAACGCCGCCTTCGCAGTTTCGTGACGAACGGGGCCAGCGATGCATCGGTGCTGAGAGAGAGGCTCCAAAGTGGCGATCGGGATGATGCGCGCCGCTGGGCGCATTCCCTGAAGGGTATCTCGGGATTCATCGGCGCCCACCGGCTGCTCGAGCTTGCCTCGACGCTGGAAGAAGCATTGCGCGACGAGGGCTCCCTCTTGGCCGTGGACGACGCCGTGCAGGCCCTGGATGAAGAACTGGCAAGGGTCGTGGCCGGCATCCGGGAACATCTGGACGCCGTCGCCGTACCGTTGCGGACTGCCCGGGCCTGAGCGCGGCGAAAGTCCGAATTCCTGACCGGTTCCGCCATCGCCGCGGGCTTCCTTCCTTCTTCGCGAAAGGACCGTCTCGAGGCACACTCCGGTCACAGACCCGTCGTGGCGAGACGCGCCGGGCTGAACCACGAGGAGCGTTCCCATGATTCACGTGATTGCCACCATCCAGCTTCACCCCGGCGTACGCGACCGCTTCCTGGACGAGTTTCGCAAGCTGGTGCCCAACGTGCAGGCCGAGAACGGCTGCCTCGAATACGGGGCGGCAGTGGATGTGGACAGCGGCCTGGGCCCGCAGCTCGCATTGCGACCGGACGTGGTGACCGTCGTGGAGAAATGGGCCGATCTCGACGCGCTTCGTGCCCACGCCAGGGCGCCGCACATGGGCGCCTACCGGGAACGCGTGAAAGCCTACGTCGCCGGAACTTCGCTGCAGGTGCTCGAACCGGCCTGAGCGGCGGGCAGTGCCGTGCGATTCTCCCCGCCGGCCGCCGGCGAGGCGTCGGGACGGTCGACTGGCAGAACGGCCGTGAAGCACGCCCCCCTCTCCTCATTGTTTTCTGCCCACAGCCGCCCCCCGTGCTGCTGGATGATTTCACGGCAGATGGCGAGCCCGAGGCCGGTTCCGCCCGCGCCGCTCTTGGTCTTGCTGCTCTGGACGAACTTGTCGAAGACCGCTTCGAGCTCGCCGGAAGGAATGCCGACCCCCTCATCCAGGACACGCACGCGAATGGCGGGGCGCGCCGTTCCCCGGACATCGGGCAACGTGTCCGGTGAGCTCGACAGGCTGACCCGCCTGCCCCGGGGCGAGAACTTGATGGCATTGGATACGAGATTGCGCAGCACCTGAGCGAGCCGCGCGGAATCGCACCAGAGCACGGCCTCGGGATTCACGTGCAGCTGCTCTAGGCGCACGCCGCGGTCACGCGCGATCGCCGACATTTCCGTGACCACGAGCTCGGCGACGTCGGCAATGCGATGCATCGCGAAGTCATAGTTCATCTTGCCGGCTTCCAGCTTGGACAGGTCCAGCAGGTCATTCAGCAGCGAGAGCAGCCGCTGGCCGCTCTGATGCACGCGCTCCAGATACTTGCCCAGCACCGGCACGGCCGCGTCGCCCGCGGTTGCCTTGGCGAGCCCCAGCTTGGAGAAGGAAAGGATGGCATGCATGGGCGTGCGCAGTTCGTGCGACATGTTCGCCAGGAATTCGGACTTCGCCTGATTCGCCGCTTCGGCCGCGTTCTTGGCGTCCAGCAGCTCCGCCGTTCGGGCGGTCACCTGCCGCTCCAGTTCGTCACGGTGGCGCCGGAGCACGTCCTGGGCCGCCCGGAACTCCGTTACGTCCAGGTTTCCGCCCACGGCCAGCACGGCGCGCCCGTTCTCGTCGCGGCGAATGTGCGCCCGGGTGAGCATGCTCCGGTACTCGCCGGACTTGTGTCTCAGGCGGTATTCCAGTTCGAACCGGTCGGCACGCGAGACGATGGCGTCGTGCACGAGGGCCATCGCGGCGTCCTTGTCCTGCGGATGCAGCAGGGCCTTCCACGATTCCAGCCCTCCGGTCAGCTCGTCCGGCCCGTAGCCGGCCTGTTCCTTGAGACGCTCGCTGAACTCGTAGACGTCGTGCCGGATGTCCCACGACCATACGCCGATGTCCGCGGCCCACACGATGGCCTGCAGCGTCGCTTCCCGATCGCGCAACTCGACCTCGACGCGGCGGCGCTGTTCCTCCACCTTCGCGTTGATCTCCGCGACTGCCAGATACTTGGCAACTTCTCTCACCATCTGGCGTTCGTGGTCCGCCCACTCGCGCCGGTAGGAAACGGACACGGCCACGGCCCCCAGAAGTTCGCCGCGGCTACCCGCCTGCACGGGGACCAGGAGACACCCCACCACGGGTTGGCCCAGCACACGCGTGATCTCTGCGGTGAGAGACGGATCGCCGATCTCGCAGATCTCCATCCGGCCGCCTTCCTCCCAGTGGCGGCGCATGTCCGCCGTAGGCAGGAGAGCGGTGCCGGCCGGGACCGAGGGGAGGGGATCGCATGCGCCCGCCCGGTGCGCAGCCGTCAATCGCCCGGCGTCGTCGACGCACAGATACGCGACACACAACTCCTCGCCGAGGACCTCGGCGATCCCGGCGGTCGCCTGGCGGCGGATGTCGTAGATCGGTGCACCCGCGGTCATCAGGCGCGCGACGGAATTCAGCACCTCCAACCGGATCCCTGTCTCCCGCAGACGCTCTTCGGCGAGGCGGCGCTGCGTGATATCGACGTCGACCGCGATGACATAGGCGGTGTCGTCGTGGAATCGCGCGGCAACCTTGGTCTTGAGCATCCACGCCGAGCCGCCGCCCTGGAACGGCACGAAGACCTCGCCCACGAACGGCTCGCCGGTGCGCAGCACCTGGTCGTCCTCGTCCCACGCCCCCTGTGCATAGGTTTCGTCGTGGAAATCGAAATCGGACAGACCGATCATCTCCTGGCGCGGCCGCCCGTAGACCTTCTCGACCGCGGCATTGACGACCACGAACCGGTGCCGCTCGTCCTTGACGATGATGGGCACCGGCACGGCATCGATGAGCGCATCGAGGAACTGCCGGTTGCGCTCGAGTTCGTGTTCCGCCCGGCGGCGAGCGGTGATGTCGAGAAAGGACACGGTGACGTACCTGCCCCCGCCCGGCATGCCGAACGCGCGCTTGCGCTTCATGATCCAGGGCGACTGGCCCGAGACGATCTCGTATTGCTGCTCCACCGTGAACTCGCCCATGGTCGCGAACAGTTCGTCGTCCTCGGCCATGTTCCGGCGTGCGGCCGCCGGGCTGAACAGTTCCAGGTCCGTCTTGCCGACGAACTCCTCCCGCCGCATGCCGAAGAATTCGAGGATCTCCTGGTTGGCGAGGATCACGCGGTGATCCTGATTCTTGACGACCACGGGCATCGGAATGGACTGAACGACAGCATCGAGAAACGCCTTGTTGCGCGCGAGTTCAGCCTCGGCCACCTTGCGCTCGGTGATGTCCACCCCGGATACCAGCACCAGATAGCCGCCGCCAGGGTTCGGGAGACGCCGCTTGAACTTGATGTACCAGCGAACCTCCCCCCGTGCGGTCGTGAAGTCCTCTTCCATGGTCAGGCGTTCGCCGGAGGCGAGCACGACGCGGTCTTCTTCCTCGAAGACGCGCGCGCGGTCGGGCTCGAGAATCTCGTGGTCTGTACGGCCGATCACCGCCTCTCGCGACAGGCCCGCCGTTTCCAGGCGGGCGTCGTTGATCAGCACGTATCGGCCCTGCTCGTCCTTCACCGCAACCGGAATGGGCAGGGCATTCATCACCAGACTGATGAGATGTTCGCTCGCCTCCGCGCGTGCCTGCGCTTCCTTGAGGGGGTGGATGTCGACGCTGGTGCCGATGACCACCCGTTCCGCACCTCCCAGTTGCACGGCCGCCTTGGTGAGAATCGTCCATCGCCCGGGACCTTCGTCCGTTCTGCTCCGGATCTCGCGCTGCAGGGGTGCGGTGGAGCGAAGGCATTCGTCGTCTTCCGCATACGCATGCGCCGTGGCCAGCGGAGAGAGGAAATCGGCGTCGCACCTGCCGAGCAGTTCCGACTTGGAATGGCCGGTCGCTCGCGCGAAGGCCTCGTTGACGAATATCCAGCGGTGCTCCGCCGACTTCACGAATACCGGGTTGGGAATGGCGTCCAGCACGTCGTTCAGATACCGCGCACTTTCTTCCGCCTTGGCCTGCGCTGCCTTCAGCTCATCGATGGGCGTGCTGGTGCCGACGATGTAGTCGTTGCCGTCATGCAGGCGGACCGCGACCTTGGAGATGGAAAGCCAGCCGTGTCTGCCGTCTTGCGTCGTGACATCGTGCTCGCGCACGACGCGTTCGCGGCGGGCGAACACTTCGTCGTCCTCCGCGTAGGCGGCCCTGACGCGATCGGGAGAGAGGACGTCTGCATCGCACCGGCCGATCAGCGCTTCCTTCGTCGTTCCCCAGCGTTCCGCCATCGCCTGATTCACCAGGATCCAGCGATGCGAACGATCCTTCACGTACACCGGCTGCGGTATGGCGTCGATGATGGAATCGAGAAAGCCGCGGCTCGCGGCAGCCTCTGCGTGCGCGGCGTCGCGCGCATCCCTGGCGGACGAGAAGTCGATGGCGGTGGCCAGCGCGTAGCCGGCTTCCACCAGCGTGTCCTCCACCCGGGCATCCCAGTCCCGCGGCGCCGCCGAGTCCAGCCGCAGGATGCCCACCGTCCTGCCCTGGACGACCACGGGAACGCTCGCGAATGCCTGGATGCCCGCGGCCGCGAACGCCTCTTTCGCTTCGGCGAATCGAGAGTCCCGGGCCAGGTCGCCCACCGCGACCGCACTGTGGCGCAGCCATTTCGTGTGCGGTGGAGCGACTGCGAAGGTTGTCCCGGCCCGGTCTCCGGCGCCGAGCGGGCCTCTCGTCGAACAGTCGTCCGCCACCACGGCGCCATCCGGACGCAGCGAGAGCCAGCTCGCACGGGTGCCGGGCACCAGCCGGCACAGTCCTTCGAGCGCGAGATCCACGATGCGGGACACGGGCTCGCGAGCCAGCACGCCCGTGGACAGATCGTGGAGCAGTTCGAGCCGCGCCCTGGCGGTCTCGATCTCCTGCTCCTGATGCCTGCGGTCCGTGATGTCGACCAGACAGGACACGACGAACGCCTCGTCGCCCACATCGAACGCCGTCCGGCTTTCGAGGACCCATCGCCGGCTGCCGTCCGGCCGTCCGTACTCGTCCTCCACCGGGATACCCCGGTCGCCCTTGGCGCCAAGCGCCTGAACGTCGCGCTCCCGCACCCGTTGCGCCTGCTGGGGCGGCAGAAGCTCGCTGTCGGTGCGGCCCACGGCCTCGCGGGGATCGCCGTCGACGAATCCCTCCACGGCGCGGCTGGCCATGAGCCAGCGGCCTGCCGCGTCCTTGACCACGACCCCCACCGGCACCGCAGCCAATACCGCATCGAGGAAGCGCTTTTGCCGCGCGATCTCCGCCGCATCCCGATGCTGCTGCGTGACGTCCTGGTTGGACGTGACGATGAGTGTCTCGCCGTTCCGGAGGCGCGTTGGGGTCTTGGTCTTGAACATCCAGCGGGTACGGCCGTCCGAGGTGGACGAACTGTTCCTCGAATTCCTGTGTCCGTCCCGAGGCCACGACCTCCCTGTCCTGCTCCTCGAAACGACGGGCGAGGTCGGAAGCGAAGACATCCCTGTCGAACCTGCCCAGAAAGTCCGAGCGGCTGCGCCCATGGAAAGCGACCATGGCATCGTTGGCGACGAGGAATCCGCGCCCGGCCGTCTTGGCGACGATGGGGAACGGCAATGCGTTCACCACGGCGTCGAGCAGTTCGAGACTTTCGTCCCGCTCGCGCGCCAGCCGCGTCTGTTCCGTCACGTCCACGATGGTGGTGACCACGAAGACCGATCCATCCGGGCGGCGAAGGGGAATCTTGACCACCTGGCCTGACATGGGCTGGCCGTGGAGCGGGTGGTATTCCACGCCGTAGCGGTGCGATTCGAACGACGACAGGGCCTCCAGGTCGCGCTCGCGGTGACGCCTCGCCTCGTCCGGGGGATACAAGGCGCTGTCGTCCCGGCCGATGAGCTGTTCGCGGGTCATCCCCAGCCACTCGCAGGCGGCCCGGTTGACGATGACGAACCGCGAATCCGCATCCTTCGCCGACATGGGCATGGGCACTGCGTCGAAGACATCGCGGAGGAACTCGGCCTGCGCGGCGCGTTCCTCCTGCGCCGCCAACCGGCGCTGGTCCATCTCCGCGCTGAGCCCTGCCATTTCGCGGCGCCGTTCCCTGTCGGTCCACAGGACGAGTGCGAACAGCACGAAAGAGCCGCAGACACCGATCACCACCACCGGAATGACGGAGCTTTCGGACCACGGTTCGAACTCGGGCAATGCGGT
Organism: Betaproteobacteria bacterium; assembly: GCA_016713305.1. Lineage (NCBI taxonomy): Bacteria > Pseudomonadati > Pseudomonadota > Betaproteobacteria > Betaproteobacteria bacterium. Next base: position 712,761 of record JADJPK010000004.1, read on the forward strand.
GGCCGTCAGATCGAACCGGGCGTCTCCGTGCCGCACGGGCACGACGCGCGGCGCAATGCCGGCGGCGCCAGGCGTTCGCGGGTGGGATTCCACCGACACGGGCTGGCCCGAAGGATCGTGACCGGAAAGCGACAGCGCGATGCCGCCCCGGTGCTTCGCCACGCTCTCCAGCAGATCGCGAAAAGGGACCCGGGTGACGGTCATCCCGATGACGGCCTCGATGGGTGCGTGCGGTCCCGCCTGACCCGGCCGGGCCTTGCGGAAGATGGGTGTGTACATCATCACCGCGGGTTCGGCTTCGGCCGTGGGCTGCCCCGTGCCGCTGTCGATGGCGCGGGGAAAGAGAACGCCCGTCCAGGTCTGGCGGCCGGTGCGGAGAGCACGTTCGACGGTTCCCCGGCGCACCGGCTCCGACATGATGTCGAATCCCAGCGGCCGGCGAAACGCCGAGGGCATGACGCGGTTCACGTACACCATCGGCAGATGGACCGGTTCGTTCGTCGCGGGCCAGACGGCGTAGTCCGGTACTTCTCGCCGCCGCTCGCCGATGTGGCGCTCCAGGTCGCCATGTCTCACGAAACGCGCGAAACCCATGCCGGCGGCGCCGGCGAACGCGGTCTGATCCAGACCGGTGCGGCTGACGAACTCGTTCCATTGGCCGCCGGTGAGATCGGGATGCATGGCGACGAAGCCCGCGGCGGCCCGTCCGGCCTGTTCGACTGCCACGAGGCGCTCTTCGATCTGATGGGCGAGGGAGGTCGCGACAGCGTCGAACCGATGGCTTCGCGACCACTCGTTCTGCAGGCGGGCGAACCATGCGAGCGCACCCGTGAGCGTCAGCGAAAGGATCAGGACGAGCCAGGGTGCGACCTGCCGCGCGGACGGCGGACGGACTACCGCCGGCGCCGTTGATTCATCCATCGCGCGTGCCAGCTTGTCGGTCCCCATCCCTACCCTTGCTCACCTGTGTCCACAGGACGATAACGACATGTCGCGGCCGTCGTTGAGGAGAAGATCCCTGGTCTGGGCAAATGCGACAGCCGTGTCTGCGGCACCCCGGGAAGAAAAGACAGGGGCAGCGCGGGCGAGAAAAGGTCTCCGGATGCGCGCCCCGCTTCGTTTGCCCCCATACTACGCCCCCGTTCATTCTTCGGACCTGTGAGATGTCGTCCTTTCAACGTGCGTGCGCCGTTTCGATCGCGTGGGTCCTGTGCGGCGACGCCGCGGCCGCGGGCAACGATTTTCCCAAGTTGAAGCCCGGCGAATGGGAGTTCACCCGCAAGGGATTCGAAGGCCCGCCCAATGCACAGAGCCTGGCCGTCAAGGAATGCCTCGATCCCGTCCGGACGATGCGCGAACAGAACGCGATGCTGGCGCAGGCGGGCTGCAAGTTCGATCCCGTCAAGGTCGAAGGCAACGTGTACACCTACACCGCCCAGTGCGACATTCCCGACATGGGCAAGACACGGTCGGTGAGCGTGCTGACGGCGGAAAGCGATCGGGCCTATACCGTCAAGGTGGAGTCGGAAGGAGAGATCAAGGGCAAACCGATGAAGGCGTCCGAGATTCTCACGGCTCGTCGGGTAGGCAACTGCGCGGTCGGAAAGGCAAAGTAATCGCATCGGACCGCGACAGACTCATCCGTCCGCCCTCCGCTGCCGTCCGCCGCTCGATGCGGAATGGCTCGCCGGTCCGCACCCGCAACACGGTAGTTTGCCGAAGACCACGCACCGCGTTCCCGGCCCCGTCTGGCGCCGGGGAACGCGGGGAACACCGTGTCAGTGCGCGACGCGTTTCAGGTGCCGGTACAGCTCGTCCTTGATGCGCAGGCGTTCTTTCTTGAGCGATTCGAACTCGAAGTCCTGATAGGGGCGATCGTTCTCTTCGATATCCACGATGGTGCCGTTGACACGGTCGTACTCGGCCATGAGTACCGTGGCCGTGTCGTCGTGCTCGCGCAGTTCGTGGAGAAGCTGGGAGAACTCGGGAAACTCGTGGTCGAGGTCGTGCGGAAGGACGTACATGGGACTGCCTCCTTTCAGGGGAACGAAACGAGGAACCTGCACGGGTCCATGGTACTCCCGGAAAAACGGCGGCGAAACACGTTCAGCCGGTAGCGTCGGCAGCGCGCCGGACCCGGTCGTCGCGGGCACCAGGACCGGCACATGCACCCCGCCTCCGCCCTCACCCGCCCCGGCGCCCGGGTCATCCGCCACGCGGCAGGTCGCGAGGTGACCGCACATCGCCCGGCCCGCCAGCGGACAAGGGCCAACGTCTGGGGTCCAGGGTCCAGGGTCCAGGGTCTGGGGTCTGGGGTCTGGGGTCTGGGGTCTGGGGTCTGGGGTCTGGGGTCCAGGTCAGTGAGCCTGCTCCCAATTGGGACCGCAACCCACGTCGACCAGCAGCGGCACGCTGAGCGGCGCCACCCCGGACATGAGGCGGGGCAGGCGCTCCTGAACGCGCTCCAGTTCGTCGGCAGGAACCTCGAGAACCAGTTCGTCGTGCACCTGCATCACGAGTCGTGTGGACAGGCGCTCTTCTTCGAGCCAGCGCTGGACCGCGATCATGGCGAGCTTGATGAGATCCGCGGCGGTCCCCTGCATGGGCGCATTGATCGCAGCGCGTTCGGCACCCTGCCGCCGCCCCTGGTTCTGCGCGCGGATGTCGGGCAGATACAGGCGCCGGCCGAAGACGGTTTCCACGTACCCCTGTTCGCGCGCGCTCTGTCGCGTCCGCTGCATGTAGTCGGCCACACCGGGATAGCGCGTGAAGTAGCGGTCCATGTACTGCTGGGCCGCGCTGCGCTCGATTCCGAGCTGGGCCGACAGGCCGAAGGCGGACATGCCGTAGATGAGCCCGAAATTGATGACCTTGGCGTAGCGGCGCTGCTCGGACGTCACATCGGCCGGAGCAAGGCCGAATATCTCGGACGCCGTGGCCCGGTGAACGTCCTCCCCCGCGTGGAACGCCGCCAGCAGCGACGCATCGCCCGACAGGTGGGCCATGATGCGCAGTTCGATCTGCGAGTAGTCCGCCGACACGATGCAGGACCCGGGAGGAGCGATGAACGCTTCGCGGATGCGTCTTCCCTCCGCCGTGCGCACGGGAATGTTCTGCAGGTTCGGCTCCGTGCTGGACAGCCGTCCCGTCACCGCCGTCGCCTGGCCATAGTTGGTGTGGACCCGCCCCGTGGAGGGGTTGACCATGCGCGGGAGCTTGTCCGTGTACGTCGACTTCAGCTTCGACATGGCGCGGTACTCGAGAATCCGCTTGGGCAACGGATGATCGAGCGCGAGCGTTCCAGGACGTCCTCGTCCGTGGAGGGGGTGCCGCTGGGCGTCTTCTTGACGACGGGAAGCTTGTGCTTCTGGAACAGGATCTCCTGCAGTTGCTTGGGCGAGTTGACGTTGAACGGCTGGCCGGCCAGTTCGTGCGCCTGGCGTTCGAGTTCCAGCATGCGTCCGCCCAGTTCCGCCGACTGAACCTCCAGCCGGCGCGCATCGATCAGCACACCGTTGCGCTCCATCGCGAGCAGGACAGGCATCACCGGCATTTCGATCTCGGCGTACACGCGGCCGAGCGCGGGTTCGCTCGCCAGGCGGGGATGCATCGCCGTGTGAAGCTGCAGGGTGATGTCGGCATCCTCCGCCGAATACTCCGTGGCCCGGTCGACACTCACCTGGTCGAAACCGATCTGGCTCGCCCCCTTGCCCGCCACTTCCTCGTACGTGATCGTCTTCACGCCAAGGTGACGCATGGCCAGGCTGTCCATGTCGTGCGGCTTGTGGCTTTCCAGCACGTAGGACTGCAACAGGGTGTCGTGCAGGACGCCCCGCACGGCGACGCCGTGATTGAGCAGCACGTGCATGTCGTACTTGGCGTTCTGCGCGAGCTTCGCCCGGGCAGGGTCCTCCAGCCATGGGCGCAGCGATTCCAGGGTCGCCTGGAGGTCGAGCTGGGCGGGCGCTCCTGCGTAGCGATGCGCGAGTGGAATGTAGGCTGCTTCGTGAGCGCTGACGGCGAGCGAGATGCCCACGATCCTTGCGGCCATGGGATCGAGGCTGGTGGTCTCGGTATCGAAGCAGGTGAGTTCGGCGGCCCCGATCTTCTCCAGCCAGCGCTGCAACGCGGCTGGCGTATCGACCGTTTCGTAGTGACGGGGAGGGGGAGGTTCCGCGACGGGCACGGGTTCGCTGGGGGAACCGGCATCCTGTCCGACGCCGTCCTTCAACTCGCGCAGCCAGGTCTTGAACTCGAAACGTTCGTAGAGCTCGACAAGGGCTGCAGCGTCGACCGGCCGGGGCTGCAGGTCATCCACATGGAACGGCAACGGCACGTCGCACTTGATGGTGAGGAGCCGGCGCGCCTGCGGCAGCCATTCCAGCACCTTGCGAAGATTCTCTCCCACGGCACCGGTCACGCTGGCAGAGGACCGGATCACGTCATCGAGCGTTCCGAACTGCTGCAGCCACTTGACGGCCGTCTTCGGTCCCACCTTGTCGACCCCGGGTACGTTGTCGACCGCATCGCCCACCAGGGTCAGGTAGTCCACGATGCGCTGCGGGGGAACACCGAACTTGGCTTCGACCATCGCCGCATCCAGAGCTTCGTTGGTCATGGTGTTGACGAGCGTGACCTGCTCGCAGACCAGTTGCGCCATGTCCTTGTCGCCGGTCGAGACGACCGTCCGGAGCCCGGCATCGCAGGCGAGGTGCGCCAGCGTGCCGATGACGTCGTCGGCCTCCACGCCCTCCACCGCCAGGAGCGGCCAGCCGAGGGCCTGCACGACGGCATGGATCGGTTCGATCTGGGCCGAGAGATCGTCCGGCATCGGCGCGCGGTTCGCCTTGTACTGTGGGTACCACTCGTCGCGGAAGGTCTTGCCTTTTGCGTCGAATACGCAGGCGATATACTCGGCGGGCACTTCGCGACGCAGGCGGCGCAGCATGTTCACGACGCCGTAGATGGCGCCCGTGGGTTCGCCGACGCGGTTGCGCAGATCCGGCAGTGCATGGAAAGCGCGGTAAAGATAGGACGAACCGTCCACCAGCAGCAGCGTTTTCATTCTTGTTCCGAACCTTGAGGATGAGTCCGACGCGATGTCACGGCGGCAAGCGTGTCATGTTGCGACGGGACCTTTCCGGGAGATGTCCGACCGGTGCCGGCCGAGCGCGGCAGCCTGACCCTCATCGCGGCGGCGATCATCGATCGGATCTGCCCCGGACCGGTATCAAGTGTGTCCGCATGCGGCCGACAAGCAACCCACGGGACGACAGGATGTCGGGAAAGACATGACGATTGGGAACAAGATCCCGGTGCCTCTGGCGCCGGAACTGCTCGAGAAATCGTGGTCCGCACGCGAGTCGTGGCGGGTCTTCGGGATTATGGCAGAGTTCGTCGAGGCCACGGAGCGGCTGAACGCCATCCGGCCCGCCGTGAGCATCTTCGGCAGCGCACGCACGCCGCCGGACCACCCCAACTACCTGCTGACGGAACGCATTGCGCGGCTCCTGTCGGACGCCGGCTTCTCGGTGATATCCGGCGGGGGTCCGGGCGTGATGGAAGCGGCCAACAAGGGTGCGTTCTTCGGCAAGTCGCTGGCCGTGGGCCTCAACATCCAGCTGCCGCACGAACAGAAGTCCAATCCTTATCAGGACGTCAGCCAGACGTTCCACCACTTCTTCGCGCGGAAGGTGATGTTCGTCAAGTTCGCCTCCGCGTACGTGGTCATGCCGGGCGGCTTCGGCACCCTCGACGAGCTCATGGAGGCCCTCACGCTGGTGCAGACCCGCAAGTCGCGCCACATCCCCATCATTCTGGTGGGCGCGACCTTCTGGTCGGGCCTGCTCGGCTGGATCTCCACCTCGCTGGTGGAAGAGAAGATGATCGATCCGGGCGACGTCGACCTCATCCAGGTCATCGACGAACCGGAGAAGATCGTCGAGGCGATCTTCGCGCACTACGAGAAGCGGGGCTTCGATCTGTCCGCTGCCGAACGCGAGGCGCTGCTCAACCTGTGAACACCGCGATGCTCCTGTCGGGATGCGCCGCCTTCCGGTACGAGTCGGTCGCCCGAAGGCCGGCCCGCTGCCGTGGCCGTGTGACCAGTACACCCAGGGGACAGGCCCTCGCCGGCGAAAAGCCCGGCAGGCTCCTGCCCGGCGCGTGAGGCTCCAATGTCGGTCTTCACCACCGTGTCGGAGGACGAACTGCGGCAGTGGCTGAGCGGCTATTCCGTCGGTCATCTCCTGGAACTGAAGGGAATCCTCTCGGGCATCGAGAACACCAACTACTTCGTCACGACCTCCCAGGGGCGTTTCGTCCTTACCCTGTTCGAGAAGCTCACCGCGCGGGAACTTCCGTTCTACCTGCACCTGATGGCGCATCTTTCCAGCCATGGCCTGCCTTGTCCGCGGCCGGTGGCAGATCAGCGCAACGAGCTCCTCGGCGAGCTGAACGGAAAACCGGCCTCCCTCGTGACGCGGCTCGCCGGCCAGCCGGTCGTCGATCCGACCGCGACGCACTGCGCGCGCGTGGGCGAAGTCCTGGCGGACCTGCACCTCGCCGGCCGGACCTATCCGCGTCATCTCGACAACCTCCGTGGCCAGACCTGGTGGACGGCCACGCTGCCGGAACTCACGCCCTTTCTTTCCGAAGAGAATCGATGGATGCTGGAGCGCGAGGTCCGGTTCCAGGCCGGACTGCAGCTCGGACCGTTGCCGCGCGGGGTGATCCACGCCGACCTCTTCCGCGACAACGTCCTGTTCGACGGCGACCGCGTCGGCGGGGTCATCGACTTCTACTTCGCCTGCGTGGACGTGCTTCTGTACGACGTGGCCATCACCGTCAACGACTGGTGCATGACTGGCGACCGCATCATCGACCCGGTCCGCTGCCGCGCGCTTCTGGACGCGTATCACCGCACCCGCCCCTTCACGGCCGAAGAGCGCGATCTGTGGCCGGCGATGCTGCGCGCTGGCGCCCTCCGGTTCTGGGTATCGCGGCTCCACGACTATCATCTTCCCCGGGCAGGAGAGCTCACCCACGCCCACGATCCGACGCATTTCGAGCGCATACTCCGCAACCACGTCGCCGCGGCCGACCGCCCGGAGCCGGCGATTCCACTTGTCTGAGACATTGAACCCGACCCTCTCTCCCCGGCGAGTCCCGGTGCGCCATGGCTTTCAGTGGCTGCGCGACGGCTGGCGCCTGCTGGTTCGCAAACCGCTCACCTGGATCGTGTACACGTTCGTCACGTGGTTCATCGTCAGTGCGGCGGCCATTCATCCGCTCCTCGTGGCCGCAGTGGCGGTTCTGCTTCCCGTGATCCTGGCAGGATGGACCTTGGCCTGCCGCGAAGCCGAGGCAGGACGGTCCATTCCCGTGACGATGCTGTTCGACGGATTCCGCGGCCGCGTCGCCGACCTCGCCTCCATCGGCGGCCTGAATCTTCTCGGCAATGTGGTGCTGATGATGTTGATGCTCGCGATTGGCGGAGAAGCATTCACCGAGGCCATGTCGAATCCCGGGGGCCTCACTCCGGAACAGGCGCAGGCGCTGCAGGGGCGGATGAGTCTGGCGCTCGTGGTGATTCTCGCCATCGGCGTGCCGCTCGCCATGGCGGTCTGGTTCGCTCCGGTGGCCGTGGTTCTCGATGGCGTGCGCGGCTGGGCGGCTCTGGGCGCTTCGCTCAGGGGCATCGCCAGAAACTCGCTGCCGTTCTTTGTCTACAGCCTCCTGCTGGCGCTGATCGGCCTCTTGCTGTTCTCGCTGGCCGCGGCAGTGGGCCTTTCGCGGCCCGCGGCCATGGAACTGGCGTTCTGGGCGCTGATGCCTCTCCTGGTGACGAGCGTCTACGCGAGCTACCGCGACATCTTCGGCGGGAATCGCGAGCCGGAAGTCCCGGTGGAGGCGTAGCAGGAGGCCGGACCTGCTTTCCGGCTGACGCCGGGCAACGCAGGAAAGGTCAGGCCGGCGCCAGGCGAGCGTAGTCCAGCGCGAGCCATTTCGTGCCGGCGTTGCGGAAGTTCACCTGAACGCGGGCATCCGCGCCTCTTCCCTCGGCCGTGATGATGACTCCCTGGCCGAACTTGGGATGGACGACATTCTGTCCGACCCGCCAGGTGCCCGCGCTCGACTGCGCGACACTGGCCGGACTTGCGGCCATGCGGGCAGACATGCCGAAGGTGGAGCCGGCGTAAGGCCGCGCTGCCGCGGTGTTCATCCGCTTGAGCAAGGCGGGCGGAATCTCGTCGAAGAACCGCGAGGGAATGTTGTACCGGGTCTGGCCATGCAGCATCCGGGACTGCGCCAGCGTGAGATAGAGCCGCCGGCGCGCCCGCGTGAGCGCCACGTACATGAGGCGGCGCTCCTCTTCCAGCCCGTCGTCCTCGTTCAGGCTGTTCTCGTGCGGAAAGAGCCCCTCCTCCAGTCCGCTCACGAACACGGTGTGGAACTCGAGCCCCTTGGCGGAGTGGACCGTCATCAGCTGGACTGCATCCTCGCCTGCGCCTGCCTGATGCTCTCCGGCCTCGAGGGCGGCGTGGGCGAGAAACGCGTTCAGTGCCGACTGAGGGTCCCGCGGGTCCAACGTTCCGCCGTCGGCTGCCGCTGCGTCGTAGAGCTCCTCGGCGGTAAAACCGGACGCCGCGTTCACCAGTTCGTCGAGGTTCTCGACGCGGTCGGCACCCTCCTTTTCTGCCTGGTAGTGATCCTTCAGTCCGCTCGACTCGACGACAGCCTCGACCGTTTCGGTGAGCGGCAAGCCATTGACGGCGTTGCGCAGGCCTTCGATCAGATGCACGAAGGCCGCGATCGATGCTCCCGCCTTGCCTCCGGGGGCATGGCCGCAGGCGGCCTGCCACAGACTGATGCCATGGACGCGCGCGGTTTCCTGCAGCGACTCGACGGAGCGCGCGCCGATTCCGCGGGCGGGGAAATTGACGACGCGAAGCAACGCGCCGTCGTCCTCGGGATTGGCCACCAGCCGCAGATAGGCGAGCGCATGCTTGATTTCCTGGCGCTCGAAGAAACGCAGTCCGCCATACACGCGGTACGCCAGACCGGCGTTGAAGAGGGCGTGCTCCAGCGCGCGTGACTGTGCGTTGGAACGATAGAGCAGCGCGATGTCCGCGCACCGCACTCCATCGTTCCGCAATGCGCGGATCTCGTCGACGATGTACTGCGCCTCGTCGAGATCCGATGCCGCCTCGTAGACGCGCAGCGGTTCGCCGCTGCCTTCGGCCGTCCACAGATTCTTGCCCAGGCGCGCTCGATTGTGCGAGATGAGCGCGTTGGCGGCATCCAGGATGTTGCCGTGGGAGCGGTAGTTCTGTTCGAGCCTGATCAGCCGGCCGGACGCGAAATCGCGCTCGAAGTCGCGCATGTTGCCGGGCTCGGCCCCGCGGAAGCGATAGACCGACTGGTCATCGTCGCCGACGGCGAACACCACGTTGTCCCTGCCGGCCAGGAGCTTGAGCCACGCGTACTGGAGCCGGTTCGTGTCCTGGAACTCGTCCACGAGGATGTGCCTGAAACGTGCGCGGTAGTGCTCGCGCAGGATCTCGTTGCGGGAGAGAAGCTCGTGACAGCGCAGAAGCAGTTCCGCGAAGTCCACCACGCCTTCGCGCTGGCACTGGAGGTCGTAGGCTTCGTAGACGTCGCGCATGCGGCGGGCGAAGTCGTCCACGGGATCCACCTGGGACGCCCGCAGTCCCGCATCCTTGTTGCCGTTGATGAACCACTGTGCCTGCCGGGCAGGGTACTTCTCGTCGTCGATGTCCAGCGAGCGCATCACACGCTTGATGAGCGACAGCTGGTCCTGGGTGTCCAGTATCTGGAAACTCTGGGGAAGCATCGCGTCGCGATAATGGGCGCGCAGCATCCGATTGCACAGGCCGTGGAACGTGCCGACCCACATGCCGCGGGTGTTGATGGGCAGCATTGCCGAGATGCGCGTGAGCATCTCGCGCGCCGCCTTGTTCGTGAACGTGACCGCGAGCAATCCGGCGGGACTGGCGCGTCCGCTCTGTATCAGCCAGGCGATGCGCGTGGTGAGCACGCGAGTCTTGCCGCTGCCGGCACCAGCCAGGATGAGCGCCGAGACGTCGGGGAGCGTGACGGCCTCCAGCTGTTGCGGATTCAGGCCTTCGAGGAGCAAGGAGTTCATCTGAAGAAACGGGCTGCGCGGGAACCGAGATTATCCCCGGGAACGACCCGCCTTGGGACTCGATGCCGAACGTTCGCTCGCGGGTTCCCGCGCGGCCGGATTGCCTGTCCGTCGACGTTGGGTTAACGTCGACTCGACTGTTCATCGGGCGAGCCCGTCTGCAATAGTGGCCATCGGTTCGCGCCGATCCGTTCCAACGTCTCGACTTCGGATTCATGAACCCATTCACCCCAGCATTGCGCGCGCTCTTCGCGGCCGCCGTTACCGCCGTTTCGTTTCCCGCCCACGCCGTGACGGCCGAGGTCGTGTGGCACGACCCCAAGTGCGACTTCGTGCTGGTCAAGAACGAGGATGGTCACGGGATCGTGCTCAAGGCCTCGCCCATCGAACTCAAGAGCGGAGACGTGCTGGACGGTGCCCTGGACCAGGTGGGCTACTTCCGGCGCATCGCCAAGGTGGGCACGGAAGAGACGTCGATGATGCGAGGCATGAAGTACGGGGTCCGGCGCAAGGTCGCCGTCGAACTCATCAGCGATTGGTCCAGCTACTGCAATCCGCCCGAGAACTGATCGGGCCGCGCGTCGTCTTCCGTGTCGGACTTTTCGTCGGGGAATTCGTACCGCCGCAGCAGACCGGACGCCTCATCCTTGAGATAGTCGAAGAACGATCTCGCGACCACGGACAGCTGCTTGTTGCCCGGATACACCACGAACCATGAGCGCATCAGTGGCAGACCCTCCACGTCCAGCGTGAACAGCTTGCCGGGCATGGGATCCAGCACGAGCGCGTGCCGGGACATCAGCGTGACTCCCAGTCCCGCGATGACCGCCTGCTTGATGGCTTCGGTCGATCCGATCTCCATCTTCGCCTGCAGTTCGATACCTCGCGTCCGGAAGTGACGCTCGAGCGCCATGCGGGTCCCGGAGCCCCGCTCGCGGACCAGGAGCCGCTCCTTCGCGAATTCCCGGAGCGGCACCCGCTTGCGTCCGACCAGAGGATGGCCCGCGGGAGCCACCGCGACGAGCGGATTGTCCAGGAAGGGGTGCACCTCGATGTCGAACTGCTGCTGAGGCGGGGTGCCCAGGATGTACAGGTCGTCCTCCTGTCTTGCGAGCCGTTCGAGAATCACGTCTCGATTCGCGATCTCGAACCGGACGTCGATGCCGGGATACCGGTCGCAGAAGGGACCGAGCAACCGCGGCACGAAGTACTTGGCGGTACTGACGCATGCCAGTCGCAAACGGCCTTTGCGCAATCCCCGCATGTCGTCGGCCGACATCTCGAATCTCGACCACACGTCGAACATGTCGCGGCAGGTGCGATACAACTCCTGGCCGATGTCCGTGAGCTGGATCTTGCGCCCGATCTGTTCGAAAAGCGGTTGCTCGACGGCTTCGGACAGCTGTTTGACCTGCATGGAGACGGTGGGCTGTGAGAGATGGAGTTCCTCCGCGGCACGGGTAAAGCTGCCGAGCCGTGCAACCGTCTCGAAGACGCGCAGCTGTCGAAGGGTGACATGCATGCCAGGGCGGCGGGCAGGAAGTTCGTTCATAGAGACCTATCTATGGAACAGATCAATATTTATCATTTCTCTAAATGAATTGTGCTCGGTAGACGCCACTCCGTCGAGTTTGGTGTTTCATACCGGGCTCGACCGACGTAGCGTTTCTCCCTGGCAAACGCGATTTAAGGCGACCTTAGAGTCGCCTATTTTTTTGGCGGCGCCGCGTTGCATGCTCCGATGGGCTGTCGTAAGTTCGGGGACCCCCACCTGCTCCGGTACCGACATGCGATCCGCGTTACTTCACTGGCTTACCCTCGCCGCCCTTTCGCTCGCCGCCGTCCCGAGCCAGGCCGTCTCCCTGGAAGAATTGCGCGATCAGGAAGTGGCCAGCGCGTTGAGACAGGCCCTGGAGATCGGAGCAGCCAACGCGGTTTCCCGCCTGGGACAGGACAATGGATTCCTGGGCAACGAAAAGATCCGGATTCCCCTGCCGGAAAGCCTCGCCAAAGTCGAAAAGGGCATGCGGGTGGTCGGGCTGGGCAAGCAGGCGGACGAACTCGTCACGACCATGAATCGGGCCGCCGAGCAGGCGGTCCCGGAGGCCCGGGCGCTCCTGCTCAACACCGTCCGCACGCTCACGATCCAGGACGCCAAGAACATATTGACCGGTCCGGACGACAGCGCGACGAGCTTCTTCCGCGCGAAGACCCAGGAGGAATTGACGAAACGCTTCCTCCCGATCGTGAGCCGGACCACGAAGAAACTCAAGCTCGCGGACTACTACAACCGCTTCGCGGCCCGGGGCGTCGCGTTCGGGCTGGTACGTGGGGAGGACGCGAATCTCGACGACTATGTCACGCGAAAGGCCCTGGACGGCTTGTACGCGACCGTCGCGGAGGAGGAGAAGGCCATTCGTGCCAATCCATTGGACAGCGGCAAGAAACTCGTACGCAAGGTATTCGGGGTGCTCCTGCCGCAGTAGAGCGGATCTCGCGAGGCCGTTCCGGGGACGCCGTTTCCCGGGCCGCCCTGGCCGCGCCGTTCTTCATTGCCGGACGGGGTCGCCGGAACACCTCGCGAGGCGTTTCGCGCCTATGCGGTGGCGCAACATCGTCCGATACAATCCTCTTCCCCTGAATCGAGTCCCTCTTCCTTGAATCTCGTCGATCTCGCCCCGGACACGATCGCGCGTCTGCGGGAAATTCCCTACAACTACACCTCGTTCTCCGACCGGAAGATCGTGATCCGGATGCTCGGCGCTCGCGCCTGGGATCTGCTGGGCCATCTGCGCGAGGAGCGGCGTACGGGCCGCTCTGCCCGGATGCTCTTCGAGGTTCTCGGCGACATCTGGGTCGTGAGCCGCAACCCGTATCTCGAGGACGATCTGCTGGCCAATCGCCCGCGACGTGCGGCCCTCGTGCAGGCGCTCCATCATCGGCTGCACGAGATCGAGAAACGGAGGACCAGCGACGACCCGCGCGTCTCCGAACTGCTCGGCCTGGCGCGCGAGGCCGTGCGCGCATTCGAACAGGAGTTCGAAGACGTCGCCGCCCTTCGCCAGAAGGCGCTCCGTCGGCTCGCCCGGACGACGCGCAAGGACAACATCGCGTTCGACGGGCTCGCCCGCGTGTCCCACGTCACGGATGCCACCGACTGGCGGGTCGAATACCCGTTCGTCGTGCTGTATCCGGACACCGAGGATGAGGTCGCCGAGATGGTCCGGGCCCTCATCGAGCTCGATCTCACCATCATTCCGCGAGGCGGCGGCACGGGTTACACGGGCGGGGCGGTGCCGCTCACGAAACGTTCGGCCGTGATCAACACGGAGAAACTGGACCGGCTCTCGCCGATCGAGCATGTGGTGCTTCCGGGAACGGCCGGCGCCACTCCGACGATCCACTGCGGCGCGGGCGCCGTTACGCGCCGCGTGATGGAAGCCGCCGAGGCGGCAGGCCTCGTCTTTGCCGTGGATCCGACCTCCGCGGACGCATCGTGCATCGGCGGCAACGTTGCCATGAACGCGGGCGGCAAGAAGGCGGTCCTGTGGGGAACTGCGCTGGACAATCTCGCCTCCTGGCGCATGGTGGACCCCGCCGGACATCTGGTCGAGATCACCCGGCTGGATCACAACCTCGGCAAGATCCACGATGCCGCCCTGGCGCGCTTCGCCATTCGCAGATTCCGCTCCGACGGGCGGACGCCGGAGGGAGAAGCGCGAATCCTGGAGATCCCCGGATCCCGTTTCCGCAAGGAAGGGCTGGGCAAGGACGTCACCGACAAGTTCCTCGCGGGCCTTCCCGGCGTGCAGAAGGAAGGCTGCGATGGAATCATCACATCGGCCTCTTTCATACTGCATCGCATGCCCCGGCACGTGCGCACGGTATGTCTGGAATTCTTCGGACAGGTCCGGGATGCCGTACCGTCCATCGTGGAGATCAAGCGTCACATGGATGCCCGGCCCGGGGGCGCGGTGCTCGCCGGCCTCGAACACCTGGACGAGCGCTACGTGAAGGCCGTCGGATACGCCACGAAGGCCAAGCGCGGTGTCCGCCCGAAGATGGTGCTGCTGGCCGACATCGCCTCCGATGACGAGAACGCGGCGGGCGGCGCTGCCTCCCAGGTTGTCCGCATCGCCAACGCGCGCGGCGGTGAAGGCTTCATCGCGGTATCGCCGGAGAATCGCCGGAAGTTCTGGCTGGACCGCGCGCGCACCGCTGCAATAGCCAAGCACACGAACGCCTTCAAGATCAACGAGGACGTCGTGATCCCGCTGGAACGCCTGGGCGAATACTCCGACGGGATCGAACGCATCAATATCGAGCTTTCCCTGCGCAACAAGATCGCGCTGATGGGCGAGCTGGAGAGCTTCTTCGGCGGTCCGTTGTCAGTGCACCTGAGCGGCGAGGCGATCTCCGCGGCCGATCTGCTTGGCGGATTGCCCGAGAACGCCATCGGCGTGTGCCGCGATGCGCGGGAACGCTGGCAATGGCTGCTGGAAAACCTGGACGAACCGGCGGGCGGGTACGCCCGGTTCCTCGCCGCGCGCGACACGCCTTCCGACCCGCTTCGCGGATCCGGCGAGCTCGCCAATCGCACCGTGTTTCGCACGCTGCAGGACTATTCGCTGAGGGTGTCGTGGAAGTCGGAGGTCCGCGAAGCATTGATGCAGCTCTTCGACGGCCGCGCCTTCGACGCGATCCGGGCGGAGATCGACTCCATCCACAAGCGGGTCCTGAAGAGCCGTGTCTTCGTGGCGCTGCACATGCACGCGGGCGACGGAAACGTCCACACGAACATCCCCGTCAATTCGGACGACTACGCGATGCTGCAGGCGGCGAACGCCGCCGTGGGCCGCATCATGGTGCTGGCGAAGTCGCTGGGTGGCGTGATCTCGGGCGAACACGGCATCGGCATCACCAAGCTCGACTTCCTGGAGCCCGGCGAGATCGAGGCCTTCCGCGCCTACAAGGCGGAGGTGGACCCGCAGAACCGCTTCAATGCAGGCAAGCTGATGGCCGGGGCAAATCTGGACAAGGCCTACACCCCATCCTTCAACCTGCTGGAGCTGGAGAGCCTGATCCTGGAGCAGAGCGCGATTGGAGAGATCTCCGATTCGATCAAGGACTGCCTGCGCTGCGGCAAGTGCAAACCGGTGTGCTCGACGCACGTGCCAAGGGCGAATCTGCTCTATTCGCCCCGCAACAAGATACTGGCCACCTCGCTGCTGATCGAGGCGTTCCTCTACGAAGAACAGACCCGGCGCGGCATCTCGCTCATGCACTTCGACGAGTTCGGCGATGTCGCCGATCACTGCACCGTGTGCCACAAGTGTGTGAATCCGTGCCCGGTCGACATCGATTTCGGCGATGTCTCCATGGCCATGCGGGGATTCCTCCGCGCTCAGGGGAAGAAGAAGTTCAACGCGGGAACAGCCGCGTCGATGTTCTTCCTCAATGCGACCGATCCGGCGACGATCAAGCTCGTCCGCACGGCGATGATCGACTGGGGCTACCGCGCCCAGAGAGCGGGGCACGCGTGGGCGAAACGTCTCGGATTGATCCAGCGGCAGACGAGGCAGCCGCCGGCCACGCTGGGCAGGCCGGAAGTGAAGGCCCAGGTGATTCACTTCCTGAACAAGCCCATGCCGCGTTCCGTCCCCCGGAAAACGGCGCGCGCGCTGCTGGACATCGAGGACAAGACCATCGTCCCGGTGATCCGGGATCCGCGCAAGGCGGGCGACGACGCCGATGCCGTTTTCTATTTCCCGGGATGCGGCTCCGAGCGCCTGTTCAGTCAGGTGGGCCTGGCCACCCAGGCGATGCTCTACCACGTGGGCGCCGTCACGGTGCTTCCGCCGGGATATCTGTGCTGCGGCTATCCGCAACGATCCGCCGGCGAGACGCAGAAGGGCCAGGCCATTTCTACGGACAACCGGGTGCTGTTTCACCGGGTCGCGAACACGCTCAACTATCTGGACATCAAGACCGTCATCGTCTCGTGCGGCACGTGCATGGATCAGTTGGCGGGCTACGAGTTCGACCGCATCTTCCCTGGCTGCAGGCTGCTCGACATTCACGAGTACCTGATGGAAAAGGGCGTGAAGCTCGAAGGCGTGACCGGCACGCGATACATGTATCACGACCCTTGTCACACGCCGATGAAGACGCATGCCCCCATCAAGGTCGTGAACCGCCTGATGGGTTCGGACGTGAAGCCGAGCGAGCGTTGCTGCGGCGAATCCGGGACCCTCGCGGTGACGCGCCCCGACATCTCGACTCAGGTCCGCTTCCGCAAGGAGGAAGAGATGCGCAAGGTCGCGGGCAGTCTGCGCGAAGACGGGTTCCCAGGCGAGATCAAGGTGCTCACGTCCTGTCCATCCTGCCTCCAGGGACTCTCGCGCTACAACGACGATTCCGGCACGCAGGCCGATTACATCGTCGTGGAGATCGCCCGTCACGTGCTGGGCGAGAACTGGCTCGACTCCTACGTGGAACAGGCCAACCGCGGGGGCATCGAGAGGGTGCTGTTGTGAGTGCCGGAGGCTGCGTGTTCTGCGAGTCCGCCGGGGGAGAGATCCTGTGGCGGGACGAACTTCTCCGGATCGTGCTCGCGCCCGAGCCGGATTACCCCGGGTTTCTTCGGGTGGTATGGCGCGCGCACGTGCGAGAGATGACCGATCTCCCGCCGGAACATCGGGTCAGGCTGATGGAGGCGGTGTTCGCGGCCGAACAGGCGCTGCGCACGGTCGTTTCCCCCGACAAGATCAATCTGGCGAGCTTCGGCAACGTCGTGCCTCATCTGCACTGGCACGTCATTCCGCGGTTTGGCGACGATCCGCATTTTCCCAGCCCCGTCTGGGGGACGCGTGTGCGTGAGCAGCCGCATGCGCTCGCAAACGATGCGCCGGAACGTCTGCGCAGCCACTTCGCTTCTGCCCTCGGTCCTGGGAATTGAAATCAGGATGTCCCACCACCGCCATTTTCATCCCGCACCCGGCGCAGGCTTGCAGTGGAAGACCACGTCGATGGGCCTCGCTTTGCAGGAGATGACGCAGTGAACGAGTCGGTCCTTGGCTTCTACGACCGGATGGCCTCGGAATACCACCTCATGTTCGGCGACTGGCGATCGGAGGTACGTGCACAGGGCGCGACTCTGGACCGTCTGCTGCGTGTGGACGAACAGCCGCTCCGTGTCCTGGACTGCGCGTGCGGCATAGGGACCCAGGCGATCGGTCTCGCGCTCCAGGGTCATCGAGTCCACGCGACCGATCTGAGCCCGGCCGCGGTGGCTCGAGCCCGCTCGGAAGCAGAAGCGTTCGGTGCCACGCTGACCTTCGGTGTCGCGGCATTCCAGTCGCTTTCCGGCGAGGTTCCGGAACAATTCGACGTGGTGGTGTGCTGCGACAATGCGATCGCGCACCTCATCGATGATGCGGATCTCGTCCATGCGTTGCACGAAATGCGATCCCGGCTCGTTCAGGGGGGGCGACTGGTGGTGAGCATCCGGGACTACGATCGGCTGCTGGAGCCGCAAGGCTCGCCTGCGGACCCGGGACTGCCCGGCATGGGATCCGCGGCGACATCGGCGCTCCCCGCGGGCACCATGCCCAGGGTGTTCGACGGGGAAGGAGGGCGACGCATTGCCTTCCAGGTGTGGGACTGGACAGAGGACCGCCGCAGTTACGCCGTGAATCAGTTCTTCGTGAAGAGCGCGGCGGAGGGCTACACGACAAGCCACTACGTATCCCGTTTCCGGGCTCTGCGCCGCGCGGAATTGACCTCGGCACTGCGGCAAGCCGGCTTTCTGCAGACGCAATGGCGGATGCCGGCAGAGAGCGGGTTCTATCAACCGTTGGTGATCGCCTCGCGAGACTGAGCGTTCGCGGCCGTGAGCGACTAGCGGATCGCTGAATTCGCCATGGATCGGGAGGGGGACGGAAGAATGGCCTGAACCATCCGTTCCGGCGGAAAGACAGCGCGGAAGACGCTTCCCTTGCCCGGCTCGCTCTCGATTTCGAGGTGGGCCTGGTGACGTGACAGCACATGCTTGACGATGGCGAGTCCCAGCCCCGTTCCGCCGGTTTCCCGCGAGCGGCTCCGATCCACCCGGTAGAACCGCTCGGTCAGACGGTCGATGTGATGGGGCTCGATGCCCAACCCCGTATCACGCACCGAAAAGACCGGGCTTCCCGACGACACCTTCCAGCAGATGTCGATCTGTCCGTGTTCGGGGGATCGCGTTGCTGACGAAGTTGCCGAACGCGCTGCGAAGCTCTTCGAAATTCCCGCGCAGATCGTTCGGCGTCTCGATCCTCACCCGGATCTCGTGCCGGCCGTTCGACAGGGCAAGGGCATCCTGATACAGCTGCTGCAGCAGGTCGGCGACGTGGACGTCCTCTTCCCGCGGCGGCGCGTTGGTGCTTTCCAGCCGCGACAACGTCAGCAGATCCTCCACCAGGCGGCTCATTCGCACCGCCTGCTGAGTCATGAGCTTGATCGAACGCTGCATCATGTCCGGGTCCGCTTCGGGCATGTCGCTCAGCGTCTCCAGGAAACCCGTCAGAACGGTCAAGGGCGTACGCAGTTCGTGGGAGACGTTGGCGACGAAGTCCCGTCGCATGGTCTCCAGCCGCTCTCCGCGGGTGATGTCGCGGCCCAGCAGCAGCTTTTCATGGTCCCCGTAGGGCACGACCTGAACCGACAGGATGGTCTCCATTCCACCCGGGTTCACCTTCATGACGAGAGGAGCCGAGAAATCGTCGCCCTGCAGATAGTCCACGAACTGCGGCTGGCGAAGCAGATTGGTCACCTGATGCCCGCGATCGCGACGGGCGTCCAGCCCGAAATGAACGTTCGCCCGCGGATTGCACCACTGCAGGCTGTTGTTCTCGTCGAGAATGATCACCGCTTCCGGTAGCGCAGCCCCCGCTTTCTGGAAGCGGGTAAGCGCTTCCTGGAGACTCGCCTCCGTCTGCGCCTGGGTCTTCTGCATCCGCAACAGCCGCGAAAAGGCCAGCGCCCACAGGCCGCTGCCTTCGGGAAAGTTCTCTGCCTTGGGATCGAGGATCCAGCGCCGGAACAGCGAGAAGTTATACAGCTGGTGCAATAACATGCCTGCGAGCAGCACCGTGGTCAGGAGCAGGCCGGCGACCGGACCGGCCACGAGCCACAGCAGGGCGCCCAGGCCGAGAATGGAACCGATGACGGCAGCAGGGCGCCGCCAGGGCCTGTTCACGGTGAACACCTTGCGACGGTGCCATGGGAGGGCCGGGCGCCCGTCATCGGGTTTTTCCCGCGGGTCCGCTGCCGGCTGACACGCTGGCCATGGTCACCCCCTGTGGGTCGAAGGACGGTCGAAGTGCGCGGTCGCGCCGAAGGTCCATGCTGGGCGTTGCTCCCGTTCTGCCATCGCGAACTTCCGACGGCAGCGCGTTTCCCGCGCATGTCGATCAGACCTTGCTTCACCGCCTTGATTATCGCACCGGGTTCGGGCACCAGGACGTTCAGAGCGACGCCGACATCCTGTAGCCGGTGCCCCGCACGGTCTGCACCAGATTGTCGAGGCTGACGGGTTCCAGCGCCTTGCGCAAACGCCGGATGTGCACGTCGACGGTCCGTTCTTCCACGAAGACGTGGTCTCCCCATACCTGATCCAGCAACTGCGCGCGCGAATGCACCCGCTCCGGGTGGGTCATCAGGAAGTGGAGAAGCCGGAATTCCGTGGGGCCGAGATCCACTGGCTGTCCGGCACCCGTGACGCGATGGCTTGCCGGGTCCAGTTCGAGATCGCCGATGCGCACGAGATCGTCGGTCATCTGGGGTGCCCGCCGGCGCAGAACCGCCTTGACGCGGGCATTGAGTTCCCGCGGAGAGAACGGTTTGGTCACGTAATCGTCCGCGCCCGTCTCCAGGCCCGTCAGTTTGTCCTGTTCATCCGAACGGGCCGTGAGCATGATGATGGGTATCTGCCGGGTCCGCCGGTCTGCCCGAAGGCGCCGCGCGAATTCGACACCGGACATCCCGGGCAGCATCCAGTCCAGCAAGACCAGATCGGGGAGTTCCCCCTGGACCAGCGAAAACGCCTGCTCGGCGCTTTCCGCCTTGAGCAGCTGGTGCCCTGCCTGCCGCAGGTTGTACGAGATGAGTTCCTGAATCGCCGGTTCGTCTTCGACAACGAGAATCGTGGCCGCCATGCATGTCTCCCGACTTCGACAACGTCGACGGGATGATATGAACAAATTGTTGCAGAACCGTGACCGATCAGGGCGAGGCCGGCGATCGCGTGAGCTCGATTCGTTGCGGTTTCAATGGCCAGACGCCACGAGAGATCACGCGGCCGCCTTCCAGTACCAGCCAGCTTTGACCGCCATAGTGAGGCAGCAGACGCCCGAGCGTCCGAAGATCGGCCATCTCGTCGGCTTCCACGACGACGATGCTGCCGGCGGGCGACTGGGCCGTCCACACACGGGCAGACTTGGACGAAGGAAGCGGCGGATGACTGATCCCGGGATGCCGGGCAAGGAATCCGGCCACGGCCGAAGCAGGCCCGACGATGATGGCTGCGCCAGCCGCGGAGTCGAACTCCGGGACGGGTCGCGGCGCCGTGTCGGCGAAACGCTCGGCGAGCGTTCCCGCCGCCGTGCGGTACGACTCGTCCGGCGACAGGACCAGGAGACTTGGCCGTTCGGCCGCCATGACATCCCGAAGGATGGGGAGCGCTTCCCGCGAAGACAGCCGCCGCAAAGCGTCGGCGTCGGGGTCCAGAATCACCTCGGCAGGCTCGAAGCCAGTGACCACTTCCACGGTTTCCTCTTGTGCGCTTGATGTCACGGCAATGCGCATTTCCTTGCCAGGTGCGCGGACAGCCACGGGGACCCGGACGGGTCGGATAGCGCCTTCCTGACGTAGGATCAACCGCACACCGGCTCGACCCGCGATATCGATGGTCCGGGCGTTGTCCATGCGGACCACCGGAGTACCGGATGTGTCGAGCCACGCGCTGAAGAAATCGTCGAGATCCGTGCCTGAGACCTTCGACCACGAATCGCGCAGATCTTCCCAGCGCGCCCGCCGGAACCGGAACCGCTGCCACAGGTCCCTCACGCCGGCATCGAAAGCAGCAGTTCCGATGGTCTCCCGCAGCACGTGGAACAGCATGGCGGCCTTCTGATAACCCAGCACTTGGGAGGCGGCGTGGGTCCGGGACCGGAATTCGGAGAGGGCGCCGTCCTGCCCGGGCGGAACGGCTGCGATGTCTCGCAGCCATCCGGCGCGCGCGGCCCGGGCAGCCTCGGGTCCCTGATCTTCCTTGTACCGGTAGTCGGCCATGAAGGTCGTCAGGCCCTCCGACCAGTTTCCTCCCGACGGGTCCGGGTAGACGCCGTTGCCCCACCAGCAGTGGAGCACTTCGTGACCCAGGGACGTGGAACGGATGAACGGCAGCCGGAGCGCGTCCTTTCCCAGGTAGGTGAGACCCGGCATGCCGAACCCGGTGGGCGTGGGGCTCGCCACGACGCTGAAACCGTCGAACGCATAGGGTCCGATCCAGGCTTCGTAACGCTCGATGTGACCGGCGACCGAATCGAGGTAGCCCGGAGCCAGATCCTCCATGCCGGGAAAGAACCACGTCCTCAGTCTCAACGGCCGGCCACCCGACGCCATCACCATCCGCTCCTGAACGACATACGGGCCCGCCATCAGATCGATGCCGTCCACCGGCTGCGCGAACTCGAACCTTGCCGTGGTGCGGCGGTCTTCGAACCGCTCCTCTTCGAGATGCCCGGGTACCAGCCCCCTTTGCCCGGGGGGCAGGACCAAGGTCAGCCGGTAACGCATGAGAAGACCGTCGACGCCGGGATACCACCCCGACGAAGCGGGCAGAAACGTTCCTTCGATACCGGAGGCCGCAGCCGTCGGCCCCAGCGTCTGCCGGTGGTCGATCCCGGGCTCGACCGCTGCGAGCTGCCCCTGCCACGAGACTTCGATCTCGGTGGGGCGGGTCGACGCCGGAACGATCCATTTCCGGGCCGCCCCGCCTGGATCTGCCTGAACCAGGAGACGTCCATCCGCTCTGGCTTCACCGTCCAGAGGCGCTGCCAGACGGAGCATGCGAGCCTCTCCGGCAGGGACGACCACCCTGCCCCGTGCATCCAGCCACCGGGAGACGGGATCCAGAGTCACTTCGAAGTCGACGTCGACGACCTGTTCCTCGATCGCCCTGACCTCCACAGCGGACAGCGCGATGACCAGGAACAGGCTTGCCGCGCTCCGCAGGACTTCTCCTCTCATCACGGCTCAGCCGGAAACCGCGCGACGACCTCCAGCACCTGGCCGTCGCGCAATACCTGCATCGGCAACCACGATCCGGGTGGCTGCGCCCGAACGCGGTCGATCACGTCCTCCGACTGCCGACACGGCTTGCCCGCCACCTGCATCAGAACATCACCTCCCCTGAGGCCGGCGGCCGCCGCGACACTGCCTTCCACGACGTCCCGGATGGATACTCCCTGATCGTGTGGGGCGAGCCACACACCGAGCTTGGGGGGGACTGCCGCGGGATCCTTGCCCGGTATGACACCGAAAACCGCTGTCGCGTAGCCGGATGGCCAGTCTGCACACTGTCCGTGCGCATCGGAGGGCAGCAGCGTGACGACCCCGGACACGCCAAGATCGTTCAGCTGGCGAGGCACTCCCCAACCGTGGATCACATGCCCGCTTCCGAGGACGCCGACCACCCGTCTGCCAGGATATCGCTGCAGGGCCTGCGCAATGCCGGTCGCCATGGCGCGGTCCCAGGTGAGCTGGGACTCGACGAACCGGTGGAACCTTTCTTCTCGCGCGCCTTCACCTTGTTCCGTTGCCGCGCCCGGGTGCTGGACAAAGCTGCCCTTGAGGTAGTCACGATAGGATTGCGAAGGAGCCACCGGCCGCGAAATGCCCATCGCACGCAGTTCGGAAACCGCGTCGATGCCCTCCTCTGCGACACGCCGGATGAGCGCGGAATCCACGTTCACCGCAATCATCGGAATTCGATTCATGCGGGCGAAGTGGAACAGCGGAAGATAGAGCTGGGGATCGAACCGCCAATGGCGCGACCAGCCGGACTCGCGCAGGAATTCCTTTTCCGTGAGCTCGCCCGCGATCCAGAGATCCAGAGCAGGTTGCACTTCGCGCGGGAACATCTCCAGGGCAAGGACGAGCGGACCGGGCTGCGCCGAGAGAGCCGCCAGGGTCTGCAATTGCCAACGGTGATGATCCATGCTGTCGTGCCGCTCGCCCAGCAGGACGACCTGCGCGTTCAACGCAATGGACACGACATCCGCCGTGACGAGGGGAGCCCTGTCAGGCGCACCGGGAACGGTCCACATTCCAGGGGGAGGGCATCCGTCATCCTGGGCACGGATGAGGGGCGAAGCGCAGAGGACGAAAAGGGCCACCGGAACAACGATCAGGAGACGGAACATCTTCGGCTCGATCCTCATGACATGCCGCGCATCTCCGGCCGGCCCGCAGCGGGCGGCCGATGTCGCAGGCCGTCGAAAGGGTATCATCCGATTCCCCGATCCTCTTCCATCCGCTTGCTTTCTTACCGATGCCCTCGACCAGCAGCCGACCGACGGACATCGTCCTTCATCAAGCGTCCCGTGTGCTCGAAGTGGCCTTCGACGACGGAAACCGGTTCCGCTTTCCTTGCGAGTTTCTCCGGGTGTTCAGTCCGTCGGCCGAGGTTCGCGGTCATGGGCCGGGCCAGGAAGTACTCCAGGCCGGCAAGAAGGACGTCAACATCTCCGCCGTGGAACCCGTCGGCGCCTACGCCGTGAAGCTGGTGTTCACCGATGGCCACGACACGGGGCTCTATTCCTGGGACTACCTTCACGAACTCGGCACATCCCAAGACCGGTTGTGGCAGGGATACCTGGAACGGCTGCAGGCCGCGGGCGCTTCCCGGGACCCGGCGGGCGCCGTGAACCTTCACAAGTTCGGCGCTTCCCGCTCCGCGGTCCCGCCACGTTTTCAGAATCCGCCTACCGATGAGTAAGACACACTTCGGCTACCGCCAGGTCGACGAGGACGACAAGGCTCACCGCGTCGCCGACGTCTTCAAGGCGGTCGCGCCCCGCTACGACGTGATGAACGACCTCATGTCGGCGGGACTGCATCGCCTGTGGAAGCGTTTCGCTGCGGACGCCTGTCTCCTGCGTCCGGGTCAACGCGTGCTGGACGTCGCGGGGGGCACGGGCGACATGACCCGGCACTTTGCCCGCCGTGTGGGCACCGAGGGCAGCGTATGGCTGACCGACATCAACGGCGCCATGCTCGGTGCGGGCCGGGATCGCCTGGTGGACGAAGGCCTCGTCGTTCCTGCCGTCCAGTGCGACGCGGAACGTCTGCCATTTCCCGACGGCATCTTCGACTGCGTGTGCGTGGCCTTCGGCCTGCGCAACATGACCCACAAGGACCGCGCCCTCTCCGAGTTCCGCCGGGTGCTCCGCCCGGCCGGCAAAGTGGTCGTGCTGGAGTTCTCGCGGGTGTGGAAACCGCTCGCACCACTCTACGATGCGTACTCCTTCACCGTGCTCCCGGTCCTCGGCGGGCTCATCGCAGGCAGCAGGGATGCGTACAGGTATCTTGCGGAATCCATCCGCGTCCACCCGGGCCAGGAAGAACTCAAGGAAATGATGGAAGCGGCCGGATTGTCCCGCGTCGAGTACTTCAACCTGTCGGGTGGTGTCGTGGCCGTTCACCGCGGCTGGGTCGATTGAATCCAGTCCCCGGCCGCTCATGCTGAATCGACAGGCAGCCGCTGCCGTCAACCATCTGCTGGAACCCGCAGGATGGGCCCGCAAGACATTGGAGCCCTTCGCGGGCGCCATCGTCGCGATCGAACTGGGTCCGTCGCGACTGCGCCTGGCGATCGGCCCTGATGGCATGGTGAATGCCGCAACAGACCCCGATACCGCATCGTTGACGGTTTCGCTGGACCTCCTCACCGCTGCCCGCATCGTTGCCGGAGACGTTTCGGCCAGGTCCGAGGTACGCACCCAAGGCGATGACGAACTGGCGCGAGCGATGTGGCACGTCGCCTCGAATCTGCAGTGGGACTACGAGGACGATCTGTCGCGCATCACGGGCGATGTCCTCGCCCATCGCATCGGTGAATTGCTGCGTTCCGCCGGTCGCGCCTCCCGCGACTCCGCATTGCGCGCGGGATTGGCCGCGAGCGAGTACCTCACCGAGGAAGGCCGGATGACTCCGCCGCAGGCGGAACTCAACGCCTTCGCCGAGGACGTCGACGCTCTGCGGGATGCCGTGGCTCGCCTCGAACAGCGTATCGCGGCGCTCGGCCGCTGACGGGCCTCGAACCGATGCGGCCGGCAACCGTCGTGATGCAGTGGGCAAGACTGGCCAGGATACTGGTGGTGGCCACGCGATCGGGGCTGGACGAGTTCGTTCTGGCGCATTCGTCCTTGCGCTGGTTGCGACCCTTCACGCGGGCCGCCACGTTCTGGCGGAAGTTCGATCTGCCCAGAGGGGCCCGCCTGCGCCGGGCCCTCGAAGACCTGGGACCCATCTTCGTGAAGTTCGGCCAGGTACTGTCGACGAGACGCGATCTTCTTCCCGTGGACATCGCAGACGAGCTTGCACGGCTGCAAGATCGGGTGCCCCCCTTTGCCACGGAGCAGGTGCTGGAAACGCTGCAGCGCGTGTACGGCAAACCCGTCGACGAGGTGTTCGCTTCCTTCGAGCGGAAAGCCGTGGCCAGTGCATCCGTCGCCCAGGTCCATTTCGCGGTACTGCCCGACGGGCGCGAGTGCGCCGTCAAGATTCTCCGGCCGGGCATCGAACGCATCATCACGCGCGACCTGGCGCTCCTCGACACGGCCGCCACCTTGATCGAAACGGTCTGGGCCGATGGGCGCCGGCTGCGCCCGCGGGAAGTGATAGGCGAGTTCAAGAAGCATCTGCACGACGAACTGGATCTGTTGCGGGAGGCCTCCAACGCAAGCCAGCTTCGCCGCAACTTCCGGGGTTCCGATCTGCTGTCGGTCCCGGAGATCTACTGGGACTGGTGTTACACCGAAGTGATGGTGATGCAGCGCATGCGGAACGCCGATCTCCCAGGTGCGATCGCTCCGGGACCAGGGCATCGACATTCCGAAGCTCTCGCGGATGGGAGTGGAGATCTTCTTCACCCAGGTCTTCCGGGATGGCTTCTTCCATGCCGACATGCACCCCGGGAACATCCTGGTGAGTCCCGAAGGCCGCTACATCGCCCTGGATTTCGGCATCATGGGCACCCTGACCGACGTCGACAAGAACTACCTCGCCCAGAACTTCCTCGCGTTCTTCCGCCGCGACTACCGCCGCGTGGCGCAGGCGCACGTCGATGCGGGCTGGGTGCCGCCCGGAACGCGCGTGGACGAATTCGAATCCGCCATCCGGGCGGTGTGCGAGCCGATATTCGACAAGCCGCTGAAGGAGATCTCCTTCGGCAAGGTGCTGCTGAGACTCTTCCAGACAGCCCGCCGGTTCAACCTCGAAGTTCAGCCGCAGCTGGTGCTCCTGCAGAAGACTCTGCTCAACATCGAAGGCGTGGGCCGGGAGCTGGATCCCGATCTGGACCTCTGGAAGACCGCCAAGCCCTTCCTCGAGCGCTGGATGTCGGAGCAGGTGGGGTGGCGCGGATGGTGGCGCAGCGCGCGCGAGGAAGCCCCGTACTGGGCGAGCGCGATACCGCAGCTGCCGCGGCTCGTGCACCGCGCGTTGTCGGAGCCGTCTCCTCACGAACTGGAAGCGGCGCTCCGGCGGATGCTGCAGGAGCAGAAACGCCAGACCCGCTGGCTGACCGGGCTTGCGGCCCTTCTGGCGATCACGGCGGTCCTCGTGGGCGTTCTCCTGTCGAGATAGCGCTCCGATCGGCTTTCCTGGTCGGGTTCGTCTCGTTCCCTGGTCGGGTTCGTCCCGTTCCCTGGTCAGGGGCTTCCCGGGACGCTCCGGCCACGACCGGCGGACATCT
This sequence comes from Betaproteobacteria bacterium, assembly GCA_016713305.1. Classification (NCBI taxonomy): domain Bacteria; kingdom Pseudomonadati; phylum Pseudomonadota; class Betaproteobacteria; species Betaproteobacteria bacterium. Next base: position 739,949 of record JADJPK010000004.1, read on the forward strand.
GTCATGAACCTGCCGCCCCGCCGTCACAAAAGATTCACATCGTCTGAACACAATCCAGGGCGTTCCGCTGCCACTGCGGGCGCCTTCGGGTGCCTGGCACGGCCCCCCTCAGCCAGGAGACAGGATTCATGTTCCGACCCCATCCATCGTGCAACCGCCTCACCCCCGCGCGCCTCGCCGTGCTTGCGTTCCTCGCCGGGAGCCTGAACCTCGGCCAGACGGTCCTGGCTCAGGAAGAAAGCTCCGCCGAGCCGGCCGTCAAGAAGGACAAGATGACCGAACTTCTGGACAAGCTGAAGGACAAGGGCGTCATCGACGAAGCCGAATACGACGAGCTGTCCGGAAACACGCCGGAAGGCCGCGCGGAGGCCCGCGCGGAACGCCGCCGTCAGGCGCTGAAGCGTGCCCAGGAGGAGGAGAAGGAGAACGCCCGCAAGTCGTACTACAACCTCCGCTGGAACAATGGACTCGTCTTCGAGACGCCGGACCGCGCGAGCGCGGTGAGCCTCTCCGGCCGCATCCACGCCGACTACCGGTCGTTCTTCGACGATTCCGCGTCCAGCACCTTCGACATCCGCCGCGCCTACCTCACCCTGTCCGGCAAGTGGAACGAGTGGATCACCTGGGACGTCACGGGGGATTTCGCCCAGTCCACGACGACGCTCGATGTCGCCTGGTTCAACCTGGCCTTCAGCGACCGCGCGCAATTGCGCTTCGGCCAGTTCAAGATGCCCATGACCATCGAGGAACTGACCAGTTCGCGATTCATCGACTTCCAGGAGAGGTCCTTCGTCAACAAGAGCGCGCCGGCCAAGGAACGCGGGATGATGCTCCACGGTGTGCCGATGCCCGGAACGACGTACGCGCTCGCGCTGTCCACCGGGCAGGGAAAGAACAACATCGAGACCACGCCTCAGTTCGACCGGCCGGACGTGATCGGACGTGTCTCGGCGAACTTCGCCGAGTTCCTCGGCGCGCAGAGCCGCAACATCTACCATCTGGGCGCGTCCTACTCGCAGGGCACCATCGCTCCGGGAACACTCTCGGTCGGAACCGAGCCTCGCAATGGCGGCAGCTTCTTCTCGACCAACGCGTTCACCGGCACGGGTGTGGACCGGATGCGCATGGGACTCGAGGGCGTGGTCGCGCTGGGGCCGCTCAAGTTCCAGGGCGAGTGGATGAACGTCAACTACAGGGGACGGTCCGCCGCCAACGTCGCCTACGATCGCGACATCGAGAGCCACTACGTGAGCGTCCTGTGGATGGTGACCGGAGAAAGATACGCCGACGCCTATCGCAACGGCGTCTTCGGCCGGATCGTGCCCTTCACCAACTTCACCCCCGGCGGCACCGGCACAGGCGCCTTCGAGCTCGGCTTGCGTTACAGCGCGTTCAACGGGAGCGATTTCACGACCGCCAACGCAGCCGGTACCGGCGTGCTGAGCTCGGCAACGGCAGCTTCGAATCAGGCCACCGCCTGGACCTTCCAGGCGAAGTGGATCGTGAACCCCAACGTGCGCTTCATCTTGGACTATGTGGATACCGAGTTCGGCAATCCGGTCCGTTTCGCCACGGGCAACGTGACGACGGAACACGAGCGCGCCCTTACGATGCGGGCCGCGCTGGATTTCTGACCGTTCCAGTCCCGGGGCAGTCCGGATGCCGCGGATTGCCCCGAATCACATCCCGATGTCGGCGAGTCGCGCCTGCCGCACGAACCGCCTTCTCACCAGAGAGAACACGACCGGCACGAGCAGCAGGGTCGCCACGGTGGCAAGCACCAGGCCGCCGATGACGGCCCTGCCGAGAGGCGCGTTCTGTTCGCCTCCGTGCCCCAATCCGCTGGCCATGGGCGCCATGCCCACGATCATCGCAAAGGCAGTCATCAGCACGGGGCGCAGCCGCGTGCTCACCGCTTCCAGCGCAGCCGCTGAAGGCGGCAGCCCGTCGGCCAATCTCTCGTTGGCGAACGACACCAGCAGCACGCTGTTGGCGGTCGCCACACCCATGGCCATGATCGCACCCATGAGTGAAGGAACGTTGAGCGTCGTGCCGGTTGCGAAAAGCATCCATACGATCCCGCACAGCGCGCCGGGCAGAGCGCTCACGATGATGAGTGGATCGGTCCACGACTGGAAGTTGATCACGAGCAGCATGTAGACCAGCAGGACGGCGAAGACCAGGCCAGCGCCCATGCGCGTGAAGGAATCACGCATGCTTTCCGCCTGGCCCGCGATCTCGATGCGGGTGTTGTTCTTCTGTGCTTCCGCCTTGGGTCGAAACTCCTCCACGACCTTCTTCACCTCGGCAGCCACTCCGCCCAGGTCCCGGCCCTGCACGTTGGCGTACACGTCGAAGGCCAGTTCCGTATTCACGTGGTTGATGATCGCGGGCACGGAGGCACGCTTGACCGTGGCGACGTTTCCGAGCGGTATGGTGGGAGACTGGCCACGGCCGGGCAGTGGTATGGAGAGGACGGCATCCACCGAGTCCAGCGTGGTGAAGTGCGGCTGCACGACCACGACCTGATACGGCCTCCCGGTTTTCGGATCGTTCCAGTAATTCGGCGTCACCACCACGCTGGAACTCGCGGAAATGAGGAAGTTCTCGGCGATCTCGCGCTGCGTGAACCCCAGCTGCGCGGCACGCGGCCGATCCACGTCGATCTTGAGCGTGGGCTGATTCATCACCTGATGCACGTGGACATCCACGGCCCCGGGGATGGCGCTCATCTTGTCGGCCAGCGCCTGCGCCAGCTTGTGATTCCTGTAATCGCCGCCCAGCAGCTTCACGTCGATGGGCGCCGGCAATCCGAAGTTGAGGATCTGGTTCATCATGTCGCCCGGCTGAAAGTAGAACAGACAGTCCGGGAACGCCCGGGGCAGCCGTTCGCGCAGGCGCCGGACGTACTCTGCCGTCCCGGTCGCATGTTCGGCCTTCAGCGAAACGAGTATCTCTCCGTCGCTGGAGGTGATGGTGACGTTGTCGCTATAGGCCAGGTTGGTCGACGGCGGAATGCCGATGTTGTCGATGATGACGTCGAGATCGGCGGGGTCGACGATGCGCCGTATCTCGTCTTCCACCTGCGAGAAGATCGTCCCGGTGTCCTCGATGCGCGTGCCAATGGGCGCGTTGACGTGGAGCCGGATCTGTCCTGCGTCGACCGTCGGAAAGAAGTCCTGCCCCACCCTGGGCAGAACGACGCCCGTGGATATCAGCAGCGCGGCGAATCCCGCGAGAACGACCACCGGCCGCCGCAGGCCCGCGTCGACGACCCCGAGGTAACCGCGCCGGAAGCGATCGAAACCCCGCTCGAAGGAGGCATGCCAGCCGCTGTGCGGCGCGTCGGCATGTTCCCGCAGGAGCCTGCGCATCATCACCGGCACGACCGTGCGGCCCAGCAGGTAGCTCGAGACCACGGCAAACACCACCGCGAGCGCCATGGGAATGAAGAGGTATTTCGCGGCACCCGTCAGGAGCAGCACCGGCAGGAACACCACGCAGATGCAGAGCATGGACACGAATGCAGGCACGACGATCTCGCGCGCGGCATCGAGGATGGATTCCGTCATCTGCTTGCCCATGGCGAGGTGGCGGTGCGTATTCTCGAGGCTCACGGTGGCATCGTCGACAAGAATGCCCACCGCGAGCGCCAGACCGCCCAGCGTCATCAGATTGAGGGTGTATCCCGACGCCCCCAGCAGGACGATCGAAAGCAGCACGGCGAGGGGAATGGTCGTCATCACGATCACGGTGGACCGCCAACTGCCCAGGAACAGCAGAATGAGCAGGCCGGTCAGGCCTGCCGCCAGCAGACCCTCGGTCACGACCGCCTTCATGGCATTGACCACGAACACCGACTGGTCGAACAGGAAGGACAGTTTCAGACCTTCCGGCAGATTCACGCGGCCCAGCCGTTCGCGCACCTGCCGAACGATGTCCAGCGTGGAAGCACCGCCGCTTTTCAGCACCGTGAGCAGGCTCGATTTGCGGCCGTCGTGGCGCACGAGGCTCGTCTGCTCGTTGAATCCGTCGCGCACGGAAGCGACATCGCGGATGTAGATGACCTTGTCGCCGATCGTCCTGACCGGGAGATGCGCGATCTCGGCGATCTTCTCCGGGCTGTTGTTCAGTCCCAGGATGTATTCGCGGGAACCGATCTGGGTGGAGCCGGTGGGCAGATTGACGTTCTGGCGGTTCAGCGCGTCGTTGATGTCCTTCACGGTGATGCCGCGGGCCTGCATCTTGTCCGGCTCGGCGTCGATCATCACCAGGCGCGGCCGGCCGCCGTAGGGAAGGGGAACGGTGGCGCCTTGCACGGGGACCACTTCGTTCCGCACCAGCCACAGTCCCTGGTCGTACAGTTCCTGCTCGGTGAGGGTGTCGCTTCCCAGTGCGATCTGCAGGATCGGCACGCTGGAAGCGTTGTACTGCACGATCTGCGGAGGGGTCTGTCCCGGCGGCATGCGCCGGATGATCGTCTGCGAGGTCCCCGTGATCTCCGCCATCGCCTGGTCGATCCGCACGTTGGGCTGGAAGTAGATGCGGATGACGTTCTTGCCGTAGATCGTGTGCGACTCGATGCGCCGCACGTTGCTCACGGTGGTATTGATCTGCTGTTCGGAGAAGACGGTGACCTGCTTCTCGTATGCATCCGCCGGGATGCCCACGTATTGCCAGATCAGCGTGACGATCGGCTCGGTGATCTCGGGAAAGATGTCCTTCGGAATCGGTCGGACTCCCGGCGCGCCGACGATGGCGACGATGCCACCCAGCAGAATTGCCAGCGCCCCGACCATCACCGTGTAAGGGCGCAGGAGCGCCAACCGCACGAGCCACATTGCAACCTCCCATGGAGGCGTTTGCTCGCCGCCTCTCGTTTGTTACAGTACGGTGAAAGCTTTGTTACAACAAGATCCGATGTGCGAGCTCCATCCGCACTTGTCCGGCAAGCGATCTTGGAGGAGGAAGTTGCCCATGAATGCTCTGCGCGCCGTGGAACGTCTGCGTCGTTGGCTTCACACTGGAAAAGGTTCCGGGGGTGCTGCCCTCACTGTCGCGACGATCGCCGCCGCCGCGGTCCTGGTGGGACAGGCGCCCGACCGTTCCGCGATCGCCGCCGCCGCACCGCAGGCCGAGAAGCCGCGCGTGAGCTACGTGGAAGCAAAGCGCGGCAAGGATTCCGCCCACGTCACGCTTCCAGCGACGCTGCAGGCCATGCAGGAGGCGACCCTGCACGCGCGCACGAGCGGCTATGTGAAGAAGTGGACAGCCGAGATCGGCGACAGGGTCACGCGCGGCCAACTCCTGGTGGAGATCGAGGCACCGGAACTCGACCGCGAACTGGAGCAGTCCCGGGCGAACCTCGGGCAGATCCGCGCGCAGCTCGATCTCGCCCGCGCCACGGCCACCCGCTACCGGGCTCTCGTCAAGGACGAAGCGGTCTCGTCGCAGGAAGTCGACGAGAGGCTCGGCGCCCTCGCCGCGCGCGAGGCCGACCTCGCGTCCGCGACGGCCAAGGTGCGGCAGCTCGAGAGCCACAAGAGCTTCCAGCGCATCACCGCTCCTTTCAACGGAACGATCACGGCGCGCAACGTCGAGATCGGATCGCTCGTGACGGCGGGCAGTCTCAACACGGTGCCGTGGATGTACAAGATGGCCCAGGACGACACGATGCGGATCTTCGTGAGCGTTCCCCAGAGCCAGCTGGCCGCCGCGACGCCGGGGGCGGAAGCCGAACTGTTCGTGTCGGAACTGGGTTCCAAACCCATCGCGGCGAAGGTCGTCCGGCGTTCCGGAGCCTTCGACCCCGCCACGCGCACCCTGCTGACCGAGCTTCAGGTGGACAACCCCGGGCACCGGATTCTCCCCGGCATGTACGGACAGGTCAGGCTGCACGTGAAGTACGCCGAGCCTCCCCTCCTTGTTCCGGTGAATGCCCTTCTCGTGAGCGGCGACGGTCTGCAGGTGGCCGTCATCGGTGACGCGGACGTGGTGCAGATGCGCAAGGTCAAGCTGGGGCGGGATCTCGGCAAGGAAGTGGAAGTCCTGGAAGGACTGAACGATCACGAGCGTGTCATCAACAATCCGCGCGACAACATCGTGGACGGCCTCAGGGTGACCGCGGTGGCTGCGCCGGTACCGGCCGACAAGAGCAAGGACAAGGAGAAGGAGAAGGAGGCCCCCAAGGACGCAAGACCGGCGGCGGGCACGAAGCCATGATCGCCCGGCGGTGCCTGGCCGTCTGCACGCTGTTCGCTTCCAGTGCGTGCACGGTCATGGGTCCGGACTACAAGCGTCCGCCGCTTCCGGTTCCGCAAACGTTCGAGCACACGGGGCCGTGGCGTCAGGCGGCCCCCTCCGATCTCATCGCGCGTGGCGACTGGTGGCGTCTGTTCCAGGATCCAGTCCTGGACGATCTGCAGGAGCGGGCGCGCCGCAGCAGTCCCACGCTGGCCATCCATGTCGCCCGAATCGATCAGGCGCGGTCGATCCCCGGTGTCGCCGGGTCGTTTCAATATCCCGACGTCGGAGTGGGCGCCACTGCCGGGCGTTTCGGTGCCTCGGGCAACCGGCCCGACCAGCCCGAGAAACGTCCGGGCAATCACGAATATCAGAGCGGGTTGTACCGTGCACCCATCACGGCGGGATACGAGATCGACCTGTGGGGCCGGGTAAGGCGGTTGAACGAGTCTGCGCGCGCCCAGGCGGACGCGGCACTCGCGGAATACCAGACGGTCGCGCTCTCCCTGGAAGCGGAGATCACGACGCTGTATCTGCGGCTGCGGCAGACCGAGGAAGAAAGACGTCTTATCGGAGCGAACCTCAGTCTGCAGCGGCGTGCCCGGGACCTCACCGTGGCCCGTCGCAATGGCGGTCTTGCCACGGAGTTGGACGTGGCCAGACTCGACACGGAACTGGCGCTCACCGAAGCGGCAGCCGAGGACGCGAGGAGGCGCCGCGACGATCTGGAACTTGCCCTGGCCAGCGCCGTGGGGGAGATTCCAGAAGGCTTCCATGTCGCCGAATCGTCCTTCGCCGGGGTTCCCCCTGTCGTCCCGGTCGGATTGCCGGCCGATCTGCTCGAACGCCGGCCTGACGTCGTCGAAGCGGAGCGCCGTCTCGTGGCCCGCAATGCCGACATCGGCGTCGCGCAGGCCGCCTACTTCCCGGCCATCCGCCTGACCGGCAGCGTCGGTTTCGAGAGTGGCGAACTGTCCCAGTTCCTGCAGGGCGACAGCCTCATCTGGTCCATGGGAGCTTCGCTGTTCCAGCCGGTATTCAATGCAGGTCGGCTGCGCTTCGATGCGGCACGGGCGAAGGCGATCCACGCCGAAGCCGTAGCGCAGTACCGGCTTCGCCTGCTGAGGGCCTTCCGCGAGGTGGAGGGTGCGCTGGCGGCATTGCACTCGCTGGACGATCAGGCGCGATTGCAGGAGGGCGCCCGGACGAGCGCCGCGAAAGCCGTCCGCATCGCCGAATCGCGCTTCCGGGCCGGGCTGGTCACGGTGCTGGAGGTGATCGACGCGCAACGCTCGGGACTCCGCGCCGACAGGGAGGCCCTGGCAGTGCGTGGCAACCAGATGGTGACCACGGTGTCACTGGTGAAGGCGCTGGGCGGGGGGTGGGAAGCGCGTTCCGCGGAACCGGCACGGTCCGCGGCCTTGTCCCCCTAGTTGTCGCGAGGCCGGACCCGCGGACCATGGCCGCGGTCGCGGACATCTGTCCCGGGCCTGGCGGGGAAATCCGGCTTTTCCATTGAAAATCGGGACCTTCTGCGAGGCTGCTTTGCTACAATGCGCCGGCTTTTTTGCGCCGCATCGTAATGGCCCTCCTAGAGATCCGGAACGTCACCAGACGCTTCGGCGACTTCGTCGCCGTGGACAACGTCAGCCTCGCCATCAATGCCGGCGAGTTCTTCACCCTCCTCGGACCTTCCGGTTGCGGCAAGACCACGCTGTTGCGGATGGTCGCCGGTTTCGACTCCCCCGATGGGGGCAGCATCGTCATCGACGGACGGGACATGGCCGGCGTCCCGCCGGAGGACCGGAACGTCCACACCGTCTTCCAGAGCTATGCGCTGTTCCCGCACATGACGGTGGCGCAGAACATCGCTTTCCCGCTCCGCATGAGCAAGTGCCCGCCCGGCGAGATCGAAGGACGGGTGAAGGAGGCCCTGGAAGACGTATCCCTTTCGGGGATGGACAAGCGATATCCGAACGAACTTTCAGGGGGCCAGCGCCAGCCGTGTGGCCGTGGCCCGCGCGCTGATCAACCGCCCGAAGCTGCTCCTTCTCGACGAACCGCTCGCCGCTCTCGATGCCAAGCTGCGCGAACGCATGCAGCTCGAGCTGATCACGCTGCAGAAGGAGATCGGGATCACCTTCGTGTACGTCACCCACGACCAGGAAGAAGCGCTGGCCCTGTCGCACCGCATCGCGGTCATGAACAAGGGCCGTGTCGAGCAGCTCGACGAGCCGGCGGTGATCTACGGGTCGCCGCGCAACCGCTTCGTGGCCGATTTCATCGGCGAGTGCAACCTGTTCGAATGCACTGTCGAATCGTTCGAGGGCAACGGCTTGCGCCTCGAAGTGCCGGGACTCGGGCAGGTGGTGAGCTCGGGCTCGAACGGTGCGGCCGCGGGAGCGAAGGGGACGCTGGCACTGCGGCCGGAGAAGATCTCGATCGGCCGGGAACTGCCTGCCGCCGACTGCGCGAACCGGTTTCAGGGGAAGGTGTTCGACTACCTGTACACGGGCGACGTCACCCTTTACATCGTGGAGGTCGAGGGCGGCCGCCGGGTGGAAGTGATGCTTCCCAACAATGCGGTTGGACGATCCTCGAAGTTCTTCGAACCGGGCGACGCCGTGCAGATCGCCTGGCGTGACGATGCCGGACACTATCTTCACGGCTGAACGGCCGATGCGCTCGAGCGTTGCCGGTGCGAGGAGTCCCCACCCGACGGCGGGCCGGCGATGAAACCGTCCGTGCAAAGATGGCTCGTCAGCGGCCCGCCCCTGCTGTATCTCCTCGTCTTCTTCGCCATCCCGTCCCTGATCATGGTGGTGGCGTCCTTCCGCTATCCCGGGGAGTTCGGTGGACTGGCGCCGCTCTTCGGAACGGGCGATCCCGACGAACTGGCCGGATTGACGATCGAGAGCTACCAGCGCTTCGTCGACGACCCGATCTACCTCGAGCTCTTCTTCAAATCCTTCGTCTACGCCACGATCACCACGCTGCTGTGCCTCGCGGCCGCCTACCCGCTCGCGCTCATGATCGCGCGCAGCCCGAAGAAGTATCGCGACGTGCTGGTCCTGCTGGTGATCCTGCCTTTCTGGAGCAACTTCCTCATCCGGGTCTACGCGTGGATGATCATCCTGGGCCCCCAGTCCGCGTTTGCCAAGACCGTCAATGGCGTGATCGGCCTGTTGGGCGGCGATCCCGTCCCGCTGCTGTTCTCGCCGGTGGCCGTGCTCGTGGGACTCGTCTACGTCCACCTGCCGTTCATGGTCCTGCCGCTCTACGCGAACCTGGAGAAGCACGATCCTGCGCTGCTGGATGCCGCGCAGGACCTGGGCGCCGGACAGTGGGCCCGCTTCTGGCGCATCACCTTCCCCCTGTCCCTCCCGGGCGTGTATGCCGGCGCCGCGCTGGTGTTCATCCCCGCCTTGGGCATCTTCGCCATCCCGGACATCCTGGGCGGCACCGACGGCATCCTGATCGGCAACCTCATCAAGCAGCAGTTCTACGACGCTCGCGACTGGCCGTTCGGCTCGGTGCTGTCCATCGTCCTCACAGCGGCGGCGATCCTGTTCGCGGCGGGTGCAGCGTGGATCGCCCGGCGGCAGAGGTTCTGACGTGACACGCAAACCGTGGGGACTCTGGATCGCAGCGGCGCTGACCTACGCGTTCCTCTACATTCCGCTCCTGATCGTCATCGTCTATTCCTTCAACGATTCCCGGCTGAATGCGGAGTGGGTCGGATTCACGTGGCACTGGTACGACGTGCTGTTTCACGACGAGCAGATGCTCACGGCAGCCGGCAACTCCCTCATCATCGGGCTGGTGTCGAGCGCCGTATCGACGGTTCTGGGCACCCTGGCGGGTTACGCCATGTATCGCTACCGGCTGCGGCTGCTGCCCGTTCTGGTCGTCACTCCCATTGCCATCCCCGAGATCCTCATGGGCGTGAGCCTGCTGATCTTCTTCGTGATGCTGAACGTCACCCTGGGACTGGTGTCGATCATCCTGTCCCACATCGCGTTCTGCGTCGGGTTCGTCGCGATCGTCGTGCGTTCGCGCCTGGCAGGCATGGACGAAAGCCTGACGGAGGCTGCCCGGGATCTGGGCGCCACGCCGTTGCAGGCGTTCCGCCTGGTGACTCTGCCGCTGATCATGCCGGGCATCATCGCCGGTGCATTGATGGCCTTCACGCTGTCGATCGACGATTTCGTGATCACGTTCTTCACGGCCGGCGTGGACGCCACGACGCTGCCGCTGCAGATCTACTCGATGATCAAGATCGCTGTCACTCCGGAGGTGAACGCAGTGTCCACGTTGCTGATGCTGGTGACGTTGATACTGATCGTCATCGCAAGCCGCCTGTCGCCCGGCGCATTGCGAGGAGAATGAGAATGGGCGTCCGTGGACCTACAACCTCCCGAGGGAACCCGTGATGAAAAAGCTGATCGCGTTGCTGGGCACGCTCGCCGGACTGGCGGCAGGCGCGGGTGTGGCCGCCGCCGAGGACGTGCTGCATCTGTACAACTGGAACAACTACATGTCCGAGGAGACCGTGAAACGGTTCGAGGGCGTGTGCAAGTGCAAGGTCAAGCAGACCTACTATTCCGACAACGACGAGCTGATCGCCAAGCTCCAGGCGGGCGGCAAGGGATACGACGTCATGGTGCCCACCATGAATGCCGTCGAGGCACTGATCAAGATGCAGGCGCTGCAGCCGCTCGATCACTCGAAGCTGCCCAACCTCAAGAACGTCATGCCCCAGTATCTCGACACCGCGTTCGATCCGGGCAACAAGTTCTCCGTGCCGTACGCCATGTCGATCACCCTCATGGGCTACAACGACGCCAGGATCAGGGAAGCAGGCGTTCCGGTCGATTCCTGGGCCACCATCTTCGACCCGGCGATTCTCGCGAAGATCAGGGCAAGGTGACCGTCCTCGACAGCCAGCGGGAACTCTTCGGCGCCGCGCTGAAGTACCTGGGCTATTCGGTGAACGACACCGACGAGAAGCATCTGCAGGAAGCGAAGGCCGTCATCCTGAAGGCGAAGCCGTACTGGGCCGCCTTCAATGCATCGAGCTACATCAAGGAACTCACCCTGGGCAACATCTGGATTGCCCATGGCTACTCGAACGATATGTTCCAGGCCGATCTGGATGCCCAGGCGGCCAAACGCAAGTTCCGGATCGTCCACGCACTGCCGAAGGAAGGGGCGGTGCTCGCGCTGGATTCCATGGTCATCCACAAGAGCGCGACGAGGCCGGATCTCGCGCACATGTTCATCAACTTCATGCTGGAAGGACGCAATTCCGCCGACCTCACCAACATGATCGGTTCCGGCAATCCGAATCAGGATGCCCAGCAGTTCATCAAGCCTCAGATCAAGCAGAACAAGGCCGTCTTTCCCGATCCTGCGGGCGCCAAGACACTGGAGATGCTGAAGGACCTGGGAGCGAAACAACGCCGTGGTCTCAACAAGCTCTGGACCGAAGTGAAGGTCAAGTAGTCCTGAACGGCGCACCGAACGGCGACGGGCCCTCAGGGGCCCGTCGCCGCTTTCGGACACTATCCTGTGTAAGCCGCCAGGAACGCCTCGACGAACTCCGGTACCCGGCCCGGTGCCAGATGATCGATGCCTGCCGCTGCCTCCCGACCACCCCCGCCTTCGAAGCGGCGGGCCAGTTCGTCAGCGCCGGACGGACGATTTGCGGGCGCCCGGATACTGACGGTGACCCTGCCGTGCGAGGGGGTCAAGATGGCATGCGCCCGGTCCGGATTCGACCGGGTCACGTGGTTCGCAAACGTGCCGGTGACCCTGCGGCTCCAGGCGTCGTCAGGGAGTTCGAAGACCGCCGCCGCTATGCCTTCCATCATCGGCCGCACGGCGAGGGCTCTGTCCAGATCTGCCGTCATCGCCTCTTCCAGCGCCGGAAACGCATCGTCCTCCAACGCGAAGACTTCCGGATCCGCGTAACGCGCCAGCCGCTCGTACAGGGCGTGCGGAGGAAAGAGCAGGTCCGATTCCGTGTCGCCGTAGGCGTTGTAGTTGAGACAACGGCCGAGCCTTTGCAGCAGGGCGGTCCTCTTGCCGGTGTATCCACAGGCGCTCGCGAGCACCTGCGCCGGCGTTCCCAGGTTGTCCCCGAAGGCTCCCACGATGGCCCATGCGCGGGCCCGGCCGTCCAGATGGCGATCGACCAGAAGACTGGTGCATACCGAGGGATCCGTATCGATGTGCGCCTGAAGCCGCTCGTGCCGCGGCACTTCCCCGGGATGATGGTGATCGAACCAGGTCACCGTCGCCCCGGACGCAAGAGCACGCTGCAAGCCTCCGGCATTGCGGGCCATGGAGATATCCAGCACGGTCAGAACGTCGGCGGGGCCAGCCTCGACGCGGTCGAGCAGGCGGATGTCGCGTTTCGGTCCCGTGACCAGAATGCTGTCCCGCGGACCGACCAGCCGCAGTTGACGAAGCGCGCAAAGACCATCCGCGTCGCCATTGAAGATGTCATAGAATTTCATGATCGTACCGGGGCGTTCTCCAGACTCGGCGCGACTCTCCGCTCCTTGTCGGCCACGTCATGTCGACCGTCCTGCATTCGGCCTCGCGCCGGTCCGCGTTGATCGCTGCTGCGACGGTAGGTTACGTCGTTGTGGTGATCATCGCCAGCGCCTATCCCCTGTCCGGCTGGCGTCTGCCCGATCGGCAGCTCCTCTGGCTGCAACTGGGAGAGTGGCCGCGGTACTACACCTACTCCGACGTCATCGCCAACGTGCTGGCCTACGTGCCGGTGGGGGGGCTCCTCACTTGGTGGCTGCGCCACCGCTTGGGTCCGGTGCGCGCGGCGGGACTGGCGATGGTCATGGCGGGCGCGCTGTCCTTCGCTCTCGAGGTCTTTCAGGGCACGCTCCCGTCTCGCGTGACGTCGGGGCTGGATGTTTTCTGCAACACGGTGGGAGGCATCGTGGGGGCCTGGCTGGGCCTGGCATGGAACGTCCCCGGCACGAGACATTCCGCGCTCGGCCGGTGGCGCGAGAACGAGGTTGCGGAGGGGATCGCCGGAGATGCCGCCCTCGTCCTGCTTGCCTATTGGCTCTTCCTGCAGTTCAGACCGGACGTCTGGCTGTTCGCGCTCGGCGATTTCCGCCGCATCCTTTCGATGCCCGCCGGCGAATATTCGGTGCTGAACCACGTCCTGCTCGAAGCGGCCGCCACTTGCGTGGGTTTGGCCGCCGTTGCCGGATTCTGCGCCTGCTTCGCGCGAAAACGTCCATGGAGATGGTTCATCGCACTGTCCGTGACGGGCATTCTGGTCCATAGCAGCGCGACCTGGCTGTATTTCGAACAACGCGATCCTGTCCTCTGGTTCACGCCGGGCAATGCGGCCGGCCTGATCGCCGGTGTCGGTCTCGGATCCGTCGTCTGCAGGCTGCCATTCCGGTCGGTTCTTTCCGTCACCTTCACGGCCATCGTCGTCGCAGCGGCACTCGTGAGTGCGGCGCCCGCGAATCCCTATGGCCCCTCCGGCTATGGCCCGCCAAGCCGTCCGGGCCATCTGCGAAACATCGCGGGCACGACCGAAGTCCTGGGGGCACTGTGGCCACTGCTTGCCATCGGAGCGCTCGCCGCACGGGGACGCAGCGTTCGCTGACGGGGGCCACGGAGTATCACGCGCCCATGACGGGGCGGGTCCCAGTCCTTAGAATCGAACCTTTGCGACGCGCAAGGCCCCGCGATGAGCTACTACGAACACCACGTTTTCTTCTGTTGCAACCAGCGGGATGATCCCAACCGCGCCTGCTGCGCCAACCAGGGTGCGTCCGACATGCGCGACTATGCCAAGGCCAGGATCAAGTCCCTGGGACTGGCAGGCCGGGGCAAGGTGCGGATCAACATGGCGGGCTGCCTGGACCGCTGCGAGGAGGGTCCCGTCGTCGTCGTCTACCCCGAGGAAGTCTGGTACACGTACGTCGACCGGAGCGACATCGACGAGATCATCGAGGAGCATCTGCAGCACGGGCGCGTCGTCGAGCGTCTTAAGATCTGATGCTTGCCGGCACGCGGCGGCAGCTCATCCCGGGACCGGCCGGGACGCTCGAGGCGGCCATCACCCTGCCCGCTGCGGATCCGTCGGGGATGGTCCTCATTGCGCACCCCCACCCGTTGTACGGCGGAACCATGGAGAACAAGGTGGTCCAGACGATCGCCCGCACGTTCGTCTCGCTGGGATTCGTGGCCTTCCGGGTCAATTTCCGGGGTGTGGGCGAGAGCGAGGGCGTGTTCGACGACGGGCGCGGAGAACTGGACGACTTCCGTGCCCTGGCAGCGTTCGCGCAAGGCCTCCACCCGGGGCTGCCGCTGTCCCTGGCAGGTTTCTCCTTCGGGGGTTACGTCGTCTCCCATCTGGCACGCGAGCTCTCGCCTCGCCATCTGGTACTTGCCGCCCCTGCCGTGGGCCGGTTCCCGGTGAGCGACGTGCCAGAACACACGCTGGTCGTGCACGGAGAGGAAGACGACGTCGTTTCCCTGCAGGACGTTCTGGCATGGGCCCGGCCGCAGAAGCTTCCCGTGGTGGTGATCCCGGGTGCAGGCCATTTCTTTCACGGCGATCTCCTGAAGCTCCAGCGCATCATCCGCAGCTGCAGGTCCGAGGCCGATTGACGGGGCCTGCCAACGCACGCTACTCATCGACATGTCCATGCTTCTGGTCAAATCCTTCCATATCGTCTTCGTGACGTCCTGGTTCGCCGGCCTCTTCTATCTGCCGAGGATCTTCGTCAACCTGGCTCTGGAGCAGGACCAGGCCGCGCGAGCCAGACTGCTCGTCATGTCCCGCAAGCTGTACCGGTTCATGACGATCCTCGCCATCCCTGCACTCGCGCTCGGCCTGTGGCTTTGGCTGGGCTTCGGAATCGGGGGGGGCTGGATGCACGCCAAGCTGCTGCTGGTGGCCGTCCTGCTGGGATACCACCACGGATGCGGTCGATTGCTGAAGCGGTTCGAGGCAGGCACCGACACACGCTCCCACGTCTGGTATCGCTGGTTCAACGAGTTGCCGGTGCTGCTGCTGCTGGCTGTCGTCCTGCTGGTCGTCACGAAGCCATTCTGAGCGGGGCGGAGATGTCCGCAAGGATCGAGACCGACGAGAAGGCCCTGGCCGAGGGGACGAAGGGTCGCATCGTGCGTCTGCAACGCCGGGTTCCGCGCCCATGAGCATGCATTCCGCCGGGGCGCCCTGCCCGCGTCCTGGAACTCGCTCGCTGCATCGCCGGCCATGCTGGCGAAGCCTCGTGGCGGAAACCTGCCTCGCGCTGGCCTTCCTGTGTCCGGCGGGCGCACCTGCCGCAGAAGCCGCCGGCGCGCGGGTCCTGCTGCAGACCTCCCTCGTGGCCGGTCTCGCGCATCATGACGCCAAGGACGTCTGGGAAGCACTGCGCGTGGGCGATATGTTGAATCTGGTGCGGCAGGACGCGAACGTTCACGACATGAACGCCGTGGTCGTCACCTGGAACGGCAGGATGCTGGGTTATTTGCCGAAAAGCGACAATGCGGACGTCGCCCGCATGATCGATCGCGGCCAGCCTTTGCAGGCCCGCATCCGTTCCATCGCGAAATATCGCAACCACCGCCGCAAACTCGAGATCGACGTCTTCATGGCCTGGTAGGCCACCTCGCTCAAGTCGGGGCGTTCGCGGACGTTAAGCCTGTGGCGTGTGTCCTTTGTCCGGTAAGGATGCATCCAGATTCAACGCGGAGCCTCCCATGCCGTTCAGAAACCTCACCATCCGCAGCAAGCTGCTCATCCTCCTGGTCATTGGCGCGATCGGAGTGGCCGCCATCGCCGCGATCTCGCTGTTCGAGCAGCGGCGCACACTGATCGAGGACCGCAAGGTCAAGACGCAGCACATCGTGGAATCCGCCTACGGAGTGCTCGCACACTTCGACAGGCTGGCGCAGTCGGGAAAGATGCCTCCGGACGAAGCCAGGAAGGCCGCGGCCGACACGCTGCGTGCACTGCGCTACGGCGGGAAGGAGTACTACTGGATCCACGATCTCGACCACCGCGTGATCATGCATCCCACCAAGCCTGAGTTCGAGGGGCAGATCAAGTCCGATCTGCAGGATCCGCATGGCAAGTACGTGTATCGCGAGATGGTCAATCTGGTGAAGCGCGACGGAGAGGGATTCGTTGGTTACAGCTGGCCGAAGCCCGGCAGCACCGATCCAGTGGAGAAGATCTCGTACGTGAAGCTGTACCAGCCGTGGGGCTGGATCGTGGGTTCCGGCATCTATCTGGACGACGTCAACGCCATCTTTCTCGCGACAGCGCTGCGCATGGCCATCGCGCTGGGAATCGCCTCGGTCGTGATCGGGGGCGTCATGCTGTCCCTCATGCGCGGGATCGCCCGCCCCATCGAAGCGCTGCGTACCTTCGGCCGCACGATGCACGAAGTGGGTTCCGACGGCGATCTGTCGCGGCGCATTCCGGTCGAGGGGGGCGACGAGATCGCGGACGTCATGCACGAGTTCAACCGGCTGATGGACAGCTTCCAGAGCAGCATGAGGGGCGTGTTTTCCAGCCTCGATCACGTGACCTCGGCCAGTGCGACGCTGCTCCACAAGTGCAGCGCCATGAACGACGCCTCGGCCATACAGAGCCGCGATGCGGCCTCGACTGCGGCTTCCGTGGAACAGATGACCGCGAACATCAACTGCATCGCCGAGAGCACCCGCGAGGCGGAGGACGTCCTGGGGCAGGCCCGAGCGTGCGCGGCGGATGGAGAGAGGAACATTCATGCAGTGACCGGCGAAATCCAGCGCCTGGCCAGCAACGTCCAGGAATCCGCGGATACGATCCAGACACTCGGCAGCCGTTCCCAGGAGATCACCGGCATCGTGCGGGTGATCAAGGACATCGCGGACCAGACCAATCTGCTGGCCCTCAATGCCGCCATCGAAGCGGCACGCGCAGGCGAGCAAGGCCGCGGTTTTGCCGTGGTGGCAGACGAGGTGCGCAAGCTCGCCGAACGTGCGGCAACGGCCACCACCGAAATCAGCACGGTCATCAGCGCCATCCAGACGGACACCACGCGGGCCGTCGAGGCGATGCGCGCGGGAAGCGCCACGGCGCAGGATGGCGTCACGCAGGTCGAGGCCGCCGCCGCTTCCATGACCCGTATCGTCGAGAGCACGCAGAAGATCCTCTCCCTCACGAGCGAGATCGCCGGTGCGATCCGTCAGCAGACGGATGCGGGCCGCGAAATGGCACGTTACTCCGAGGATATCGCCGCCCGCGCAGCCACGAACAACGGTGTAAGTCACGAGGCGTTGCAGGAAGCCAATGCGCTGGCTTCGAGCGCCCGCGTGCTGGCTTCCTCGGTGGGCCATTTCAAGGTCGCGTGACGCCGCGGCCTGCGTCTGCCGCGCGCGACGCGGATCAATCGCCATCCGCTCGTGTGAGCGCCGGCGGGCGATAATGGCGGCATGCCGCTACGCCAAAGAAATCACGATACCCGACCGGGTCCCCGCGAGGACCGCTTCTTCTGCCCCTGCCCCCGCGGTCTCGAGGGAGCGCTGGCTGCCGAACTGATCGACCTGGGAATCGCCAGCCCCGAAGTGGTTCCGGGCGGGGTCGCGTTTGCCGGCCGATGGACCGATTGCTACCGCGTCAACCTCTGGAGTCGCATCGCCAGCCGGGTGCTGTGGCGGGTTGGAGGGGCACGATATCGCGATGAGGACGATGTCTACCGTGCGGCCTCGGCACTGGGCTGGCCGGACTGGTTTCAGGTGGGGCAGACGATCCGGGTGAACGTCGCGGCCGTGGCGAGCCCCCTGCGCAGCATCGAGTTCATCACGCTGCGAATCAAGGATGCCGTGTGCGACAGGTTCCGGGCTCATTGCGGGTCGCGTCCCAGCGTGGATACGGCAAGCCCCGACGTACGGATCCACGTGTTCCTGACCGACCGCGAGGCGACGTTCTATCTGGATACCTCCGGCGAAGCGCTGTTCAAGCGCGGATCGCGCAGGGAAGTGACGGAAGCGCCGTTGCGAGAGAACCTGGCCGCCGGGATCCTCCGGTTGACCGGTTGGCACCCCGGCGAACCGCTCCTGGACCCCATGTGTGGAGGCGGAACCTTCCTGGCGGAGGCCGCCCAGATCGCACTGGGCCTCGCGCCCGGGGCGGGACGGCGATTCGGGTTCGAACAACTGTCGGTCTTCGAACCGGAACCATGGAAGCAGGCGCGGGCTGACGCGATGTCCCGGGCGGCAAACGTGTTCCGGCCGCAGATCTTCGGATCGGACATCGATCCGGCGGCGATCGAAGCCGCCCGGACGAACCTGCGCGCAGCGGGCGTTCTGGACTTCGTCACGCTGGAATGCGCAGACGCCACATTGCGTGAAGCCCCTGCGCCGTCAGGCGTGCTGGTGGCCAATCCGCCCTACGGCGTGCGTATCGGCGATCGCCAGAACCTGCAGGCGCTCTATCCCAAGCTGGGTGACGCCCTCAAGCAGCGCTTCGCAGGCTGGCGCGCCTACATCTTCAGCGCCGACCTGGAACTGCCGCGTCACATCCGTCTGAAGGCCTCGAAACGCACCCCTCTTTTCAACGGTCCGCTCGAGTGCCGTCTGTTCGAATACCGCATGGTGAGCGGCGCCCTTCGGAGGGAAACCAGACCCGGTCCGGATGCAGAGCCACCCCCAGGGCAGGCTGATTGACACGCTGCTGCAGATTGCCGATCGAGTCCTGGGCAGCCTTGCTGGCGCGACGCGAGCGATGAGGGCACGCCGCCCGGGTTCGGCGATGGCGAGCGCCGGCGGGCGATGGTCCCGGGCTCTCGAGGCGGCACCCGGGAGAATTGCGTCCCGAGGAGACCGGCGGTCAGACGATGTTGAGGTGGTCCAGGCCGGACATGATGTCCTTCTCCTTGGACTCGTGCCCCTGCAGCTTGATGGCCAGGCGGAGTTCGTTCATGGAATCGGCATTGCGCAGCGCATCCTCGTAGCTGATGGCGCCGGCTTCGTACAGATCGAACAGGGCCTGGTCGAACGTCTGCATGCCCAGCTCGCGCGACTTCTTCATGATCTCCTTGATCTCGTGAACGTCGCCCTTGAAGATGAGATCCGAAATGAGCGGCGAGTTCAGCAGGATCTCGATGGCGGCCGCCCGGCCCTTGCCGTCGCGCTTGGGGATGAGCCGCTGCGAGACCATACCCTTGAGATTGAGAGAAAGATCCATCAGCAGCTGAGCCCGGCGCTCTTCCGGGAAGAAGTTGATGATGCGGTCCAGCGCCTGGTTGGAACTGTTGGCGTGCAGGGTTCCCATGCACAGGTGGCCGGTCTCGGCGAAGGCGATCGCATGTTCCATCGTTTCGCGCTCCCGGATCTCGCCGATGAGGATGACGTCAGGCGCCTGACGCAGCGTGTTCTTGAGCGCGGCTTCCCACGATTCGGTGTCCACACCGACCTCCCGCTGGGTGACCAGGCAGTTGCGGTGCTCGTGCACGTACTCGATGGGGTCCTCGATGGTGATGATGTGACCCTGACTGTTCTCGTTGCGGTACCCGATCATCGCGGCAAGTGTCGTCGACTTGCCCGAGCCGGTCGCCCCGACCACGATGACCAGTCCCCGCTTGGTCATCACCACATCCTTCAGGGTGTCGGGCAGGCCGAGTTCCTCGATGCGCGGAATCGACGTGTTGATGGTCCGCAGCACGAGCCCCACGCGCGCCTGCTGGACAAAGGCATTCACGCGGAACCGGCCGATGCCCGGCGGGTTGATCGCGAAGTTGCATTCCTTGGATTTCTCGAACTCCGCGGCTTGGCGATCGTTCATGATCGCCCGGGCGAGTTCCTGGGTGTGCATGGGCGTGAGGCTCTGGCTGGACACGGGCGTCATCTTGCCGTCCAGCTTGAACGCCGGGGGAAAGCCCGCCGTCAGAAACAGGTCGGAGGCTTTCTTCGCGACCATCGCGCGCAGCAGATCGTGGACAAACTTGATGGCCTGATCGCGATCCATTCCCAGCTTTCCTCCAGATTCGTCCCGATTGCCTCGGCGTCCGGTTGATCGTTGCCTGTTCCCGCGCTCAGCCCGGGAACAGGTCCTTGTTCACTGCCTTGCCGCGGGCCTCCGCCGCGGCCACGACACCGCGTTGTACCAGACCCTGAAGATTCTGGTCGAGTGTCTGCATGCCGAACTGCTGGCCGGTCTGGATGGCGGAGTACATCTGGGCCACCTTGTTCTCGCGGATGAGGTTGCGGATGGCGGGAGTGCCGACCATGATCTCATGGGCCGCGACCCGGCCGGTGCCCTCGCGGGTCTTGAGAAGCGTCTGGGAGATGACCGCTCGCAGCGACTCGGACAGCATCGCGCGCACCATCTCCTTCTCCGCCGCGGGAAACACGTCGATCACCCGGTCGATCGTCTTGGCAGCGGAGCTCGTGTGCAGGGTGCCGAACACCAGGTGACCCGTCTCGGCTGCCGTCAGCGCGAGCCGGATGGTTTCGAGATCCCGCATCTCGCCGACCAGGATCACGTCGGGGTCTTCCCGCAGGGCCGAACGCAAGGCGTTGGCAAAGGACAGTGTGTGCGGGCCGACCTCGCGCTGGTTGATGAGGCACTTCTTAGACTCGTGCACGAATTCGATGGGATCCTCGACCGTGAGGATGTGCCCGTACTCGTTCTCGTTGATGTCGTTGACCATGGCCGCCAGCGTGGTCGACTTGCCGGAACCGGTCGGGCCCGTCACCAGCACGACCCCACGGGGATACTTGGCGATTTCCTTGAAGATGTTCGGCGCCTTCAGATCCTCGAGGGAAAGCACCTTCGAAGGAATGGTCCGCATGACGGCGCCCGCGCCGCGCTGCTGCACGAATGCATTGACCCGGAAGCGCGCGAGATTCGGGATGGCGAACGAGAAGTCGCACTCGAGGGTCTCCTCGTACGTCTTGCGCTGCGCGTCGTTCATGATGTCGTAGACCATGGCGTGCACGTCCTTGTGCTCCATGGGCGGCAGATTGATACGCCGCACGTCACCGTGCACCCGGATCATCGGGGGGGGAGGCCCGCCGAGAGGTGCAGGTCGGACGCCTTGTTCTTGACGACGAAGGCAAGCAGCTCGGAGATGTCCATCTATAATCCTCGTGCGATCGGGAAGCGTAGCGCCAAGAGGAACGGAGAAGCGAGTTACATGCCAAATCTCGCAGACGACATGCGAGAGTCATCGGGGATTATCGAGGGACTGCCCGCACGGCTGCAAGCCGTGCAGGATCGGATCCGCGCCGCAGCCCGGTCGGCCGGCCGCGACCCGCGCGACGTTCAGTTGATCGCCGTGTCGAAGACCTTCGATGCCGAAGTCATCCGCGCCGCCCATGCTGCCGATCAGAGGCACTTCGGGGAGAGCTATCTCCAGGAGGCGCTCGCGAAGATGGATGCGCTGGCAGACCTTGATATCGTCTGGCACTTCATCGGCCCCATCCAGAGCAACAAGACCCGTCCCATTGCCGAACGATTCGACTGGGTGCACTCGGTGGAGCGGGAGAGGATTGCCGAGCGTCTTTCGGCGCAACGGCCCGCCGGACTGGCTCCTCTCCAGGTCTGCATCCAGGTCAACGTGAGCGGCGAATCGTCCAAGAGCGGCGTGCCGCCGCAGGATGCTCCCGAGCTCGCCCGCGTCATCCGTGCGCTTGCAGGTCTGGAATTGCGCGGGCTCATGGCAATTCCGGAACCCACGGATGATCCTTCATTGCAACGTCGGCGGTTCGCATCGCTGCGCGCGCTGCAAGATTCACTATCCACGCCGGATCACCCCCTGGACACGCTCTCCATGGGCATGTCGGACGATCTCGAGAGCGCCGTCGCGGAGGGCGCCACCCTCGTGCGAATCGGCAGGGCGATCTTTGGCGAGCGGGTCAGGCCGGCGCAGACCTGAAAGACGCGAAAGGCACCGGGCTGCCGCTCGCCGAGCCAACCCCCTTATACTGTCGGCGGCCGCCGAACGGGCGGCAAATCCTTGAACCTACGGGAGGAGAAACCGTGAAATCACTGAAGTTCGCTGCCGCGGCATTGGGCCTCGTTTCCAGCGTCGCCATGGCAGATGATGGCTGGTCCACACTCAACACCTATGAATCGATCGCCGTCAACGCCTCGCCCGAGCAGGCCTTTTCGGTCGTCTCGAAGTGGGATGCCCTCGAGAGCTGGTGCCCCGCGTTCGTCAAGACGGAGATCGTGAGCGGCGGAAACGATGTCGGCAGCGTCCGCGCGATCACCCTCAAGGACGGCCCCACCTTCACCGAGGAACTGCTTGCCCTCGACCAGAGCGGCTTGAGCTACAAGTACAAGATCATCGACTCGCCCCTGCCCATCGTCGAATACGTCTCCACGGTGAGGGTGGTTTCGGCAGGCGGTCAGACGAGCATCGTGTGGCTTGCCACCTACAAGCGCCGGGCGAAGGACAATCCCACGGCGGAACAGAACGATGCGGCGATGATGAATCTCGTGGGCGGGCTCTACAAGGCGTGCCTCGGGAACGCGAAGAAGGTCGCCGAAGCGCATTGACCGGGTCGGCGGAGAATGTCGCAGGATTCACGCAACGGGGGGCTCAGCCTCCCGTTGTTTTTTCCGATAACGCCAATTACAGGATGATCGAGGCAATGGGTTCCAGTATCGGGTTCTTGGGTGGGGGCAACATGGCATCCGCGATGATCGGCGGATTGCTGGGCTGCGGCTGGCAGTCTGCGGACCTCATGGCCACCGACGTCGATCCTGCGGCCAGGGGCCGGTTGTCCGATACGTATTCCGTCCGAACCAGCCCGGACGCCGCCGAAACCGTCCGTGCGTCCCGTTGCGTCGTGCTCGCCGTCAAGCCGCAGCAGCTTCGGGATCTGTGCGCCGGTATCGCCGGCTCTCTGGAGGACCGGTTGGTCGTGAGCATCGCTGCAGGAATCCGTACGCCCGATCTTTCGCGCTGGCTGGGGGGACACCGACGCATCGTCCGGGTGATGCCCAACACCCCGGCGCTTCTCCGTGCCGGCATATCCGCCGCCTACGCTCTTCCCGAGGTTCCCCCTTCCGACCGCCAATCTGCCGACGCCCTGTTGCAGGCCATCGGCAAGGTCATGTGGGTCGAAGACGAGACGCTCATGGACGGTGTGACTGCCGTGTCGGGGAGCGGACCCGCCTACGCGTTCTACCTTATCGAAGCGATGCAGGAAGCGGCCCGCCGGCTCGGGTTCACGGACGAGCAGGGACGTCTGCTCAGCGTCGAGACCGTACTGGGAGCGGCGAAGCTGGCCGAGGCAAGCCAGGACCCTGCGGCGGTACTTCGGGCGCGAGTCACTTCCAAGGCCGGCACCACGGAAAGGGCCCTGTCGGTCATGGAGGCCCATGACACCAAGGCCCATCTGGTGGAGGCAATTCTCGCCGCAGCGGAGCGGTCACGGGAACTCGGCGATGCCCTGGGACGCGACTGAACCATGATCGTTCAGGCTCTGATCTTCCTGGTCGACACGATTCTCGGTCTTTACGCCGCAGCGCTGCTCATCCGCTTCTATCTCCAGGTGGCTCGCGCGCCTGCCCGGAACCAGATCTCGCAGTTCGTCGGCGCACTGACGGATCCGGTCGTCCGCCCGGCGCGGCGCCTCGTTCCCGGCTGGGGGGGTCTGGATCTCGCGACCCTGGTGCTCGCCTGGCTCACCGAATTCATCCTGCTGACCGTTGTCCGCCTGATCGAGTCTCTGATCCTTCCCGAACTGCCGGTCCCATTGCTGGGCTTCGCTGTCCTCGCGGCGGTCAACATCGTGCGGCTGAGCATCTACATTCTGATGGGTGCGCTCATCCTGCAGGCGGTGCTGTCCTGGGTGGCCCCGTACAGCCCGGTGGCTCCGATCGTGAACGGAATCACGCGGCCGTTCGTACGGCCGATCCAGAAACGCATGCCGCTGATCGGCAACGTGGACTTGTCGCCGCTCGTGCTCATCATCGTCCTCCAGCTGGTGTTGATGGTCCCGGTGAACTGGCTGACGGCGGCGGTGCGCGCCGCCTTCGGCGCCTGAGCATGACAGATCGGCCGCAGGGTTCCATGCCCGCGATTCCGCCTTGGCTTCATGGGGACTCGCGCAGCGGTCCGATCACGCTGGACGTGCACGTCCAGCCCGGTGCATCCCGGACGGAAGTGTGCGGGGAACATGGCGGCCGGCTGAAGATCCGCCTCGCGGCGCGGCCGGTGGACGGAGAAGCGAACCGTGCCCTGGTGGAGTTTCTCGCAGACCGGCTGGCGGTCCCGCAACGGAACATCCAGCTCGTTCGCGGACAGTCCAGCCGCGCAAAATGCCTCCAGATCGCCGGCGCCGCCCCGGACCGGATCGCAACCTTGATGACACCATGACTGCAGTCGTCAACCAGCTCGAGAATCTCGTCACCCGCTATCGCGAATGGCGGGAGGAATTGCGTTCGGGCATCGAGGCCTACCACGTGTGGCTCGACAGCCACGGACACGTGGACATCCAGCGATCGCTGCGCCTGTACGATCTTGCCGAGAGTCTGCGCAACGACCGGATGGTGCTCGCCTTCCTTGCCGAGTACTCGCGGGGAAAGTCCGAGCTCATCAACGCCATGTTCTTCTCCAGCTTCAAGCAGCGGCTGCTGCCCTCCAGCGTGGGGCGGACGACGATGTGCCCGACCGAGCTCTACCACGATGCGGCCGAGGAACCCTATATCCGCCTGCTGCCGATCGAGACGCGCGCACGCAACGAAAGCATCATCTCCCTCAAGCACCGGCCGGTCGAGTGGGTGAAGATCCGCCTCGACCTGCAGGACCGTGAAGGCATGGTCAAGGCCTTCGGCATGCTGGCGCAGACAAAGAGCTTTTCGCTGGAGGAAGCGAACAACCTCGGTCTGCTTTCGGATGGCGACCTGTATACGACCACGGTGATCAAGAAGCGGATGTCCCGGGTGGACATTCCCGCATGGCGCCACGCCCTGGTGAACTTTCCCCACCCGCTGCTGCAGAGCGGACTGGTCATTCTCGATACCCCTGGATTGAACGCGCTGGGGACCGAACCGGAACTCACCGTGAGCATGATCCCCAATTGCCACGCCGTGCTATTTCTCCTGGCGACCGAAACGGGTGTCACCAAGAGCGACCTGGACGTGTGGCAACGCTACGTGCAGGGGCGGGTGCCGCGCTCTCTGGTGGTGCTGAACAAGATCGACCTGCTGTGGGACGATCTGAAGACCGAAGCCGAGATCGAAGCCGATCTGCAGCGGCAGATCCAGGAGACGGCGCGAGTGCTGAACGTCCCCCTGGCCCACGTCTTCGCGCTGTCGGCCCAGAAGGGACTCGTGGCAAGGGTGAAGGAAGATCCTGTTCTGCTGGAGCGCAGCCGGATCCGCGAACTGGAACGGATCCTGGCGGAGGAGATCGTGCCCGCGAAACAGGAGATCCTGCGTTCCGCCGTGCAACGCGAAATCGGTTCCCTCGTCGACGGTTCACTCGAGGGCGTGCGGGCAGCGCTCGGCTCCACGGTGACGGAACTGAAGGAACTGGAGCAGCTCTCGGGAAAGAACCGGGAACTGGCTCGCGTGATGCTGACCCGTCTGGAAGGCGAAAAGCAGGCGTACCAGGAAAACGTCGACGCATTCAAGAACAACTACGGCGCGGTGCTCCGGCAAGGTCATCAGCTCCTGGGGACCCTGGCCGACGACGAGCTCGATCGCGTCTTTTCGGAGAACCACCGGACGATCGAGGGTAGCTGGACGACCGCCGGACTGATGCGCAGCATGCGGGCGCTTTTCGACCAGTTCGGCGGCTACTCCAACAGCATGCTGGATTTCGCCAACGCGACGACGGACTTCGTGGACAACGTGTATCGTGAATTCCACGAGAAGCACGGCTTTCCGAAGCTCGACCCGCCCCAGCTCAACCTGCAGAAGCACGTCGTCCGGATGGGCCAGCTCAAGCAGGCCACGGAACACTTCTGCTCCGATCCGGTGAACGTGGCGTTCCCCAAGTTCCTGGTGATCCGCAATTTCTACGAGCAGGTGGTGACGGAGGCTCGCGGGGTCTTTCGTCAGGTGCGTGCCGATTTCGAAAGCTGGCTGGGTAATTCGCTCGTTCCGCTGTCCACCCAGCTCAAGGAACATCAGAAGCTGCTCGAACGGCGTGTGGAGAACATCCGCAAGGTGAGCGGCGATCTGTCTTCCATCAAGGAACGCTGCGAAGTGCTGGAAGTGCAGCGCCGGGACCTGCAAGGGCAGGTGACCGAGCTCGCCAAGATACGGGCGGTCCTGCGCGGAATTCCGGAGACGGACATGGGGCTGCGCAATCCGCATGCCGCCTGAGGACCAGTCCATGGGGCGTGGGCACGATCGCTGTCCTCGCTGCGGCGCCGATTTCCACTGCGGCATGGCAGACGCTGCCCCCTGCGCCTGCACGGCCGTGACACTTGCCGGCGATGTGCTGGCCGCTCTGCAAGAACGTTATGCGGGGTGTCTTTGCGTGAACTGCCTCTCGCAGATCGCCGCGGACCCGGCCGCGTTTCTCGCGGCGAGTCGATGACCGGACGAAAGAGCCGGGTCTACACGAGAACGACGTCGAACTGCTCCTGCGAGTAGAGCGACTCCACCTGCAGCCGGATCGGCTTGCCGATGAATTCCTCCAGCAGTGCAAGACTCTGCGATTCCTCGTCGAGGAACATGTCGATCACGCGCTGGGACGCCAGGATGCGGAATTCCCTCGCGTCGTATTGGCGGGCCTCCCGCAGCAGTTCCCGCTGGATCTCGTAGCACACCGTCTGCGGCGTCTTGAGTTCGCCGCGGCCATGGCAGACGGGGCAGGGTTCGCACAGCACATGGGCGAGGCTTTCTCTCGTCCGCTTGCGCGTCATCTCCACGAGCCCCAGCGCGGTGAACCCGTTGATGGTCATGCGCGTCCGGTCCGGTGCGAGTGCCTTCCTGAACTCGGCGAGCACCGCATCGCGGTGTGTGTCGTTGTCCATGTCGATGAAGTCGACGATGATGATCCCGCCGAGATTGCGCAGCCTCAGCTGCCGTGCGATCACCTGCGCGGCTTCCAGGTTCGTCTTGAAGATCGTGTCATCGAAGCTGCGGCCGTTGACGAATCCGCCCGTGTTGACGTCGATCGTCGTCAGCGCCTCGGTCTGGTCGATGATGAGATACCCGCCCGACTTCAGAGAGACCCTCCGTGCCAGCGCGCGTTCGATCTCTTCCTCGACACCGTAAAGATCGAACAGCGGCCGCTCGCCGGTGTAGTGCTCGATGTGATTCGCGAAGGGCAACACGTAGTCCCGGGCAAAGCCGCGCATGTGCTCGAACGTTTCACGCGAATCGACCAGGACCACCTGTGTATTGTCGGTGGCCAGATCGCGCAATACACGCAGGGCGAGATTGAGGTCCTGGTACAGAAGCGATGGCGCGGGCAGGGTACGATACTTTTCCTGAATGCCTGCCCACAGCCGCCGGAGATAGTCGAGATCGGCCCGCAACTCTTCATCCGTCGCGCTCTCGGCCATGGTGCGGATGATGAACCCGCCCGTCTGCTCCGGCGCGATGAGTTGCTGCAGCTTCTCGCGCAGCTGCACCCGTTCGACCTCGTCCTCGATTCGCTGCGAGATGCCGATGTGCGACTCCTGCGGCAGGAACACGAGGAAGCGTCCGGCGATGCTGATCTGCGTGGACAGGCGCGCGCCCTTGGTGCCGATAGGGTCCTTGATGACCTGCACCAGCAGCCGGTCGCCGTCGTGAAGAATCTTCTCGATCGGGCGGGTGTCGTAGCCGTTGCGGCTTCCCCAGAGATCCCCGACATGGAGGAATGCGGCGCGATCCAGGCCGATCTGCACGAACGCCGACTGCATGCCGGGAAGCACCCGGCTCACCACGCCCGTGTAGATGTTTCCGACCAATCCACGCGAACCCGCGCGCTCCACGTGCAGTTCCTGGGCCGAGCCCTGCTGCATCAGTGCAACGCGCGTCTCCTGTGGCGTGACATTGACGAGGATCTCTTCCTTCACGGGAGCACGATGCCGACGCTCTCGAGCAGACGGGCCGTTTCGTAAGCGGGCAGTCCCATCACTCCCGTGTAGCTTCCACTGATCGACTCGACGAACACGGCAGCCTTGCCCTGGATGCCGTAGGCGCCGGCCTTGTCCATGGGGTCTCCGGTAGTCGCATAGCGCCGGATGGCCTCCTCCTGCAGCGTGCCGAACTTCACGACCGTCGTGCTGAGGCCTGTCTCGAGCCTCGAGTCGAGCTTGACCGCCACCGCCGTGTGGACCTCGTGGGTGCGGCCAGACAACTGCTTCAGCATGGTGATCGCGTCCTCGCGATCCGTCGGCTTGCCCATGATCAGTCCGTCGATGGACACGGTCGTATCTGCAGCAAGTACGGGGGCCGGAGGCAGGCGGCGCTGACTCATGCGGGCCCAGCCGACTTCGGCCTTTTCGCGGGCGAGTCGGACAACGTATTCGGAGGGCGTTTCCCCGGCATGCGGCGTCTCGTCCACGTCGAGTGCCCGGCCGGAGGCATCTCGCAGCAGCAGCATCTCGAAGCGCACCCCTATCTGGGACAGGACCTCGCGGCGTCGCGGGCTGCGGGAAGCGAGATATATATGGCGGAATACCGTGTTCACGCCTGTTCCTGTTGTTGTCCGAAGGGGAGCGGGGAAGGCCGGTCAGTCGCGATGATACGGGTGCCCTTTCAACAAGGACAACGCCCGGTAGAGCTGTTCGGCCAGAAGCACTCTCACCATTCCATGGGGGAGCGTCAATGAAGAAAGAGATAGCGTCACATCGGCGGTGGACTTGATGGCGTGATGCAGGCCATCCGCGCTGCCGATCACCATGCCCACATCACGGCCGCTGTTCATCCAGCGCTCGAGCAGGGCGGCAAGTTCCCGCGTCGTGACCTGCTTTCCCCTCTCGTCCAGCACTACCCTCAGCACACCTTCGGGGAGTGCCGCATCGATCCGGCGCGCCTCCCGCTCAAGCAACCGCTCGACGGCAGCCTCGCCCGATGCGTCCGGTCGAGGTTCCGGCTTGATCGCGACGAGTTCGATGCGCGCTTCCGCGGGCATCCGCTTGGCGTATTCCTCGAAGGCGGTTTCCACCCAGGCCGGTTGTCGGTGACCCACTGCCACGAGGCGGATGCGCATGGGCGGGGCGGTCGGCCGGAAATCGGTCAGGAGGAGAAGCCGATGGAGGTCTGCCGGGAAGCCGCCAGGGCGTCAGGATCTCCGGCCAGCGGCGGTCGGCCGAAGGCGGGCCGACGTCCGCCCCAGAGTTCTTCCAGGTTGTAGTAGTCCCGGACGGCCGGCTGCATGATGTGCACGACGACGTCGCCCAGATCGACCAGGACCCATTCCCCGGTTTCCTCGCCTTCGACACCGTAAACGTCACCCCCGGAGGCCTTTGCCTCGTCCTGCACATGCCGCGAGAGCGCCTTGGTCTGCCGCGCGGAATCCGCGCTCGCCACGATGACCGTATCGAACAGCGATGTCAGTTTTCGCACATCCAGCACCACGATGTCCCGCGCCTTGATGTCTTCCAGCGCACCGACGGCGGCGCGTGCCAGAGTGTCAACCTGCATCCGGACTCCGATAGAGATGGTTGGATTCAATATAGCCGAGGACGGAATCGGGAAGCAAATACCGGGGACTCGTCCCGGCGGCCAGGTCTTCCCGGATGCGGCTGGCCGAAATGTCGAGCGCCGTGATGGCAAGAGGGTAGATCAGGCCGCCAGACGAGGATTCAAGATCTTCCGGCCTGCCGATGCACCGGCGCCGGTACTCTTTCCCCAGAACCGGTGATGCCGGCTGCGGATCGTAACCAGGGCGGCAAGCGACGATCACGTGAACCTGGTCGAGGAGGATCCGCCACTGCTTCCAGGTCTCGAACAGCGCGAAGGCGTCGGCACCCAGGATGAGGCACAAAGACCTCCCTTGCCCCAGCTCGGCGCGGAGGCTGGCAACGGTATCGATGGTGAAGCTCGCCTCGGACCGCCGCAATTCCCGATCGTCGGCCGCCAGGCCGGGGTTGCCGCGGATGGCCAACTCGACCATCCGAAGCCTTTGCTCGGCGCTGGCACCGGGCACGTCCCGATGAGGCGGCCGCGCGCTCGGGACAAGTCGCACCTGAGCCAGCCGGCAGCGTTCCAGGGCTTCCTGGGCGAGCCGCAGATGCGCCAGGTGGATGGGATCGAAGGTCCCGCCGAGAATGCCGACCGGCCCCGGCGCTGATCCACCCACGCGTTACGTTCCCGCCCGGATCAGAGCAGAATCTCCGGATGTCGGAGAGCACGCCGTTCAGATAGGTGATGAACCTTGCACCCTCGGCACCGTCGATGGCCCGGTGGTCGTACGACAAGGACAGCGGCAGGATCAGCCGTGGCACGAACCCGCCGTCCTTCCAGACCGGCTTCATTGCAGACCGTGACACGCCCAGGATCGCCACTTCGGGGGCGTTGATGATCGGCGTGAAGTGTGTGCCGCCAATGCCCCCCAGGCTCGAGATCGAGAATGTCCCGCCTTGCATGTCCGCAGGTCCCAGCTTGCCGTCGCGGGCCCGGGCGCTCACCTCTCCCAGTTCCTTGGCCAGCTGGAAGATGCCCTTCTGGTCGACATAGCGGATGACTGGCACGACCAGCCCTCCGGGCGTATCGACCGCGACGCCGATGTGGTAGTAGCGCTTGAGGATGAGCGCGTCTTGCGTGGGGGCAATCGAGCTGTTGAACGACGGGTTGGCCTTCAGGGCCGAGACGCACGCCTTCATGATAAGCGCGAGCGGCGTGACCTTGACACCCTGCTTCTGCGCTTCGGCCGACAGCGACTTGCGGAAGTCCTCCAGGTCGGTGATGTCGGCTTCGTCCTGCTGGGTGATGTGGGGAATGTGGACCCAGTTGCGGTGCAGCGCCGGCCCCGAGATCTTCTTGATCCGGGACATGGGCTGGGTTTCCACCGGCCCGAACTTGGCGAAATCCACCGAGGGCCAGGCCGGCAAGCCCAGCGCCAGTCCCGGGCCACCTGTTGTGGCCGGCGCCGGTCCGGCGGCGAGCGACTGCTTGACGAACGTCTGGACGTCTTCCTTGAGGATCCGCCCTTTCGGCCCCGTCCCGTTCACCTTGCCCAGATCCACCCCCAGTTCGCGGGCGAAGCGGCGAATGGCGGGGCTTGCGTGAGCCCGTGCGAAGGCTGCTTCATCCACGGCCACCGTCGCGACGGCGGCGGCCGGCGCCGAGGCCGCCACCGCTGGGGCAGGGGCGGGGGCCGACGCAGGCGCAGGCGCAGGCGCCGCAACGGGTGTCGGCGCGGGGGCTGCCGGTGGAGCCGCCGGGGAAGGAGAGGCGGACGCCTGCGCTGCATCGGCGGTTTCGACGGTCATCAGCAGGGATCCCTGGGCAACCTTGTCGCCGATCTTCACCTTCACTTCCTTGACGACACCCGCCACCGGAGTCGGAACCTCCATCGTCGCCTTGTCGGATTCGAGCGTGATAAGGGCGTCCTCGGCCATGACGAGGTCGCCGGGCTTGACCAGGATCTCGATGACCGGAACGTCCTTGAAGTCGCCGATGTCCGGCACCAGTATTTCCTTGATGGCTCCCATGAATTCTCTTTTGCTGGAATGAAGGGGGGGCAGCAGCCTCAGACGCGCCAGGGCTGCGGTTTGTCGGGGTCGATCTGGTACTTGCGGATCGCCTGGGTCACCGTGGCGGCCGGAATCGTGCCTTCATCCGCGAGGGCCTTCAGTGCGGCAATGGCGACGTACCGGCGGTCGACCTCGAAGAACGAGCGGAGTTGCTCGCGGGTGTCGGAACGTCCGAATCCGTCGGTGCCCAACACCACGTAGCGGCGATCCACATAGGGCCGGATCTGCTCGGCCACGATGCGCATGTAGTCGGTTGCCGCGATGGCAGGGCCGGGATGCTTCTGCAGGCACTGCGTGACGTAGGGCACACGCGGTCTGTCTTCCGGATGCAGCAGGTTCCACCGCTCGGTTTCCATGCCGTCGCGACGCAACTCGTTGAAGCTGGGGCAGCTCCAGATATCGGCCGCGACGCCGAACTCTTCGGCCAGCATCTTCGCGCCTGCGATGACCTCTCGCAGGATCGTGCCGCTGCCCAGAAGCTGGACACGCGGCATTTTCTTGCCACCCTCCGCGGCAGAAAGCAGGTACATCCCCTTGAGAATGCCGGCCTCGGCCCCGGCCGGCATCGCCGGGTGGGTGTAGTTCTCGTTCATCACGGTGATGTAGTAGAAGACGTCCTCCTGCTCCTGACACATCCGGCGCAGGCCGTCCTGAACGATCACCGCGACCTCGTATCCGAAGGTCGGGTCGTACGACACGCAGTTGGGAATGGTCGACGAAATCAGGTGGCTGTGGCCGTCTTCGTGCTGCAGGCCTTCCCCGTTCAGGGTCGTTCGTCCGGCGGTGCCTCCCAGCAGGAAGCCGCGCGCCCGCTGATCCCCTGCGGCCCAGGCAAGATCGCCCACACGCTGGAACCCGAACATGGAGTAGTAGATGAAGAACGGAATCATCTGCACGCCATGTGTGGAATACGACGTCGCCGCCGCGATCCACGAAGACATGGCGCCGGCTTCGTTGATGCCTTCCTGCAGGATCTGCCCGTGCTTGTCTTCCTTGTAGAACATCAGCTGGTCGGCATCCTGAGGCGTGTAGAGCTGCCCGAGCGAAGACCAGATACCGAGTTGCCGGAACATGCCTTCCATGCCGAACGTGCGGGATTCGTCCGGCACGATGGGGACGACGCGTTTGCCGATGTTCTTGTCCCGCACCAGCGTGGCGAGGATACGCACGAACGCCATGGTGGTGGAGATCTCCCGGTCCTCCGAGCTCTTCAGCAGAGACTCGAAGGCCGACAGGGGCGGCACCTCGAGCGGATCGCCCTTCGTGCGGCGCGTGGGGAGGTACCCGCCCAGGTCCTCGCGCCGCTTGCGCATGTACTCGAGCTCGGGCGAGCCTTCCGGGAAGGTAAGGAAGGGGATCTTCTCGAGCTTGTCATCGTCGATCGACAACTCGAAGCGGTCGCGGAACGCCTTGAGAGACGTGGTACCCATCTTCTTCTGCTGATGGGTGATGTTCTGCGCCTCGCCGGCCTCGCCCATGCCGTATCCCTTGATCGTCTTGGCGAGGATCACGGTGGGCTGCCGGCATGCTTCACCGCGGCCGCGTAGGCGGCGTAGATCTTGTGCGGATCATGCCCGCCCCGGTTCAACCGCCAGATGTCGTCGTCCGTCATGTTGGACACCATTTCCAGCAGTTCCGGATACTTGCCGAAGAAGTGCTTGCGGACGTAGGCCCCATCCTTGGACTTGAACGTCTGGTATTCGCCGTCGACGCACTCCTCCATGCGCTTCAGCAGCAGGCTCTTGGTGTCCCGCGCGATGAGCGGGTCCCAGTAGGAACCCCAGATCACCTTGATCACGTTCCATCCGGCGCCGCGGAAATCGGCTTCCAGTTCCTGGATGATCTTGCCGTTGCCGCGTACCGGACCGTCCAGGCGCTGCAGGTTGCAGTTCACGACGAAGACCAGATTGTCCAGGCGCTCGCGCGCCGCTACACCGATTGCTCCCATGGATTCCGGCTCGTCGCACTCGCCGTCCCCCAGGAAACACCAGACCTTCCTGCCTTCGGTCTGCGCGATTCCGCGATCCTGGAGGTACTTCATGAACCGGGCCTGATAGATGGCCATGATCGGTCCGAGCCCCATGGACACCGTGGGAAATTGCCAGAAGTCGGGCATGAGCCAGGGATGCGGATAGGAGGAGAGCCCCTCGCCGTTCACCTCCTGGCGGTAATTCTCCAGCTGGGACTCCTTGAGACGTCCGAGCATGAAGGCGCGGGCGTAGACCCCGGGCGCCGAGTGGCCCTGCACGAAGACCAGGTCACCA
Source organism: Betaproteobacteria bacterium (assembly GCA_016713305.1). NCBI lineage: Bacteria > Pseudomonadati > Pseudomonadota > Betaproteobacteria > Betaproteobacteria bacterium. The sequence continues at coordinate 774,109 of JADJPK010000004.1, forward strand.
CCATGCGTGTCCGACGGCGCGTGCCAGAAGTGGTTGTAGCCGACGTCGTAGAGCGTGGCCGCGGAGGCGAAGCTCGCGATGTGGCCGCCCACGTTGGTGTCCTGGTTGGCCCGCAGCACCATCGCCGCGGCATTCCACCTGACGTAGGAACGGATCCTGTGCTCGATCTCGTGATCGCCGGGCGAGCGTTCCTCCTTGCCCGGCGGAATCGTGTTGATGTAGGCGGTGTTGGCGCTGTAGGGAAGGTAGGCCCCCGAACGGCGAGCCTTCTCGATCAGGCGTTCGAGCAGATAGTGCGCCCTGTCCACGCCCTCGTTGCGCAGAACGCTGTCGAGCGCTTCGAGCCATTCATCGGTTTCTTGAGGATCGTAGTCGGGCAACGCTGCCATGGATCGATATCCTGTTGGGACTGGTGGGGAAGGTGCCGCACACCGGCTCGTGACCGCTCGCGTCAATCGGCCGTCATTATATTCGCTGGACGCATTCGGGCACCGCTCGCGGGAACACCCCGGCGAGCTCGACGCGTGCGCCCACGGTCACTTCTTGGCAGGCGGTACGCGGCCCATCAGATAGAACTCCTCGTTCGGCCGCATCCCGGTAAGGTGCGCCATCCGATTGGACAGGGCGAAGAACGCGGTGATCCCGCCAATGTCCCAGATGTCTTCGTCCGAGAACCCGTGGGACTTGAGGCTTTCGTGATCGGCCTGCGTCAGGGCTTCGGGAGTCCTGGCGAGCTTCACGGCGAAATCCAGCATGGCGAGCTGCCGCGGCGTGATCTCGGCTTTGCGGTAGTCGGTGGCGAGCTGGTCTGCAATACGCGGATTCCTGGCGTAGATCCGCAGGATGGCCCCGTGCGCGACCACGCAGTACATGCAGCGGTTCACGCCGCTGGTGGCGACGACGATCATCTCGCGCTCCGCCTTGGTCAGTGCCGACTCCTTGAGCATGAGCGCGGCGTGGTAGGCGAAGAACGCGCGGAACTCGTCAGGGCGGTGCGCCAGAGTGAGAAACACGTTGGGAATGAAGCCGGCCTTCTCCTGCACCTTGAGCATGGTCTCGCGGACATCCTCGGGCAGATCGGACAACTCGGGCACGGGGTACTGACTGATGGGCGGGGGGGTCATGTTCGGAGTGGTACGAGGACGGGCAGGAGGGCGCACATTATCACCGGAAGCCCGGCCGCGCGGATCGGTACGTCCCGCTGCGTCGACACCTTCCACGCATTTCCGTCAGGGCGGCGAGCCGGCGTCCGACTCCTGAGCCTATCGTCGGATGCCCCCGGAGGACATGTCCGAGGGAGGGGCTTTTCGGTAACATGGCAGCATCGGTGTCGTGGGGCGGCTTTCGATCCCGACACCTTCCCGGAGGCAAGGGCCGTGTTCTGTCGCGCACGAGGCTCCGGCCGACAGAGCGAGCCCGCGACCGGTCACCTTCCCTGCGGTTGGCACCGGAAAAGGAGCGCTGGCGGCATGGGTCAGCTCGACGGAAAGTCCGTTCCTGTCCTGGCCGTCTGCCTTCCCCCGGTCCGTTTCCGGCTGCCGCGCGATACGCATACATATTGATCAGATCTTCCCTAGATGTCGTGAGCATCCAGATCGCACGCCTGCTCGAGCTGATCGAGTACGTCCAGCAGACCGCCGTGCAGCGTGCGTCGGGCAGCGCCGGCGCCTCGAACCAGAACCGGTTCCGCATGTTCGACCATCAGGCCGGCGCGGCGGATGGCGTGCGTGTCGCTGTCCAGGGAGCCGACTCCGACGAACCCGTGTGGCTTTCGGTGGGACGGCCCGCCAATCCTCAGTTGCCTCCGAAAGCCGAGAGCCCCTGGCTATGGCCCTGGCTGGAGATCGGCGACGCGATGCTGGCAACCCCCACGCTGGCCGTGTCCGTGCGAGGCGATTCGCTGATCGCGGCGGGGACGCACCGTGACGCCCGGTCCGGCGAGTCCGAAGGGGGCGCATTGCCCGCGCCCACGGTGGAACGGGATGCCATCGTGCCTCTGGAAAGCTACGAGCATCGCGCCGAAGTGGAAAGGCAGCTTGCCGCATACCTTCGCTCGCAGTGGCAGCCCTGGGCCGAGGCGGAACAGGCCCGTCGCCGGCGTTCGCGCGTCTACATGCAGTTCATCTCATTGCACCAGGAACTCACCGGCCCGGGTTCCGACGGACAACTGGAACTCCTGTGGGGCGTGGGACTGATACCCCCGGGCGGTGACGAGAAGGCCGATCTGCGGCCGCTCATCGTGCATGCCGTCGACCTCGCGCTCGAGCCGCAGACGGGTGCGGCCCACATCCGCCCGCGGTCGGCGTATCCCCGCCTCGAACTCGAGGGCGTCCGCGGGCTGGACCGGACGCTCGCCGCGAAGGCCGAACGTCTGGCGGCGGAGTTCTTCGCGACCGCTGAAGAGCCGTTCTCCCCGTTCGATCCTCCCAGCTACGCGGGCGCCCTGCGCATCGCCCAGGAAGCATGTGGCGGACTGCTGCCGGAAGTTCGCGCCGGCTGGATCCTGTTCGCCCGCCCACGGACCGTGACCCCGCTGGTTCAGGACCTCGAACGATTCGCCGCGGTCCTGCGAACCGCCGATGCGGACGCGATACTGCCTCCGGCCGTCGCAGCTCTCGTCAGCGATCCTGCGGCCGAGGTTCCGGCTGCGGATCTGCCGATCTACCGCGGCATCAGCAATCAGGCAGCACGCAGCGCCGATGCTCCCGCGCGCGACCTGTACTTTCCGCTGCCCTTCAACGAGGAACAGATGCGGGTCGTCCAGCTCCTCGAATCGCGGGACGGCGTGATCGTTCAAGGGCCGCCCGGCACGGGAAAGACACACACCATCGCCAATATCCTGTGCCATTGGCTCTCGAATGGCCGCAGGGTCCTGGTGACGTCGATGAAGGAACCCGCCCTTGCGGTGCTGCGGGAGAAGCTGCCGGAGGAGATCCAGCCTCTGGCGCTCGCTCTGCTCGCGGGTGATCAGGGCGGCCTGCACGCTCTCGAGAATGCCATCCAGACGATCGCAGCCGAAGTGCAGCGGCTGGACCCCTCGGCCGAAGGATCCGCGATCGAGAGACTGCAGGAAAACATCGATGCGCTCCAGGCGCGCCTCGTGCAAATCGATGGCGAGATGGCCAGCGTCGCACAGCGGCAGCTTGCGCCGGTGATGCTCGATGGCGAATCCATCGATCCGCTCGATGCCGCGTCACTCGTTGCGGCTCGGGACAGCGATTCGTCCTGGCTGCCTGACTCGCTCGGGACGGACGAGCGCTTCTCGCCCCGGTTCGACGAAGCAGACCTCGGACAGTTGTTCCGGGCTCGTGCAGCGCTGGGCGCCGACCTCGTCCACACCGTCGTACCGATACCGGCTCCGGACACGCTTCCGCCCGTGGAGGCGCTGCTCGATGCCCACCGCCGGCTGGTGCGTCTCGCGCAGCTTTCAGCGGACGGCCGCACCTCCGACACGCCCATCCTCGCCGTCACGGACGCCGACACCCACGCGACCCTCGTCCAGGCAGCGGCGCTCACGGAGCGCGTGCGCACCCTGCGCAGCGAACTGGCGGATGCCGATGCTCCGTGGATGGCGGCCCACGCAGCGAAGATCGTGGAGGTGCCGGAGGCCGTCCAGGCGCTGGAATCCATCGCCGGAGATCTGGACGACATCGGGCGCACGCACGCAGCGATCGTTGCCCGCCCGGTGTCGCTGCCGCCCGGTGCGGAGTTCGACAGCGATCTCGCCCAGGCCGTCCGGAATCTTGCCAACGGCCGCCGTGCATTTGGCCTCGCCACGCTCTTCCGTCCCGAAGCCCGCCACAGGCTGGCCGCCCTGACCATCGACGATCATCTTCCGGTCAATGCGGACGACTGGATGCACGTTTCGCATGCGCTGGCCCTGCGTGTGCGATGGCGGCCGCTCTGCGCAAAATGGAACGCGATCGCAGCGGTCCTGGCGTTGCCTGCCGTTTCGCAGGATGCGATGCCCGGCATCACCGAGGCGGGGCATATTCTTTCCTCGGCCAGGAAACTTCGTTCCCTGCGGGAGGCCGAGCAGCAGCTTGCCGATCAGGCGCAGAAGCTCTTTCCCGGCTGGAGCCTCGTGCGCCGGCTGCGGGAGGAACCCGCGGCCATCCGGGGACTGGAGCGGGCCATCGATCATTACCTCAACGCACAGCAACTCGCGGACGTGTGGGAGGTGCGAAGCCGGCTGCGCGAGGTCACCGGTTCCGGGGCAGCGGGGGTGTTCGAGGATCTGCGGCGCTTCACCGGCGAGGAGCTGGGCAATCCGGAGATCGCGGACAACGCGCTGGTCGAACGGTGGTTCGTCCTTTGCTCGGAGTTCAAGCGTCTGCATGGACTGGCGGACGAATTCGCCCGGATCGCCAGCGTTACCGCCGCCATCGAGGATTCGGGCGCGGCAAAGCTTGCGGCGCTGCTCCGACAGCCGTCGGATCTTCCGCGTGAGAGTCTCGTACCGGACAACTGGCGGGATACCTGGCGCATACGCCGTCTGGCGACCCAGCTGCGCGCCGTGTCGGCAGGACCGCGCGTGCTGGAACTGTCGGCTCAGCGCACGGAGATCGAGCACGATCTGACCCGTGCCTATCGGGAACTGGTCGTGCGGCGCTCCTGGCTCAGACTGACCGAGCAAGCCACGCCTGGCGTGCGCGCGGCGTTGCAGGCCTATCTCAGCGCCGTTCAAAGGCTGGGCAAGGGGACCGGTAAGCGCGCAGCCCGCTACCGGCAGGATGCGCGGGACGCGGCGGCGGCCGCCAACGCCGCAGTACCTTGCTGGATCATGCCGCATCACCGCATTTCTGAATCGCTGCCCTCGCAGTTCGGCGCGTTCGACCTCGTGGTGATCGACGAGGCCTCGCAATCGGATCTCTCTGCGCTCCCCGCACTCCTGCGAGGCGCGAAGTTCCTCGTGGTGGGCGACGACAAGCAGGTCTCCCCCGACCCCGTGGGGCTGGACGAGGACCGCATCCGGGCGATGATGCAGCGGCATCTCGCGAATCAGGTCCCTCTCTATCGTTCTCAGATGTCGCCGGAAAGATCGATCTACGACCTCGCGCGCGTGGCCTTCGCCGCCAATGGCGTCATGCTCAAGGAACACTTCCGCTGCATCGCGCCGATCATCGAGTTTTCCAAGCGCGAGTTCTACGGGGACGAACTGCGTCCGCTGAGGCTGCCGGTCCGGTCACGGCGCCTCGATCCGCCCCTGGTGGATGTCCTGATCGAAGGTGCGAGCCGGACAGGCGACCTCAATGCAGCCGAGATCGAGTTCATCGTGTCGGAGATCGGGCGCATCGCTGCCGACTCGCGTACACGCGGCCGGTCGATCGGAGTGGTTTCGCTGCTGGGAGAGGAACAGGCGGTCCGGATCTGGGAACTCGCTGCGGACCGACTGGGGCCTGCCGTGCTGCAGGAACACGCATTGGTGTGCGGCGATGCAAAAGCGCTCCAGGGAAGGGAACGCGACATCGTGTTCCTTTCCATGGTGGTGGCGCCCAACGACCTCGGCGGGCCGCTTGCCCGCGATACGTTCGCCCAGCGATTCAACGTCGCGGCGTCCAGGGCGCGCGAGCGGATGGTCCTGGTGCGCTCGGTCAAACCCGAGCACCTTCCCGACTCCGACCGTCTGCGTCTCGGTCTCATCGCTCATTTCCGGCAACCGTTCGCCGCGGGGCCGTCGCTGGAGGTCCCGGCACGGGAACGCTGCGAATCGATGCTCGAGCGGGCACTCTTCGACTGGCTGGTTGCCAGAGGTTATCGCGTCACGCCACGCGTACAGGTAGGCGCCTGGACCATCGATCTGGTGGTGGAAGGCACGGGCGACAACCGCATCGCCATCGAGTGTGATGGGGACCGGCACGTCGGCGCTGCGTACTGGCTCGACGATGTCCGACGTCAGCGGGTGCTGGAGCGTACCGGCTGGAACTTCTGGCGCTGCTTCGCGACCCGTTTCGTGCTGGAGCGGGATGCGGTCCTCGCGGAACTCGAAGCGGTGCTCGCGTCCCGAGGGATCCGGCCGCTGCGAGGAGGCGAGCCCGAGCGGTTCTCCCTCACCGAACACCGGGTGTTGCGCGTGTCGTCGCCGGAAGGCCCGCATCGTCCGGCCGCTGCCGCGGCGGGAGCGGGCCGGAGCGATCCGGCCCGGGCGCTCCGGACCCCATGAGTTGCGATGCCGTTCAGCGGAACAGCGATTCCATTTCCCGCCGCACCCGCACGGCGGCGTTGGATTCGTCGACGGCAATGTCGGCCCAACGGAGAGGCTCCCCGGCCGCGACCGGACGTACGACCTTCCACCCGTGCGCCAGTCCCAGCGGCAGACCACCGATCCGCAGAGACTCTTCCGCCGGCATGAGGCGCCCCACGACGGTGTAGCCGCCCTCTCCGTCCAAGATCTCCCCGGGCGCGAGCGCACGTTTTGCGCTGGCCACGACGTCCGCCCTGAAGCCGGTGGGGCATCCGGTGGCTTCCTTGCGGACACCCACGGAAGCGACCGATATTCCGACCTCGAGACCGATGAGGTGCCACCGCTTGTACAGACAGGCATAGCGTCCTGACGGATCGGTCCGCACTCCGTACTCCGCGAAGCACCGCCGGATGTACTCCGTGTCGCCCTCGAATACGACCCAGACGCCGAATCGGATGTCGTAGGGAATGGGTGTGCCGTCCTTTTCCAGCGAGGACACCACTTCGACCTGCCCTCGGTGATGCAGCACGCCGCCTTCCTCGCGCGGCCGGATGACCTTCGGAATGTCGTCGACGCTGGCCGGCGGATAGGCGAGACCCCAGGGAGCCGGCGTCAGCCCCGTTGCGTTGCATACCGCCGTGCTTTCGATCGCAGGCTTGGATCCGTCGAGGAAGGAATTGAACATCTTCGGGTTGAGTCCGCCGATCCTGGCCTGTTCCGGCGTCAGCCCGTAGTGCCCCCACACCGTCTCGGGCGTGGATTGCGCGAAATGTGGCAGCCACTTGTGGCCGCGACCGGCCGAGATCACGTTGAAACCGGCCGCCCGCGCCCAATCCACGAGATCGCAGATGAGTGCCGGCTGATCGCCGTAGGCGAGGCTGTACACCACGCCCGCTTCGCGGGCCCGCCGGGCGAGCAGCGGCCCGCAGAAGGCGTCTGCCTCAACGGTCACCATCACGACGTGCTTCCCGTGGCGGAACGCCTCGAGCGCGTGGTCGACCGCGGCCATGGGATTGCCCGTGGCTTCCACGACGATGTCGATGGCGGGGTGCCGGACCAGCGACGTCCAGTCGTCGGTCACGTGCGTGAGTCCGCTGGCCAGCGCGGCGTCGATCGAGACGGCCTCGGCGCGACCGGCCTGCCATCCGACACGCTCGAGATTCGCGCGGGCGCCTGCGGGATGAAGGTCCGCGATGCATGCGAGGTGAACGCCTGGCGTCTTCGGCACCTGGGCGAGATACATTGCACCGAACTTCCCGGCGCCGATCAGGCCGATGCGAAGCGGCGAGCCGCCGGCCTGCCTCTCGAGGAGTTTGGCGTGAAGATTCATGGTTCGATTCGTCTCCCTGGGTGAGTTTCAATGTGCCATGGCATGCCGCACGTGGCGATCTCTCGACGTTCAACAGCGTGCAGGCGGACTCCGTACCGCACGGCTCCCGGATCGCGGCAGTCAGAAGTTCGCGGGAGGCGCCGGAATCACTTCGGATTCCGCATCGGGCGCCGGCGGCGTCCGCTCCCCGGAAATCTCGCCGCGGGGTGATTCGGTGCGGGCGAACTGGATGCGATGCAGCCGGGCATAGATGCCATCCTGCCGCATCAGCTCACCGTGAGATCCGATCTCCGCGATGCGCCCTTCGTCGAGTACGATGATCCGGTCGGCGTTCTCGATGGTGGATAACCGATGCGCGATCACCAGCGTGGTCCGTCCTTCCATCAGTCGGTCCAGCGCAGCCTGGACCTGCCTTTCGGATTCGGAATCCAGCGCGGACGTGGCTTCGTCAAGAATGAGGATCGGCGCGTTCTTGAGCAGCGTGCGGGCAATGGCGAGGCGCTGGCGCTGGCCGCCGGACAGCCGGACACCGTTTTCTCCCACGATGGTGGCGAGCCCCTGCGGCATGTCGCGGATGAAGCCCATGGCGTTCGCGGCTTCGGCGGCCGCGATCACTTCGGACTGGGTCGCCCCTGCACGGGCGCCGTAGGCGATGTTGGCGGCAATCGTGTCGTTGAACAGCGCGACTTCCTGCGACACGAGCGCGATGTTCGACCTCAGGCTTTCGAGAGAGATGTCGCGGAGGTCAAGTCCATCCAGAAGAATACGGCCGGAGGTGGGCTGATAGAACCGCGGAACGAGATTGGCCAGCGTCGTCTTACCTCCTCCCGAAGGTCCCACGAGCGCGATCGTCTCACCTGCGCGAATGAACAACGAGATGTCTCGAAGTGCGGGCCGTTCGGCACGCGCATACTGCATCGTGACGTTCTCGAAGACGAGATCGCCGCGCGCGCGCGGCATCCCCAACGTGCCGGAATCCGGTTCCGGATTCCGATCGAGCAGACCGAAGATGCTCTCCGCAGCGGCGAGGCCCTTCTGCAACTGCTCGTTCACGCCCGTCAGCCGCTTGAGGGGCTGCAGGAGCATGAGCATCGCCGTGATGAACGACACGAATCCGCCGACGGTCGTCTCGTTTGCCGCCGACTGTCTTGCGACGATGGTGATGATGACGGCGAGAGCGATGGCAGCGATGAGTTGCACGATGGAGGTGTTGGCGGCCGCCGCCGCCGCGTACTTCATGCTGAACCGGCGGACCCGGTTGGCGCTGTCGTGGAACCGGCGGGTCTCGTAGGAGGCTCCGCCGAATATCTTCACGACCTTCTGACAGTCGATCCCTTCCTGGAGGACCTGCGTGGTATCGCCCATGGCCTGCTGCACTTCGCGGCCCACGCGGCGAAGACGGCGGCTGAAGAGACGAACGATCAGCGTGATGCCGGGCACGGTCACCAGGGTGATGAGCGTGAGCTTCCAGTTGAGGTAGAAAAGCCACCCCAGCAGACCGGCGATGGTGATGCTGTCCTTGAGGGATACGGTGACGGCGGAAGTGGCAGCGGACGTGACCTGCGTCACGTCGAAGGTGACCTTGGAGACGAGGTTGCCGCTCACCTGCTCGTCGTAGAAATCGACCGGGAGCACCATGAACTTGCGGAACATGGCTTCCCGCAGGTCCAGAACCACCCTCGTGGCAACCCAGTTCGAACAGTAACTTTCGATGAAGTTGGCGACACCCCGTATCAGGAATAGCGCCACGAGCGCGACCGGCATCCATTGCATCAACCATGGATCCTTCTCCACGAAGGTTCCATCCAGCAACGGCTTCATCAGAGCCGGCAAGGCCGGCTCGGTCACGGCCGCCACGATGGTGCCGAGAACCGATGCGGCGAAGATGCGCCAGTAGGGACGGACGTAGCGCAGAAGTCGCAGATAAAGCTGCGCGCTCGTCGGAGTAGACATGCCGGGAAGATAGCAGAAAACGCGTGGCGGACCGGCGCCGCCTCGCGCGCCCGCGCTTCGTTCAGCGACCGTCGAAGTGGTAATCCAAGTTCACGAGCACCGCGCGCCCGGCCGCGGGATAGGCGTTGTAGACGCCCGGCGAGCCCCCCGCCACGCCATAGGAAAAGTAGTCGGCGCCCAGGGCATTCAGCAACACTCCGCGCAGTCGCCAGGGACCGGACTCATGTGCAACGGTGAAATCGACGACCGTATAGGCGGGCATCTTCGCATTGAAGGAGTTCGTCTGGTCGTTGTCGAAACGCTGCGTTCCCACATAGGTTGCCGTCGCGGAAAGTACCATCGCTTCCGTTGCCTGGTAGCCGAGGGACAGGGTCGCCTTGTGCTTCGGAACCAGGGGAATCTCGTTCCCCCCTACCGTGGCCCCGGAGAACGTGCCGTCACGAAAACGGGCGCGTGTCCAGGCGTAGTTCGCACCCGCGGTCCACTTCCCGGCCAGGGTCACCGAACCATCCAGTTCGAGACCGGAACGCTGCGTGGGGGGAAGATTCACGTTGCGAAACCCCACCGGGTCGAACAGGATCTCGTTCTGAAGCTTGGAAACGAAGTAGGCCACTCGCCAGCGGGAATCGGGGCGGCTGCCGTCCAGACCGACCTCGCGATCGCTCGACGTCTGGGGCTCCAGAAAGTTCGCGGGACCGGCACAGAAGCATCGGACATCGTCCACGTTCGCGATCCGGAAGCTGCGACCGATCTTGGCGTAGATGGATCCGGCTTCCCCAATTGCCTGACGAAGCGCCAGTTCGGAGGCGCGGATGTTCCGGTTCCGCGTCGATATCGCACCGGACTCCCGGATCTCGCTGCGCGCGCGCTGCTGTCTCGCACCCAGACTCACCGTCGTGTCCGGCGCGATGACAATCGTGTCTTGGAAGTACACCGCAGCGTTGTCCTGCTTGCCTGTGCCGGTGTACGAAAAGCTGGTGATGCGGTTGTCGAAATCCCAGGATTCCCAGTCGATGCCGGCGATCAGGGTGTGTTGCACTGAACCGATGCCGAATGGAATGCGCACCCGTGGCGAAAGGCCGAGGACCTTGCTGTCGATGGTGTTGAAGCCTCCGAACTGGAAGCTCTGGCTGCTGCGATCGCGGTGCATGAAATCCGCCGCGAAGGATCCCCACTCGTATTGTTGCGTTCCCCCCAGCACGACGCGGGTCGCGTCGAGGCTGGCGGAATCATCCGGAGTCGAAGTGCCCCTGCGATCGGAGACGAGCTGGGCCGCGGACCGAGACGACGGAAGCCGCAGATCCTCCTGGCTATGCGAAACGGCCAGAGAGAGCGAACCGCGATCCGTGAACCAGCGCAGTTCGGCCTGTGCGTTCTGCTCCCTCACGTCGTTGTTGCGGCGATAGTTGTCGGAAGCCAGGTGGTTCACGCTGACCGCCGCGGCGAGCCGATCCGATCCAACCGATCCTCTTGCACCCATGCCCCACGTGCCGTAGCTCCCAGCGGTCGCAACGAGCCGTCCCGCACGATCTCCCGCCGCGGGGCTTCGGGTGATGACGTTGATCGTGCCTCCGGTGGCACCGCTGCCGTAGAGCACCGCACCGCTTCCGCGGAGTATTTCGATGCGCTCGACGTCCGCCAGCGACAGGGAGGCGAGGTTGGCGGGTGTCTGTTCGTTCTCGGAAATGCGCTGGCCGTTCACCAGGATCAGCGTGTTCTGATCGGCGAACATGCCGAAGCCACGCAGGTCGATCTGCCTGTTCGGACTGCCGGCATTGTCCCGGACGACGATGCCAGCCTGCTTGGAGAGGACTTCGGGGATCGTGGTCGCGCCCGATCTCGAGATATCGTCCGCGGTCAGAACCTGCACACCGACGGGATGATCCGCGGGGGACTGCTGAAAGCGGGCACCGGTGACGACGACCGTGGGAACGGAAAGGTGAGAGAGAAGATCGGCCCCGGCGGATTCCGCGCAGGGCAGCGCGGAAAGCGCCGGGACCAGCGCCAGGCTGGCAAAGGTGATGCGGTGCACTTGTCTTCTCGCAGAGCACGCCCACCGCGTGCATGTGAGTGAGGAATGCCGACCTGCCAAGGCGCGCCGGGCGACACCTGGCGGTCGAGCAACGGCCGTCCGGGCCGGTATCCGGGCTCACGAGTTCCACGGATGGTGCTCCGTGGATCAGCGCACCGCCTTCCCACCCCTGTTTCTGCCGGCGTGAGCCGGAGATGCATGGAGCAGTGGCGTCTTGGCACGACTGAACTCGCTTACCGTTGCGGGGGCAGCACAGGCATCGCGACGGCAGTCGCTCACCTGATTCCCGTTTGACCCGAGCTGCTGACAGCAGCACCGGGCACCCGAACGAGCCGTGATTCTAGCAACGAGTCCTGAGGTCCGCCCAGTGGGGCAGCACGTTGACGGCTTCCGGCCTTCACCGCAATGACTGCGTCATGAGCTGATGCTCTGCGTTCAGAACACGGCGTTAGCCGTTGACCCGAATCGTTTTTTTTCAGTATAGTGAGTTCATGGAAGCCGAACTCACAGCCTTGGACGAACGGATCAAGACGCTGATCAGACTCGCGGACGGGTTACGCGCCGAGAACTCCGAACTGCGTCAGCTGGTCGCGTCCATGCAGGGAGAGAACCAGCAGTTGCGGGACAGGGTCTCGTCTGCTCGTGCGCGTCTGGAGGGTCTGCTTGCGCGGATCCCCGATTCCGAAACCTGACCGGAGTCTTCCTTGGGCAACGAAGCGAAAGCGTTCGACGTCAGCATCATGGGCCGCGAGTTCAAGGTCTCATGCACGGAAGAGGAGCGCCCCGATCTGCTGCGCGCGGTGGAGTACCTCGATCGGAAGATGTGCGAAATCCGTGACTCCGGAAAGGTGGCGGGCTCCGAGCGTATCGCCGTCATGGCGGCACTCAATATCACCCATGAGCTGCTCAAGACGCAGGTATCCGGCGGCGTTGACCTCGGAGACTTGAAGCGTAGAATCGTCGGCATGCAGGCGTCTATCGATGCGGCGATGTCGAATCAGGATAAATTGTTCTGATTCGCGGCCGATAACAGGAGTGCAAGACACAGTCTTCGCTCCCTGTGGTGTTCGACAGGTCGTTAATTCTCTGAACCAATGTCACTCACCCGGTTGCGGACCCAAGCAGCGCTTTTGTGCGCGTCCCATGCGGATGTACCTTCGGCGCTCGGAACGCGACCACTCTTGGACCCCAGGTTCAAGATGCCCGGCCTGACGGCATTTGCGGGGGGCACCCCAAACGACAGAGGCGATGCGCGAGCGTCGCCTCTGTTTCTTTTCGTGCAGGACCAGCCTCCTTTGCGTTCTCGTCACTGTCTTCTCGGCACTGGCCGGTCTCATCCCCGCCAGTGCTGTCGGCATCGCCGGCACATGGGAGAAGATCCGAAGGGGGCTGCCCGCCCCTGCGCCCGCTACCATATCGCCAAGGGATGCGTCGCCCCCGACTGTTGCGGCCCGTTCGCGCGGCCTGGTATGTCTTCGCCGGGCTGCCGTGGCCCGTCGTTCCACCGTCAGGTGGATCGGACAGCGGAGCGAGATCACAGGCGCCGCATCACCTTCCTTCGCCAATGCTGCCGGACGAGGTCGCCGTGACATCCTGGGCCGCGGCGCTGCGATGCGGTATCGTTCCGCACATGCACCACACTCTGATCGTCGCGATCGCGTGTCTGCTCCTCGGCGGTCCCGCCGCGGCCGACGACACGGTGGAGATCTGGCCGATGCTGCAGTCGAGCCTCTTCGGCACCCGCCCCATCGCCGCCGCCGGCCCCGAGATTGTCCTCTCGCTGCCCGCCCGCGCGGAAGACGCGGCAGTCGTTCCCGTCTCCATCCTCACACGCCCGCGCCCGGAGACGGTACCGCCCCGCAAGCTCTATCTCGTCATCGAGCGCAATCCTTCTCCCGTAGCCGCCATCTTCGAGTTCGGCGAAGCCGCGGGCAGTGTCGAGATCGAGACCCGGGTCCGCGTCGAGACCAACAGCCCCGTGCGGGTAGTGGCCGAGTACGCCGACGGCTCGCTCAGCATGACCACAAAGTTCATCGAAGCCGCTGGTGGCTGCTCCGCCCCCGGCAGCAGAAGCGCTGCAGACGAAGCGGGGCTTGGCCGCATGCGCTGGCAACTGCCCGACACCGTGCGGTCCGACATTCCCAACCCGGTCACGCTTCTCATCCGCCATCCGAACACCTCAGGCCTGGCCATCGACCAGTCCTCGCGCCTGATCGAAACCCCGCGCTTCGTGCGCACCGTGCGCGTCATGTGGCGGGACAGGTTGGTGATGTCGGCGGACGTGGACTTCTCCATCAGCCAGAACCCCGCCTTTCGCTTCACCTTCCTTCCGGACGGCAGGGGCACCCTCAGTGCACAAGTCGTGGATTCCAGCGAACTGAAGTTCGAGAGCAGCGTTCCGGTGGCGGGAGAGGGGGAAAAGTAGAGGATATCCTCGCAGCGGCGCAGGTGGGCGGCGGCGCTCCGCCAAGTATGCGGTAGCTCGCGCGCCCCAAGTACCTGGGTGTGGTCCATCGCCAAGTCACTTGCTGGAGCGCAGGACCGGATCGTCCGGCAACTTTTCCGCCAACGTCCGCCGGCGCGCGCGAGCAAGGCGGCGTGGGAATCGAGGGTCGCTGCGCGTGGATTCGCCACATCGCTCCACCCCCGTTCAGACCCGTCCCTCCGCTTCGATCTTGTCCCAGAGCTTCCGGATCATGTCCTCCAGCATCTGCGCTTCCTCCCATCGATCCGACATCTCGTAACCGTCAGCGCCGGTGATGGCGTACTCCTTGGGTCCCAGTTCGCACAGGAAGGTGAGCGTGGCGTCGGGCGGAGCGCGCCGGCGCCAGCTGCGGATACCGTACTCCCACCATTGCATGAACAGTTCGACCCAGTGCTGCATGGTCGGAAAACTGATCTGCACCTGTATCTGTTCGCGGCTCGCCACGCGTCCGTGAAAGCCCCAGCAGTTGTCGAGGATCCGGTGCATGAGCGCATGGTTCTCGTCGGAGACGGGGTACCAGAACTCCCGGCCCACGAGGTAGTGCGAGATGTCTCCCGTGAGGCGCAGGTCGGGAAAACAGTCGAGCAGCCGCAGTGTGAAGAAAAGATCGGTGGTCATCCGGTCCCGGTGCGTCTCGATGTGCACGGGGATGTGCGCATCGAACGCGAGGCGTCGCCAACCCTCCAGGTAAGGAATGCACTCCTCCACGGAGTGAGGGCGCACGTCGGGCTGCAGGTTGACGTGGTCCGCACCCAGCTCGCCCACGTATTCCAGTACAGGCTTGAGATCGTCCACCGTCTTCGGATAGCACTGCGCCTGCCAGGTCATGTCGTGTGCCCGCAGGAAGGACGTGACCTCCTTGGCGAACGCGTAGTCGATGAACCGCACCCCGCAACCATCGAAGCCTGCGTCGCGGATCATCTCGAGCTTGCGATCGAGCGACCACTCATGTCCGTCGGGCCGCCGCCGCTCCATGGCCCAGAGCGACTGATACACGAGCAGTTTCTGCATGGCGTTACCTCATCTCCGGCCCGCCGTGGAGCGGCACAGGCCGTCTCCAAAACGGCGGCGATGAGGAAGCCATGGCAATCGCACCCGGCAAGCCGGCCCATCGCAACGGTGCACCCGGATGCGGCCCGGACCTCGTGACATGACCGTGCATCCGGCAATGCCCGGCGCCGGCGCAGGCCTTGCCGGTGCCTGCGGCAGCACGAACAAGGCGAGACGGCGCTGAGGCTGATTCTTCGTCGACGCGTGGGCGTACACGTCCTGGGCGACGCCGAAACAGCGATGTCCCGAGCAGGCGCCCTGCGCCATCATCAGTACACGACCACGCTGCGGATCGACTCGCCTGCATGCATGAGGTCGAAGCCCTTGTTGATCTCCTCGAAGGGCAGTACGTGGGTGATGAGGCTGTCGATGTCGATCTTGCCGTCCATGTACCAGTCGACGATCCTGGGCACGTCGGTGCGTCCCCGCGCGCCGCCGAACGCGGTGCCCTTCCAGACCCTCCCGGTCACGAGCTGGAAGGGGCGCGTCGCGATCTCCGCGCCCGCCGGTGCCACGCCGATGATCACCGACACGCCCCATCCCTTGTGGCAGCACTCCAGCGCCTGCCGCATCACCTTCACGTTGCCGATGCACTCGAAGCTGTAGTCGGCGCCGCCCTTCGCCAGATTCACGAGGTGCGGGACCAGTTCGTTTTCCGCCATGTCCTTTGGATTGACGAAGTGAGTCATGCCGAACTTCTCGGCCAGTGGCCGGCGTCCCGGGTTGAGATCCACGCCGATGATCATGTTCGCCCCCGCAAGCCGGGCGCCCTGAACCACGTTGAGGCCGATGCCACCCAGACCGAACACGACCACGTTCGCGCCGGGCTCGACCTTGGCGGTGTTGATGACGGCGCCTATGCCGGTCGTCACGCCGCAGCCGATGTAGCAGACCTTGTCGAACGGTGCGTCCTCGCGAATCTTCGCGAGAGCGATTTCGGGGACCACCGTGTAGTTGGCGAAGGTGGACGTCCCCATGTAGTGGAACAGCGGCTTGCCGTCGAGGGAGAAGCGGCTGGTCCCGTCGGGCATCAGCCCCTGGCCCTGGGTCACGCGGATGGCCTGACACAGATTGGTCTTGTGGGAGACGCAGTATTCGCACTCCCGGCATTCGGGCACATAAAGGGGAATGACGTGGTCGCCCTTGCGCAGGCTCGTCACATCCGGCCCCACGTCGACCACGACACCAGCGCCCTCGTGCCCGAGGATTGCCGGGAACAGGCCTTCGGGGTCGGCGCCGGACAGCGTGTACTCGTCGGTGTGGCAGATGCCGGTGGCCTTTATTTCCACGAGTACCTCACCGGCGCGCGGACCGGCGAGCGAGACTGTTTCGATTGACAGGGGGGCTCCGGCCCGATGGGCGACGGCTGCGCGGACTTGCATGGGCTCTCTCCCGGTGGTTTGGCTACGCCCGCATCATCCGACTTTTTCGTGGTGTGTGTCGAAGGGCAGGGCCGGGATTGTGAAGGCGGCAGCTGCGGTGTTGCCCCAGGCGCGTGACGTCACAGAAGGAGTTCCCCGCGCTTCACCGCACACGACCACGCCTCGACCCTGTATCTTTCAGTCTGATTCTGCAATTCCTGGAGCCGCAAGGTACATGGGTCATTGGCTGATGAAATCCGAGCCATCCGAGGTCAGCGTCGACGACGTCGCCAGGATGCCAAAGAAGACCGTTCCCTGGTTCGGGGTGCGCAACTACCAGGCGCGCAATTTCATGCGCGACGAGATGAAAGTGGGTGACCCGGTGCTCTTCTACCATTCCAGCTGCGAGGAACCGGGCGTCGCGGGCATCGCCCGAGTGGCCCGTTCCGCCTATCCCGACGAAACCCAGTTCGACCCCCGCAGCAAGTACTTCGACGCGAAGTCGACTCGTGAAGCCCCGCGGTGGCTGAACGTGGACGTCCAGCTCGTGCGCAAGACCCGTCTTGTCGGTCTGCAGGAGTTGCGGGGATATCCGGAACTGGCCGAGATGCGCCTCCTGCAACGGGGCAATCGGCTGTCCATCACACCGGTCACTCCTGACGAGTGGTCCTTCATCGAGTCCATCCTGTGATCGACATCTCCGTGTGGTGGGCGATCTACCCACTGATGGGATTGTTCGCCGGGTTCTTCGCCGGGTTGCTGGGCATCGGCGGCGGGATGATCCTGGTGAGCCTGATGGTGTTCGCGTTCAATGCGCAGGGGTTCCCCGCCGAACGGGTGATGCATCTCGCGCTGGGATCCTCGCTCGCCACGATCATCTTCACCTCACTGAAGAGCATGCAGTCCCATCATCGCCACGGTGCCGTCCGCTGGGACATCGTCAAGCGTTCGGCGGCGGGTCTGGTCCTCGGAACTCTGGCGGGCAGCGCTCTCGCCGAAGCCTTGCGGTCGAAAGCGCTCGCCGTGCTGTTCACTGCGTTTGTCGTGTATTCCGCGGTCAACATGATGCTGGACCTGAAGCCCAAGCCCAACCGGCAGCTACCGGGCACGCTGGGCATGCAGGTGGCAGCAGCGGCAGTGGGCATTGCGTCCGCTCTGGTGGGAGCGGGAGGAGGATTCCTGGCTGTCCCGCTGATGAGCATGTGCAATGTGCCGATGCGGCAGTGCGTGGCCACCTCCGCGGCGTTCGGATTGCCCATCGCGATTTCCGGCACGATCGGTTTTCTGGTGGGAGGCTGGAACAAGGATCACCTGCCGGCATTGTCGGTGGGATATCTTTACCTGCCGGCGGTCATCGGGATCGTCGTGGGCACGTTCGTCACCGTGCCGCTCGGGGCACGTGTTGCTCACACGATTCCGGTGTCGCGACTCAAGAAGGTGTTTGCGGTGATTCTGTCGATCATGGCCGTCAAGATGACTCTGTCGCTCATGTGACGGCTCGGCATGTGGTCACTGCAGGCGCCAGCAGACTTGCGAGGCAGGCACCCACCGCGGGTCGGCGATGATCTGATCGACGATCGGACGTGCCCGGGAGGCAATCAGGGAGCGGGCCGATCGATGCCCAGGAAGCGGAAATCGACCTCCGGCCTCCTGCCCCCGATGATGTCGGCCAATGCACGTCCCGAACCGCACGAGTGTGTCCATCCCAGTGTGCCGTGGCCCGTGTTGAGATAGAGGTTCGGATATCGGGTGCGGCCGATCAGGGGAACGTTGCCAGGGGTCGCCGGCCGCAGTCCGGTCCAGTAGCGCGCACCCCCGTAGTCGCCCGCCGCGGGGAACAGCGCCGCCACACGCCGGACGATCGCTTCGCAGCGCGCCTGATTGATCTCGACGTTGTAACCATTGAACTCGGCTGTCCCGGCGACCCGCAATTCCGGTCCCAACCGCGAGAAGACGAGTTTTTCTTCGTCATCCGTCAGGCTGACGCGGGGCGCCTCGCCGTCCGGCAAGACGGGCACCGTGATGGAATAGCCCTTGGCAGGATAGACAGGAATGGAAACACCCGCCGGTTTCAGCAAGAGGGGACTGTAGCTGCCACACGCCATGACGTAGGCGTCAGCCCGCTCCACCCGGGAAGCGCCGGCGGCATCGCGCACCTGAACGCCGCTCAGCTTCTCTCCCTCGACAACGATTCGGTCGATGTGCGTCTCGTACAGAAACCTCACGCCGCGCAGCCGGCAATGTTCGGCAAGGGCTGACGTGAACCGGTAGGCGTTTCCGGACTCGTCCGATGGCGTGTAGGTGCCCCCCACAATCGCAATGGTGGAATGACGAAGGGCCGGCTCGATCTCGAGGCATCGTGCCGCACTGACCGGCTGGCTGTCGCACCCGTATTCCCGCATGGCCGCCGCCGCATCGATTCCGGCGGCGAGGCTGTCGTCCCGGGTGAAGAAGTGAAGGATTCCACATTCGAGCTGGTCGTACTCCAGACCGAGCTCGCGCCGCAGCGTTTGCAGGGTCGCACGACTGTAGACCCCCAGATTGACGAGCTGGGCGATGTTGTCGCGTGTCCTCGATGGCCTGCATTCGCCCAGGAATCTCAGACCCCATCCCCAGAGGGCCGGGTCGAGCCGCCAGCGGAAGAGCAGAGGGGCATCTTCCTTTCCCAGCCATTTCAGCAACTGCGCGGGCGCATGCGGATTGGCCCAGGGTTCGGCATGACTGACCGAGATCTGGCCGCCGTTCGCGAAACTGGTCTCGAGGCCGGAGCCTGGCTGCCGGTCCACGACCGTGACTTCGTGCCCGGAGTCGGACAGGAACCAGGCGGTGGCAGTCCCGAGCAGGCCGCTGCCGAGAATCATCACGTGCATAGGGAGGGGGTAAGCGCTCTTCGAGACGGGCTCGATCGTACTGCACCGGATACGGAGCAGAGCCAGCTCAGCTCGAAAATCCTGATGTCGTCCGGCCCGGAGGCGGCGCCGGGACCGTGCGCTTGTCAGCCGATGCTGAGCTGCCCGCCGTCGTTGTACAGATCCACTGCCTCCAGGGACCGGCCGCGGCACGGGCCGTCCTCGCAGTACCCATCCTCGTACCTGAAGATTGCCCCGTGAATCGAGCAGATCAGCCATTCGTGGTCGAACGTCACGAAACGGTCGGGTTGGTCATTGAGCGGCACGTAATTGTGAGGACAGCAATTCACGTACGCCCACGCGCGATCGCCCCTACGCACCACGACGATTCGCAACGGCAGGTCCGGCGCACCGAAGGTGAACTCGCGTCCCTCGCCATCGACGAGATCGCCGAAGGCGCAAAGCGCGGTACCGCGGCGAGGGGCGGCGGGGTGATCCCGCCACCCCGGATTCACCAGGGCTTGCCGCCGCAGTTGCGTGCCTGCGAGTACAGGATGCCGTAAGGCGGCTGCCGTTCGGCGAAGAAACGTCCCACCAGGACACCTTCACAGACGGCATTGACACCTTCGGGATGGTCCGTCGCCTGGAAGTTGACGCCCGGATACTCGAAACGGAGTTGTTCCTGCCAGGAAGACAGTGAGGAATACGTGCTCATACCACCTCAAAACTTTTCCGGTCTTAGCACCCCGATGTCCGCCACGAACACCGTTGTGGCGAAATTGAGGGCGTATTTCAGCCGGACATGTTCGGCGATCGCATCGGCCGTCGGCTCATCGCAGATGACTTCCATCCGGATGTTTCGATCGGCCTCCCATGCACCTTCGCGAACACCGTGCCGGCCACCACCACGCACGTCGCAAATCGTGTACCCGTGTGCTCCCAGGGCCGTCACGTCCTTCACCAGCATGGATTCGAGCGGCGACTCGGTGATGATCACGATGAGCTTGCGTGGATGCATCTGCATATGGGGGCGGATCGTCACCCGAAAAGGGCCTCGGCGAAGCGGTGATACAGGGGAATGCCGACCACGACGTTGAAGGGAAACGTCACGCCCAGCGAAGCCGCCAGGGAGTACGACGGATTCGCTTCGGGAACCGCGATGCGCATGGCGGCCGGCGCTGCAATGTACGAGGCACTAGCGGCTAGCGTGCCAAGAAGCATCGCCCCTCCGGGGGACAAGTCGACGACACGCGCGACGAGAATCCCCAGCACGGCAAAGAGGCAGGGCACGAGGGTCCCGAATAGCACGAGGAACGCACCGGTGCGTCGAAGATCCTGTATCCGGCTCGCGGCAACGAGACCCATCTCGAGCATGAAAAGGCCCAGGACGGCCTTGAAGAGATCGAAGAACAGGCGGCTCTGCGGTTGCAGTGCGTCGGGTCCCGCGAACCAGCCGATGATCAGGCCGCCCGCCAACAGCACGACACTGCGCCCGAGAAACACTTCGTGCGCCAGGGTAGGCCATTGAATGGTCCTCCCGCTGCCCATGCGGGCGAGCAGTATTCCCACGACGATGCCGGGCACTTCCATGAAGACGACGAAGAGCGGCATGTATTGCTCGTGGGTGATATTGCGCTCGAGCAGATAGGCGGTCGCGACGGCAAACGTCACCATGCTGACGGAGCCATAGTGGGCGGCGATGGAAGCCGCGTCGGGCTTGGCGAAACTGCCGATGCGCCTGAGCACCGGATACGCGAGCAACGGCAGGACGATTCCGAGGAGGACGGCGCCGCCAAGCTGCGGAAGCAGGGGCAACAGCGGGTGTTTCGCCAGCTCGACGCCGCCCTTCAGGCCGATGGCGAGCAGGAGATAGATGGAAAGCCCTTCGTACATCGCCTCCGGCAATCGGAGGTCTGAGCGCAACAGGCGGGCGACGAGTCCCAGCAGGAAGAAGAGAACGACGGGATCCATTCGCTATCGCACCGCGCAATACCGCCGGAAGGCTTTCGCACCTGCGTTGGTATCAGTTCCTTTCGGGGGAAGCGGCTCTGCCGATCCGATCCCGGATGGCATCCCATTCGCGGGAATCGGGAACCTGTTCGACAAGTATGAGATCGCAGCGGGAAGTGTCGAGATATCGCAGATCGGCATAGAGCTCATGCGCGTAACGGCCGGCGTCATCGGGCGCTTCGACCCACACAGCCGCGGAAAGGTTCGCGCCTCGAGGACGCCGCGCGAGCACACCCACGCGGACGCCGGCGATGGCCAGAGTTCTTTCGAGGGCATCCGGAGCGACGAGGCGGGTAGGAGTCGTGGGCGCATAGTGCGACGCAAGCGTGCCGGAGGCCCGCGGCGAGTGGGCGTCCGGCCTGCGAACCGTTTCGCCCAGGACCGCCTCCAACTGCTCCACGGAGATGATGCCCGGCCTGAGGAGGAAGGGATGGCCCCGTGACAGGTCCACGATCGTCGATTCGATGCCGACTTCGCTCTGTCCCCCTTCGAGGATCATGTCCAGCGAGTCGCCGAACTCCGCCCTCACGTGAGCCGCAGTAGTCGGTGAAACGTGGCCGAAACGGTTGGCTGAAGGTCCGGCCACGCCGCCGCCGAACGCCCTCAGCATCTTCTGCGCAACCGGATGTGAGGGAACCCGGATGCCTACCGTGTTCTGTCCTCCCGTGATGATGTCCAGGACGTGCTCGGCACGTTCGAGCACCATCGTGAGCGGGCCGGGCCAGAAGGCTTCTGCAAGCCTGCGGGCGGGCTCGGGGACATGGCGGACCCAAGACGCGAGCTGGGCGCTGCCCGCCACATGAACGATGACAGGGTGGTCCGCCGGACGGCCCTTGGCGAGGAATATCCGCCGGACAGCAGCTTCGTTCGACGCATCGGCTCCGAGGCCGTAGACGGTTTCGGTGGGAAACGCCACCAGGCCGCCGTGCGCAAGCAAGTCGGCCGCGCGGAGGATGGCTTCCTCGGATGCCTCGTCGCCGTTCAAGCGGTGAGCAACCGGAGGGCTTCCTCGTACTTCTCGGCCGTGCGGGCCTGCACCTCCGCGGGGAGGGAAGGCGCCGGCGGCTGCTTGTTCCAGTGCTGCGCCTCCAGCCAGTCACGCACGAACTGCTTGTCGAACGATGGCGGGCTGATGCCGACCCGGTACTGTGCGCGAGGCCAGAAGCGCGACGAATCCGGAGTCAGCGCCTCGTCGATCAAGTACAGGAGGCCCGTGGCGTCGGTGCCGAACTCGAACTTGGTATCGGCAATGATGATCCCGCGTGTGCCCGCATACTCGGCCGCCTCGCGGTAAAGCCGGATGGCGGCATCGCGAACGGCCGTGGCCCGTTCCGGACCGAGCAGGGTCCGGGCCTGCGCGAAATCGATGTTCTCGTCGTGCGAACCCTTGGGCGCCTTTGTGGACGGCGTGAAAATGGGTTCGGGTAGTTGCTGCGCTTCCCGCAGGCCCGGCGGCAGCGCGATTCCGCATATCTGGCCAGTCCGTTGATAGTCCTTCCAGCCGGAGCCTGCCACGTAACCGCGTACGATGGCCTCGATGGGCAGCGGTGCCAGCCGGCGCACCACGAAGGAGCGTTCGGCCACGTCGTCGCGTTCGTCCGCCGCCACGAAAGCAAGAGGATCGTCGGGCAGCAGATGATTCGGAATCACGTGCGCGAGACGGGCGAACCAGAAGTTCGACATGGCGGTCAGAACGCGGCCCTTTCCGGGAATGGGCGTGGGCAGGATCACGTCGAATGCGGACAACCGGTCGGTCTGGATGATCAACAGGCGGTCGGCATCGATCTCGTAGATATCCCTCACCTTGCCGCGATGGAGGAATCGCAGCGAACGGAGCCGGGTCTCGAGTACAGGCTTGGTTGCGGTCATGGCAGGACGGTGAAGCGCGATGATGTAGGGATGCCGGAACGCGGATCAGGCGGCTCGGCGCGCAGCGGTCACGAGGGAGGACTTGATGTCGAGCGCTTCGGCCAGGGCCTGATCCACTGTCGGTGCAAGCACGGTGAAGTGTCCCATCTTGCGGCCGGGGCGCGCATCCCGCTTTCCGTACAGATGAAGCTTCGCCTTCGGGTGCCGGAGCACGAGCCCCCAATCAGGTTCGCCCGCAGCCCAGAGATCTCCCAGCAGATTGATCATCACAGATGGACAGTGAATTCCGCTGTCGCCCAGCGGTTGGCGGCACATGACCCTTGTCTGCTGTTCGAACTGGGAGCTGAAGCAGCCGTCGATGGTGTAATGCCCGCTGTTGTGCGGTCGAGGGGCGATCTCGTTCGCGATCAGATCGCCTTCCTTCGCGACGAAGAACTCCACGCACAGCACACCGTGATAGTCGAGCGTTTCCGCGACTCGCAATGCCTGTGCACGGGCGCGATCCGCAAGTGCAGGAGCGATACGCGCAGGAACGATGCTCACGTCGAGAATTCCGGACGCGTGCCGGTTCTCTGCCACGGGGAACGACACGACCCTGCCATCGAACCCCCTCGCCACGACCACGGAAACCTCGAGCTTCAGGTCGAGCCGCCGTTCCAGCACGCAGGGCGCCGAGCCGAGAGCGCGGAAAGCCGCCCGCAACTCGTCTAGGCGCAGCACACTCACCTGTCCTTTGCCGTCGTAGCCGAGCCGTGCACTTTTCAAGATGCCCGGAAACAAGGAGGCATCCGCGGTGCACGCTTGCTCTTCCGATTCGATCACCACGTAGGGCGCGGTCCGCAGACCCGCCTGCTCCAGGAAGCGCTTTTCTCGAATTCGGTCCTGCGCCACGGCGACACCGGTGTGCCCCGGACTGACCACGCAGTGATCCGCGAGGCGTCGCAGCGCGTCCGCCGGCACATTCTCGAATTCCGTGGTGACCGCTGCGCACCTTCTCGCCAGCTCCCCCAGAGCGGCCGCGTCGAGGTAATCCGCCCGAATGTGTTCGTCCGCGACGGAGGCCGCGGGACCCTCCGCGCCCGGATCCACGACGACCACGCGATAGCCCATGCTCTGTGCCGCCATGGCGAACATCCGACCGAGCTGTCCACCTCCCAACAGTCCCAGCCAGGCTCCTGGCGCGATGGGCGTCATGTGCCACTCAGGGGAGGAAGCTGATGATTCATTACCGCCTCCGTCTGTTGCCGGCGGAAAGCATCCAGGCGGGTCGCAAGGCCGCCATCGGCGATTGCCAACATCGCAACAGCGAAAAGGGCTGCATTGGCAACCCCAGCTTCGCCGATCGCGAAGGTCGCCACCGGTATGCCCTTGGGCATCTGCACGATGGACAGCAACGAATCGAGCCCCTGGAGGCCCGGCTCTGGACCGGAACTCCGAGGACGGGAATCCGCGTCTTCGCTGCGAGCATCCCCGGCAGATGGGCTGCCCCTCCGGCACCGGCGATGATGCACTTCAGACCACGGCCGGCGGCGTCTTCCGCGTAGCGGAACATGACATCCGGCGTGCGGTGCGCGGAAACGACCTTCGCTTCGTGAGCGACGCCAAGCTGCTCGAGCATCGCGGCAGCGTGGCGCATCGTCTCCCAATCGCTTTGCGACCCCATGACGATCCCCACCAACGGTGCATTTGACATGTGCTGCGACCTCGACTTCAGGCGGAACGGTGCTCGCCGACCCGCACGATCTTGAGTGTGTTGGTTCCGCCGGACTTGCCGATGGGCTCGCCGATGGTGAGGACAATGAGATCGCCGTCCTGCACGGCTCCATGCGCCTTCAGGGCGTCCTCCGCCTCGCGCAACAGCACGTCTCGATCGTTGGTGAAATTCTCGATCATCAGCGGATAGACATCGCGGAAAAGGGAGAGCCGGTAGCGCGTGTTGATCTCCGGGGTAAGCGCATAGATCGGCACCCCCGAATTGAGGCGTGAAATCCACAAGGCCGTGGAGCCCGACTGCGTGAGGGAGGCGATGCATTTCACCTTGAGATGGAATGCCGTGAACAACGCCCCCATCGCGATCGACTGATCCACCCGGGTGAACACCCGGTTCAGGAACTCGCGATCGAGCTCCAGTTCGGCGGACTTTTCCGCTTCGAGGCAGACACGGGCCATGGCTTCGACCGTCTGTACCGGATACCTTCCGCTGGCCGTCTCCGCCGAGAGCATCACGGCATCGGTCCCATCGAGCACCGCGTTCGCCACGTCGGACACTTCGGCGCGCGTGGGGACAGGGCTCGCGATCATCGATTCCATCATCTGGGTGGCCGTGATCGTGAGCTTGTTCTTCTCGCGCGCGAGACGAATCATCTTCTTCTGCAGAGCGGGCACTGCGGCATCCCCGACTTCGACTGCAAGGTCGCCACGCGCGACCATGATGGCATCCGAGGCGTCCATGATGTCGTCGAGCGCCTTGATCGCTTCCGCCCGTTCGATCTTGGCGATCAACAGTGCCTTGCCACCCGCCGCCCGCATCAGCTCGCGGGCCATGTACATGTCCGCGCCGCTCTTCGGAAAGGAGACTGCCATGAAGTCGGCTTTCATGGCGGCAGCCGTGCGGATATCCTCCATGTCCTTTGCGGTGAGGGAAGGGGCGGTGAGCCCGCCGCCTTGCCGGTTGATCCCTTTGTTGTTGGACAGTTCTCCGCCGTGGCGAACGCGCGTCACGATCTCCGGCCCCGACACCTCCACGACTTCCAATACGATCCGCCCGTCGTCGAGCAGCAGGACATCGTTGGGCTTGACGTCGCCGGGCAACTCCTTGTAGTCCAGGCCCACGCGTTCCGAATTTCCCACAGCGCACTCCGCATCGAGAACGAATCTCGCGCCGTTCTCGAGGGTGACCCGGCCCGCTTCGAACTTGCCCACGCGAATCTTGGGACCCTGCAGGTCGCACATGATGCCGACCGTGAGGCCCAATTCGCGCGAAGCGGCGCGTACCGCTTCGGCCCGTGCGAGATGGTCGGCCGCCGTCCCATGCGAAAAGTTCATGCGGACCACATCGACACCCGCAGCGAGGAGCCGCTTCAGCACCTCCGGTTCGGAACTGGCCGGGCCGAGCGTGGCGACTATCTTCGTGGAACGCTGCATGGGATTGTCTTACCCGCCCGAGCGGGTCTCCAGGATTTCGATGGCCGGCAGCTTCTTGCCCTCGAGGAATTCGAGGAACGCGCCGCCTGCCGTCGAGATGTAGGACAGCTTGTCGGTGATGCCGTACTTGGCGATCGCGGCAATCGTATCGCCGCCACCGGCCAATGTGAACGCCCCGGACTGCGCAATCGCCCTGGCCAGGGATTCGGTGCCTCTGCCGAACTGATCGAACTCGAAGACACCCACAGGGCCGTTCCAGACGATCGTACCGGCCTTGCCGAGCATATCCACCAGGGCTGCCGCCGAGCGAGGTCCGATGTCCAGGATCATCTCATTCTCGCCCACATCCTCGACATCCTTGACCGTCGCACTCGCCGTCGGAGAGAACTCCGTCGCGACAACGACATCCACCGGGATCGGGACCGTGGCACCGCGACTTCTCGCAGCCGCCATGATCCTGGCCGCCTCGTCCATCAGTTCCCTCTCCACCAGCGACTTGCCGATCGGCAGGCCTGCCGCCGCGATGAACGTATTGGCGATGCCGCCGCCCACGATGAGCTGATCGACCTTCTCCGCCAGCGCGGAAAGAATGGTGAGCTTGGTGGAGACCTTCGATCCGCCGACAATCGCCACGAGAGGGCGGGCAGGCTTCTCGAGCGCCTTGCCCAGCGCTTCCACTTCATCGGCCATCAGCGGACCGGCACAAGCGACCGGTGCGAATCGGGCGATACCATGAGTCGTGGCCTCCGCGCGGTGCGCGGTCGCGAACGCATCATTGACATAGACGTCGCACAGGGCGGCCATTCGGCGGGAGAGTCCCTCGTCGTTCTTCTTCTCCCCTGCATTCACGCGGCAGTTCTCCAGCATGACCACCTCGCCCGCTGCAGGCGCTACGTCCCCGCCATCGACCCATCCGGCCTTGAGCCTGACCGGCTGACCCAGCAGTTCCTCCAGCCGCTTCGCCACCGGAGCGAGGGAATCTTCGGGGTTGAGCTGTCCTTCCTTGGGCCGGCCCAGATGCGAAGTCACCATGACCCGTGCCCCCTTCTCCAGTGCGGCCCGTACGGCGCCAAGAGACGCGCGAATGCGCGTGTCGTCGGTGATCTTCCCGGTGTCGTCCTGGGGAACGTTGAGATCCGAGCGGATCAGGACTCGCTTGCCGCGCAGATCGAGGTCGGTCATTCGAAGGATTGCCATGGGATCGTCTACATCGCTTTCGTTGAAAGAACAAGCGGGGCAGATGCCCCGCATCTCTGTGTGTCGTCCACCCCCAGCGGGAGCCGGTACGACAGAAGGTGATGTTCATGATCACCACACTCAACGGAAACCTCCTGCCACAAGCGGTTGCGGCTCGGCATGACCGGGTTCCGACCCGGTCAGCCTTCGCCCCAACCTTCCTTCGCGTTCGACGCCACTGCCGTATCGGCATCCTGTGGGCGGGGGTCCCACCCGGTCAGCCCTCGCCCCAACTCATTCACTTCGCGTTCATGAACGCCACTGCCGTATCGAGCATCCTGTTGCTGATCGGGCCGTTGTGGCTTCGGCATGACCGGGTTCCGACCCGGTCAGCCCTCGCCCTCAACTCATTCATTTCGCGTTCATGAACGCCACTGCCGTATCGAGCATCCTGTTGCTGAAGCCCCATTCGTTGTCATACCACGAGCTGACTTTTACGAGGGTGCCTTCGGATACCTTCGTCAACGTCGCGTCGAAGATGGACGAACGTGGATCGTGGTTGAAGTCCACGGACACCAGCTGTTCCGTCGTATATCCCAGAATGCCCTTGAGTTCGCCCTCGGAAGCTGCCTTGAGGATGCTGTTGACTTCCTCGACGGACGTGGGCCGCTTGGCGACGAACGAAAGGTCCACGATGGAGACATTGATGGTCGGGACGCGGATGGCGTAGCCGTCCAGTTTTCCGTTCAGTTCCGGCAGAACCAGACCGACGGCCGCGGCCGCGCCGGTCTTGGTGGGAATCATCGACTGCGTGGCGGAGCGCGCTCTGCGCAGATCCTCGTGGTAAACGTCCGTGAGAACCTGGTCGTTCGTGTAAGCGTGGATGGTGGTCATCAGGCCGCAGGTCAAACCGATCTTGTCGTTCAGCGGCTTGACCATCGGCGCGAGGCAGTTGGTCGTGCACGATGCATTGGAGATTACCGTGTGCGATGACTTGAGCGTCTGGTGGTTCACCCCATAGACGATGGTCGCGTCGACGTTCTTGCCGGGAGCGGAAATGATCACCTTCTTCGCGCCGCCCTGCAGGTGCAATCCTGCCTTTTCCTTGCTCGTGAAGATTCCGGTGCATTCGGCGACCACATCGACATCCAGCGTCTTCCACGGCAGCTTGGAAGGATCGCGCTCGGCAAACACCTTGATCCTGTCACCGTTCACCACGAGGCTGTCGCCTTCCACTTCGACCTTGCCGTGAAACTTTCCGTGCGCGGTGTCGTAGCGGACGAGGTGCGCGTTCGTCTCGGGACTGCCGAGGTCGTTGATCGCGACGATCTGGATCTCGCCGTTGCGACCGGATTCATAGAGCGCACGAAGAATATTCCGGCCAATACGACCAAAACCGTTGATCGCTACACGGATGGGCATGCTGTTCTCCTGGATATGTCAAAGTTCAAATTCTAGCCCACGGCTGAAATCGCATCGGGACGGGGCCAAGTCCACGGCCGGGCGAGGATTGGCTGCTCGCCATGATCCGGCCAATTGCATCACGGGCCGGACGTCCCTGCGCCGCTCGTCCGCGCCTTCAGTTCCGATATCGCAATTTCATTGCCAGCACGGCGACGGCGAGGATCAGGGTCACCGCATTGAAGAGGATTATCGGCAGCGCTCCCATGGCGATGCCATAGACGAGCCAGAGCATCACGCCAACGCTGAAAATCCCGAACATGAGCAGGGAAATGTCGCGGGCGCACTTGGTCCGCCAGATCTGCAGCACTTGGGGAACGAACGCCACCGTCGTGAACGTTCCGGCCAAGGTGCCGAGCCAGTCGGTGGACGTCACGAAGTCTCCGCTTCCCCGAACGCCTGCGCCACCCCGCGCAGGGCCGGGTTGCGCGCGGTGATGACATAGGTCGGAACTGCGGCAAGATAGCTGCTGAACCGGCCCTTCGATTCGAAGCGGCCGCGGAACCCGGACCGGTCGAAGCGCTCCCCCAGCGAAGGAACGATTCCTCCACCGATATAGACGCCTCCGCGCGCGCCGAGCGTGAGACATAGATTGCCTGCCGCCGTGCCCAGAATCTGACAGAAGATCTCCAGCGCTTCGCCTGCCCGGACGTCTCCCATGGCGGCCCTCGCACTCACCTCTTCCGGTGAAGGCTCCTCCGGAACAAGACCGTCCACGATGCAGAGCGCCCAATACAGTGCCGTGATTCCGGGGCCGCTGGCGAGCCGCTCGGTCGACACGTGATCGTGCCTTTGCCACAGGGCGCCAAGAATCGACGACTCCCGCGCATTGGCCGGCGCAAACGTGGTGTGGCCTCCTTCGCCTTCGAGGGCGATCCAGCCTTCATCCGACGGTACCAGTCCGGAGACCCCCAGTCCGGTCCCCGCACCCAGCAGGGCAATCGGCCGGTCAGCTTCCGACTGTCCGTTCCCCACCTGCCGCAACTCGTCAGATCTGAGCCGTGGCAGCGCAAGTGCAAGGGCCTTGAAGTCGTTGAGAACCAGCAAGCGTCGCAATCCAAGACGATCGCGCGTTTCGTCGACGGAGAAATCCCACGGATTGTTGGTGAAACGGATACGGTCCCCGAGAATGGGGGTTGCAACCGCCACGGCGGCCTCGTCTATGCGCTTTCCGCCCTTGCGCGCAAGATAGTCTTCAATGGCGGCGCCAAGATCGCGGTAGTCGGCACAGGCGAGGGTCTCTTCCTCCTGTGGGGACCCGGACGAGTCGTTCCACAGCGCCAGCCGGGCATTCGTGCCGCCGATGTCTCCGACAAGTTTCACGCGACTCCCGGGAAAGAGCTGACCAATGCAGGTCGCCCCGCCGGCGGCAGAGGCGAAGGTTCGCGCCACCGCGCGCTGCCGCACAATGCCCGTGTCGACAGAGTAAGCCCCCGGCTTGTCAGCGCCCGTTTCTTACCCGCCACGCGTTCCCAGGACACCCGCAGACCCCTGTCAGCTCATTGGCGCGCGGCCATCGCCTTGCGGACGGCTGCCGCAACGTTCTCGGCTGTGAAGCCGAAGTACTTGAACAGTTCTCCTGCGGGAGCCGACTCCCCGAAGCGGTCGATCCCCACCACCTCTCCTTCGAGACCCACGTATTTTCGCCAGAAGTCCGAAACGCCCGCCTCGACAGCCACGCGAACCGTACCCGGCGGAAGCACGGACCGCTTCCACGATGCGTCCTGGCGATCGAACACATTCGTGGAAGGCATCGATACGACGCGGCACTGGATTCCCTCCGCCGCGAGCACGGCGTGCGCCGCCAACGCGATGGCAACCTCGGATCCCGTGGCAATAAGGACAGCGTCGATACGATGCCCAGCGGCTTCGCGGAGTACGTATCCCCCTCGGCGAATGGCTGCGATCTGCTCCGCGCTTCGTGCCTGATGCGGAAGATTCTGACGACTGAGCAGATGCGCGGTGGGTCCGTCGCTGCGTTCGATGCCGAATTGCCAGCCGACCATCGTCTCCACAGCATCACAGGGACGCCAGACGTCCAGTCGAGGAATGATCCGAAGACTGGCGGCATGCTCGACCGGTTGATGCGTGGGACCGTCTTCGCCCAGGCCGATGGAGTCGTGCGTGAAAACGTAGGCGACACGCTGCTTCATCAGCGCGGCCAGCCGCAGCGCGTTGCGGGCATAGTCGCTGAAGACGAGGAACGTACCGCCATAGGGAATGAATCCTCCATGCAGCGCGATTCCATTCATGATTGCCGCCATACCGAACTCCCGCACGCCATAGAAGAGATAGTTCCCCCCCCCTTGGCGTCCGACTGGCTTCGAGCCCGACCACATCGTCAGATTGGAACCGGCGAGATCGGCCGAGCCGCCAATGAGTTCCGGCAGGAGCGCTCCAAGCCCTTCAAGGGCATTCTGGGAGGCCTTGCGAGTTGCGATCGACTCCGCCTTGTCGCACACACGATTGAGCAGGGCGTCCGCATCGGCCGCCCACGTGGCGGGCAGCGTGCCTTCGAGTCGTCGTTCGAATTCCCTGGCTAGTTCAGGGTACGCTTCGCGATAGGCTGCGAACCGCGACCGCCATTCCGCATGACGCTTTGCACCCTCGGCCCGCGCATCCCAGGCGTCCCGGACGTCGGCGGGTATCGTGAATGGTTCATGAGCCCAGCCGATGTTCGCCCGTGTGGCGGCAACTTCATCCGGTCCAAGGGGTGCCCCATGCGCTCCGCCCGTATTGGCCTTCTTCGGTGAGCCTTTGCCGATGACGGTCCTGCAACATATGAGGGTGGGTCGATCTCCCCCCGACTTTGCTGCCTGGATGGCGCGGTCGATCGCCTGAGCATCGTGTCCATCGACGTCGCGAATGACATTCCATCCGTAGGCTTCGAACCGGCGCGGAGTATCGTCCGTGAACCAGCTGTCCATCGATCCCTTTTCAGAGTCGATGGAGATCCCGTTGTCGTCGTAGAGGGCGACCAGCTTGCCCAGTCCAAGGGTCCCCGCAAGGGAACACGCCTCGTGCGAGATGCCTTCCATGAGACAGCCGTCCCCAAGAAAGACCCAGGTCCGATGGTTCACGATCTCATGGCCGGCCCGGTTGAATTCTGCGGCCAGCAAACGCTCGCCAAGGGCCATGCCCACCGCGTTCGCGATTCCCTGCCCGAGCGGACCGGTGGTCGTCTCCACCCCCGGGGCACAGCCGAATTCCGGGTGTCCCGGCGTCATGGAGTGCAGTTGGCGGAACGCGGCAAGCTGCTCCATGGGCAGCGCATAGCCGGTCAGGTGCAACAGGGCATAAAGGAGCATCGACCCGTGGCCATTGGAGAGCACGAAGCGGTCACGGTCCGCCCAATGCGGATCCGCGGGGTCGTGGACCAGGTGGCGTCGCCAAAGCACTTCGGCGATATCGGCCATTCCCATCGGCATGCCGGGATGGCCGGAATTTGCCTTCTGAACCGCATCCATCGCCAGCGCCCTCAGCGCGTTGGCCAGATCGTTGCTCGTTACCATGTTTTGTCGATATCCCAAGAACGAAAAGCCCGCGCGAACGGCTGCGCGGGCACCCCAATTCTAATCGATGCGGAGCGATGGGAACGGTGCACCCGTTCACTCGGCACGTCGCGGCAACGAGATACCCAGTTGCTTCAGCTTGCGGTAAAGGTGCGTACGCTCCAGACCCACCTTGTCGGCCACACGGCTCATGTTTCCGCCCTCGCGGGCGATGTGGTACTCGAAGTAGGCCTTCTCGAACGCATCGCGGGCCTCCCGAAGCCCGGCATCGAGCGAAATGCCGCCCAGGCTGGAACTGGGCAAGGTATCCAGGGCTCCCAGGACCGCACCGACGTCTTGCGGACGGATCTCCGCGGAAGTCGCGCCGAGGGCCGCCGACTTGACCACTGCCTCCAGTTGCGAAAGGTTGCCCGGCCACGGGTACAGACGCAGGGCGTTGAGGGCGGCCGTCGTCAGCGATCGCACCGGAGTTTCCTTCGCTTCCACCATCTGCCCCAGCAGCTGCGTGGCGATCACCGGAATGTCATCGGCGTGATCTCTCAGAGGAGGGATCCTCACCGTGAGCCCTGACAGTGCAGCGTACAGCCGAGGGTCGAACAATCCGTCGGCAACGCGCTGGGGGAGGGTGTGCCGGGCGGTGGAAACGACGCGCGTGCCGCCGGACGTCAACAAGGCGATGCGGCCGAGCAGCTGGCGCTGATGTTCGCGCGGCATCTCGTCCAGCTGCCGTATGAACAGCGTGCCTTCACCGGAAAGGGCGCCAGGACCTTCCAGGCTTGCCCCGAAGGCGCCGTCTTCCAGAGCAATCCAGGGAGTGTTGGCACGATGGAGAAATCTTGCACACAGTTCCTCTCCGCTGCCGGGTTCGGACAAGAGCAGGACCGGACAGCGCAATTCCCTGGCCCGCTCCAGGCGTGCCTTGAGATCGACGATGATCGGAGCGCCGCCCAGCACAGAGAGCGACAGCGGCGAAAAGGCCGTCTGACCCTGCGCAGGCTGGGTAAGAGCCTTGCCCACGGTGGATAGCAGCTTCTGCAGTGCTATCGGCTTTTCCAGGAACGCGTAAGCGCCGATCCGGGTGGCTTCGACCGCCGTGTCGATGGTCCCGTGCCCGGACATCATGACCACCGGCATGGTCAGCTGGCCCTTGGCTGCCCATTCCTTGAGCAGCGTGATGCCGTCCATGTCGGGCATCCAGATGTCCAGCAGGACAAGATCCGGTCGCGAACGTGAGCGCTGCTGTCGGGCCTCATCGGCGTTCTGTGCGAGTCGCACCTGATAACCCTCGTCGGAGAGAATTTCCGACAGGAGTTCCCGGATGCCGACCTCATCGTCCACCACCAGTATCTGGCTCATTGTCTCCGACCCCTCACCCGCTTGTCACCGCAGAAGGCGGACTTGCCGTTCGAGCTCCCGCCGGCACCGCCGCCGGCAGGAGAACGCTGACCCGGGCACCTCCCCTGAACGGTGTTCTCGAGATGGATGGTTCCGCCGTGTTCATCCACGATCTTCTTCACGATCGCCAAACCGAGCCCCGTTCCCTTCACCTTCGTCGTCACGTAAGGCTCGATAGGCCGTTCGAGGATCTCCGCAGGAAAGCCTGCGCCATTGTCGGCCACCCGAAGCGCGACGAACCGTTCCGCCTGTTCCACGCTGATGACGATGCGGGGCATGGTCGTCGAGGACACGGCATCCTCCGCATTCGCGAGCAGGTTGTGGATGACCTGCCGAAGCTTGGTGGAATCACCGAGTACCAGGCTTGCGTCGTGATCGATCCTGACCGAGATGGAGTGGCTCTGAGCCTCGTACAGACTCAGCACCTCGCGCACGAGCTGACCCAGGTCCAGAGCCTTCAGATCCACCTCTGGTGCGCGGGCGTAGCGGCTGAAGGCATCCACCATTCCCTTCAGCGCGGTCACCTGGTTGACGATCGTCTGCGTGAGCCGGGAAAGCAGATCGGCGTCGCCCCCGTCGAGCCGGGAGTGCAATCGCTGTTGCAGCCGTTCAGCCGAGAGCTGAATGGGCGTCAGCGGGTTCTTGATCTCGTGCGCAAGCCGCCGGGCGACCTCACCCCATGCCGCCTGCCGTTGCGCACGCAGAAGATTCGTGATGTCGTCGAACACGACGACGAAGCCGCTCTCGCTGGAATGA
Organism: Betaproteobacteria bacterium; assembly: GCA_016713305.1. Lineage (NCBI taxonomy): Bacteria > Pseudomonadati > Pseudomonadota > Betaproteobacteria > Betaproteobacteria bacterium. Next base: position 808,676 of record JADJPK010000004.1, read on the forward strand.
GCGATCTCGGACACCTTCACGAGCAGCGTGAGCTCGCCTCTCGTCGAGGGAAACTGGATCTCCCGTTCCTGCACGTGACGGCCTGGCAGCGCCAGCATCTGTGCGAGCGGCTCTGCAATCGCGGCAAGCTTCGAATGAACATCCGGCCAGTGATCCAGGGGTACCTGCTCCAGTTCGTCGAAGTTCACATCGAGGATTCGTCCCGCACTCGGATTGGCCGATCGCGGCCGTCCATCCGCGTCCAGGGCCAGGACCCCGGCGGACAAGTTGGAGAGAATCCCCTCGAGCGATCCCTTGGCGGTCTCCAGTTCCAGCTGATATCGCTGCGAAGCAGCCTGCGCCTCGGCCAGGTCGCGGGTCATGGCGTTGAACGAACGCGTCAGGATCCGCAGCTCGTCGTAGCTCTTGACCGGAGTCCGCTCGCGAAAGTCGCCCTGCGCGACGGCGCGAGTCCCTTCTGCGAGGACACCCAGGGGCGCCGAAAGGCGCTCGCTGAAAAAGATGCCGATCAGCAGCGACGAGAACAGGGCGAGCAGCAGCGCAAGCGTGAGGGAAAGGCCGTAGAGGCGCTTGAGCCCGGGTCGAGAGTACATGAGCTCCTGGAACTCGCCGTATGCGTGCTGCACCGCATCGGCATCCCGGGAAATGTCCTCAGGAACGACCTGGACAAGCTGCAGACCCTGCACTTCGTTCGAAGCCGTGTTGAGCGGTACCAGAACCCGGGCCACGAGGGAACCGGAGGGCTCGGCGACCACGCGCGCATAGGCCTGCTGCCGCCGCAAGCCCTGCATCATCTCGCCTGTCGGAATTCGTGGAGCGAGGGAAGTTTTCGATGCAGCGGAGAAAACTCGAACGTTGCCGTTGAGATCGAACACAGCGGCTTCGTGCACGGCCGCCTGTTCGCGAAGCGAGTGGATGGATGTTCTCTGTCTGGCAAGAGGCTGGTCCGAAAGCGACAGCGCCATGGTCTCGGCCTTGTCGCGAAGTTCGCGCTGCATGACTTCCAACGTGCGGCGCCCGAGAGAGAGCCCCCCCTCGAGCGCCGTTTCCACCCTGATGTCGAACCAGGTGTCGATGGAGCGCGTCAGGAACTGAACGGAAACGGCGTAGACCAGCGCGCCGGGGAGCATTGCCACCAGAGCGAACAGCGATACCAGCCGCAACGTGAGCTTCGAACCGAACACCCGTTGCTGCAATCGTCGCCGGAGGAGCAGCAACTGGTATCCGGCCAGCATCATGAGGATGAGCACCACCGCCACCCCAGCGCCGAGCAGCCAAACCAGCCCGCCGGCGAAAGCAGGCGAGTTGCTGCTTGCCGTGGAGAGGAGATAGATGAGAAGGGCGCCGCTTGCGATCACCAGGGCCGTGACGATTCGTCCGCCTCTGGAGGAGAACGCCGCCTGCCATCGCAGCATCCGGCTCGTCATGGCCGAAACGTCCAGCGATACCAGTCGGAGGAGACGTTCCAGCTCTTCGATCCGATCGAACTCAGCTGGAACGGCTTGGGTAGCTGCGACGAGTCGAGCCGCAGACGCAGCTGTGCGACGTAGGCGACACCCGGTTCGATGTCCTCCTTCGAGGCGATCGGCCGCGCCTTGATGCGGGCCATCATGTTCAGCGCCTCGGCCAGGCTTTCGACGTTTCGGGTGAGCGAGCCAGATGTGAACCGATACTGCCGGGTCAACGCGTTGAAGCTGAGCCGGTAGCGTTGTTCGAACGAGGCGACCGACTTGTTCCAGAGATTGAGCAGGTACCAGCGTTCGTAGAGAACCTCGAATTCGGTGACGAAGTGCAGCGTGAGACCGCGGTGGAGGGCTTCCTCGAGCGTCTCGCCCAGATCGATCTGGAAGGCGGCGTCGAGCACGTAGCTATCGCCGTTGGTAACGATATCGGCGGAGCGTATGTGAATCGAAGGTTCGCTCGCCGAACCGCTGGGTGGAAGGCTCATGCCTGCGATCAACGCAGCCAGGAGCACGAACCATCGCCAGGCAGCGGTCATGGGAAGACCATGCCCGGCGCGGCGGTCATTCCGAAGGAAAGATCATGGCGCAGGTGCGGCAGGAGCAGGGAGCTTGACGAACAGGGCGTAGAAGAATCCATCGTGGACGCTGGAGGGCAGCAGGACGCCATCGCGCCCGGAGAAGGCCGTGATGGGCAATTCGGCTGCATCGGAGGCCTTGCCGAGCCAGTCGCGCACCACATCGACGTTCTCCTCCGCGAATACCGAGCAAGTGACGTAGAGCAATTTACCACCCGGTGCGAGGGCCTGCCAAAGCGCTGAAAGAAGGGTCTTCTGTTGCCGCGCGAATGACGGGATGTCGGCCGCCCGTCTCAACCACTTCGCATCCGGGTGCCGACGGACGATACCAGAGCCCGAACACGGGGCGTCCAGAAGTATTCGGTCGAACGGCCGCCCGTCCCACCAAGCCCCCAGGTCTTCGGCGCGCGCGCATCGCAGCGAGGCGGCAAGACCGAGGCGGGTCATCTGACCCTGCACAGCGGCCAGTCGATCCTGCGCCGAATCCAGGCAGGTCAGCTCGATATCAGCCGTCTCGAGAAGATGCGCGGCCTTGCCGCCAGGGCCTGCACAGGCGTCCAGCACGTGCATGCCATGCTGTGCGTCCAGGATACGCGCGGCCCACTGTGCGCCTGCATCCTGGATCGATACGTCCCCGGAGCCGAATCCTGGCAGTTCCCGGGATGCCCTGGGCTTGTCCAGCACCAGTGCATCGTTCTCGAGGCGGCTCGCATCGATGCCATCGCCACGCAATCGGGCGAGATAATCTTCGACCGTCGAGTGCCGCTGGTTGACTCGAAGACCCATGGGAGGGTGTCCAACACCTGAGTCCAGGATGTGGCTCGCGTATTCGCCGTGATCTCGCTGGAGCCGCTCGACCCACCAGCGGGGGTGATTCCATCGACCCTCGGGCGTCTTGGCCGCTGCCTCGAGAAGCGGCGTCGACTCCCTTTGAAAACGGCGCAATGACGCGTTGATGAAGGCCGCCGCGTGGGAATGGCCACCCATGCGGGTGGCCCGAACGGCCTCGTCCACGATCGCATGGGGCGCAGCCCGCGTGTGCTGCAACTGGTACAGCGCAACGCAGAGGAGAGCTTCGACCCAGGGATCCGGGATGCCCCGCCTGGCAAGCCGCGCAGCAATCGCCCGTTGGGTTCCCAGACGTCTCAACGTGCCGAAGGTGAGATCCCTGGCGGCAGGGCCCGCATTGGCCGAGGCAAGGTCCGACTCCGAGACGCTTCTTCCAGCCAGAACATCCGCAATCAGTCCGGCGGCTGCGGACTGGGCGTCACGCATTGCCGGAGCGTCTCGGAGATTCGAATCGATCTCCGGCCACCACTGGCAACCCACGCAGAAACGCTCCCGCGTCTATCCGGCGGCTGCCGGACCTTTGGAGTTCCTCTGCCATGAGAATCGTGCCCGCCCCGCACGCAATGCCGATCCCGCGCTCCGACACGTTGACGACGGTTCCCGGCACCGCGGTCGTCCGCTCCTGCGACACGTGTGCTCTCCATATCTTGACGGGTTCCCCGCAGACCACCACCTGGCACCCCGGCACCGGATCGAATGCACGAACGCGACGGTCAAGGTCCAACGCCGGGAGAGAGAAATCCAGAAACGCGTCCTCTTTCCTTATCTTGGCCGCGTAGGTGGCCGCGTCATGATCCTGGACCATGTCCCTCAGCGTACCTTGCTCGAGCAGGTCAAGCGCTTCCGCAATGAGCCGGGCCCCGAGGAAGGCCAACTTGTCATGCAACGATCCGGCAGTCTCGCGAGAATCGATGGTCAGGGCCTCGGAAAGCAGCACCGGACCGGTGTCCAGACCGGTTTCCATTCGCATGATGCAGACACCCGACTGCTCATCCCCTGCCAGAATCGCCCGCTGGATAGGCGCCGCGCCACGCCAGCGGGGCAACAGGGAAGCATGGATGTTCAGGCAGCCACGATCGAACGCATTCAACACCTTCGCAGGAAGAATGAGGCCGTATGCTGCCACCACCATGACGTCTGCGCCCGTCGCGCGCAACATGTCGGGGACGCCTGCGTCCTTCAGGGTTGCCGGCTGTTCCACCCGCAAGCCCTTCTCCAGCGCCAGTTTCTTGACGTCGCTCGCAGCGAGCCGCATTCCCCGCCCTGCCGGCCGGTCGGGTTGAGTCAGCACGAGCACGACTTCGTGACGGGTCGTCAGGATGCCAGCCAATGCCTCCGCCGCGAAACGGGGCGTTCCCGCGAAAACGAGCTTCACCGCTTCAACCTGCCTTTTTCTGCTGCTTGCGCAACTTGGCGGCGATACGGTTCTGCTTGAGACGAGAAAGGTACTCGACGAAGACACGACCCTTAAGATGGTCCATCTCGTGCTGAATGCAGACGGAGAGAAGTCCTTCTGCCTCGAATCCGTAGGACTTGCCGGTGGCATCTTGTGCGCGACCCCGGATCCGATCGAATCGGGGAACCTGGTCGTAGATTCCAGGTACGGAAAGGCACCCTTCCTCCAGAGCGGATTCGCCGAAACCCCCGTCGATGACCGGGTTCACCAGAACCTGCAGTCGATCATGGGTTTCGGAGACGTCGATCACGATGATCTGGCGGTGCACATCGATCTGTGTCGCCGCCAGACCCACCCCCGGGGCGGCATACATCGTTTCAGCCATGTCCCGAACGAGCCGTTGTAGCTCTTCGTCGAACCGGATCACTGGCTCCGCTACCTTGTGAAGTCGTGGATCCGGATACTGCAGAATCGTCAGGATGGCCATAAATGCTTGCTAAGTTAGAGAATTACGAGCAGAATCTAAACCAGAATATAGGAAATTCGGGGCCTTGCGGACACGGCCGCCGTATCCTCTTGGCATCTTTTTGGGGACTGTGATGCGCAATTCAACCATATCGATGCTCGCCGGGCTAACGCTGCTTGCCGCTGCAGCGGCGCCGCTCTCGGCAGAGGACAAGCCGGCCACGGCCCCGGAGTTGCAGGACAATCCACCTGAGCGGCATATCGTGGTGAAAGGCGACACGCTTTGGGGCATATCCAAGCGTTTCCTCAAGAATCCATGGCTCTGGCCCGACCTTTGGGGCATGAACAAGGAGCAGGTCCGCAATCCCCATCTGATCTATCCCGGCAACGTGATCGTTCTGGACCGCAGCGGTGCAACCCCTCGGCTCCGGCTGGAAGGCGACGGCCCCGGAGGGCTGGTGGAAGCCGGGAAGGGCAGCAGTGTCGGCGCCACGGTCAAGTTGAAACCTCGAGTACGCTCGCAGCAGCTCACGGCCGCGCCGATTTCAAGCATCCCGGCGTCTTCCATCGACCCGTTCTTGAACAGGCCGCTGATCGTTTCATCGGACCAGTTCGACGAAGCTCCCAGGGTGGTCGCCACTCCGGAGAGCCGCGTGCTTGCCGGGCCCGGAGACTCCGTCTACGTCAAAGGTCTCACGGCGGAGTCCGCTCCTGTGTGGCAGGCATACCGTGCCAGCAAACCTCTGTATGACCCTGTGACGGACGAGTTGCTTGGCTACGAAGTCATCTATCTTGGCGACGTGCAGATTCAGGAGGCAGGTGAAGTCGCCAGCATGCGGGTGCTCAGGGCCCGTCAGGAAATCGGTGTTGGCGACCGGCTCGTGGCCTCGCCGCCCTCCGATATTCTCGCGTACGCGCCCCGGTCGGCAGACCCGAAGCTGGAGGGACTGGTCATTTCTGCACCGGACACGGCCGTGTCGGAGATCGGACAGTATCAGGTGATCGTGCTCAACATGGGAGCTCGAAACGGCGTGGAGCCGGGCCACGTGTTTGCGCTGTACAGATCTGCCCGCCTGGTGACGCCTCGCAGACTGCCTTCCAGTGCGTCGAACGATCCGGCCCGCAAGGAAGTGAAGTCGGTTCATTCGGAGTACAAGAGGGAAGAGGAAACCGTACTGACACCGCCCGAGCGCTATGGCGTGGCATTCGTTTTCCGCTCGTTCGAGAAGGTGTCGTACGCACTGGTCATGAACACCACCCGGTCCGTCAACCTGCTCGACATCGCAAAGGCTCCCTGACCCGCGCGGCGCAGCATCACTGCATGGGGATAGATCGCTGGATCGAGGATTGGCTTCGATTCACGCTCATCTCCGGAGTTGGCGGCGCAACCCAGCGCAAGCTGCTCACCGTCTACGGAACACCTGGAGAAGCGCTCAGCGCCTCTCCAGGTGACCTTGCAAGGTTTCTCAGTTCCCAGCAGCGGGAAGCCTGGGCACGAGGTCCGGATGCTGCAGCTGTTGCCTCTGCTCTCGAGTGGGCCGGAAAGTCAGGACATCACGTCGTCTCGCTGGGCGATCCGCACTATCCGCCTCAACTTCTCCTCACTGAAGATCCACCCCCGTTGCTGTATGTGAAAGGGCATGCGGATCTCCTCGGCCGGCCAGGGATCGCCGTCGTCGGGAGCCGCAACGCAACTCCCCTGGGAACCGAGACGGCGGCCCAGTTCGCTCGATCGCTGAGCGACGCGGGGCTGACCGTAGTCAGCGGACTCGCGCTGGGCATAGACGCGGCGGCTCATGCTGGAGGTCTCGATGGAACCGGAAGCACGGTTGCGGTCGTCGGTACCGGCCTCGATCTCGTCTATCCAGCCCGGAATCGCAGCCTGGCCCACAGGATCGCAGACAAGGGCGCCATCGTTTCGGAGTTCGCGCTGGGCACGCGGCCAATGGCCGCAAACTTCCCTCGCCGCAACCGCATCATCAGCGGGCTCAGCAAGGGTGTGCTCGTCGTGGAGGCCGCCCTCAAGAGCGGATCCTTGACGACGGCGCGATGCGCCGCGGAACAGGGCCGCGAGGTGTTCGCCATCCCGGGGTCGATTCACTCTCCCCTCTCCAAAGGGTGTCACGCGCTCATCAAACAGGGGGCGAAACTCGTCGAGAGTGCTGCCGACGTGCTGGAAGAGTTCGGAATGCTGGCGCCTGCCCAGGAAGCAAGGCAGGTTGAAAGCCCCGGGACATCCGATCCGGTATTGAACGCAATGGGGTACGATCCCTGCGACGCGGAGACGATTGCAGAAAGAGCTGGACTCGCAATCGCCGAGGTGACTGGCCGTTTGCTGGAACTGGAGCTCGCAGGAGATGTCTCGCGACTACCAGGAGGAAAGATGCTCCGCATGCGGTGACGTCTCGCATGTTCCTGCCCGCTTTGATCGGAACTTTTGGTTCGTTCGCTTGCACGGCGCAATTTCGCCCCCTTATCATTCGCGGCCCTTTTTTGCAGAGTTCCCATCGATGCCGACCCAGAAGCGTGCTGCCGCCAAGACGACGTCACGCACCTCCTCCGCCAAGAAACCCGCGCGCAGCAGCGCTCCGGATCCGCAGGACACCGGGGCCGGCAAGCGTTTGGTGATCGCTGAAAAGCCCTCCGTCGCTGCCGACATTGCACGGGCTCTCGGCGGATTCACGAAGCAAGGGGATTACTTCGAGAGCGACGGGTTTGTCGTCTGCTCGGCGATCGGTCATCTGCTGGAACTGGTGGCACCGGAGCAATACGAGGTCAAGCGGGGCAAGTGGTCTTTTGCTCATCTGCCCGTCATTCCTCCTCACTTCGATCTGCGGCCGATCGAGAGGACCGAGGAGCGGCTCAAGCTGTTGAAGCGTCTCATCAAGCGAAAGGATGTCACCGGTTTGATCAACGCCTGCGATGCGGGGCGCGAGGGCGAACTGATATTCCGCTACATCGTGGAGCACGCGGATACTTCCAAGCCCATCGAGCGGTTGTGGCTTCAGTCGATGACACCGGCCGCCATCCGTGACGGCTTTCAGTCTCTGCGAGAGGACGCTTCCATGAAGCCTCTTGCCGACGCTGCCGCATGTCGCAGCGAATCCGACTGGTTGATCGGGATCAACGGAACGCGGGCCATGACTGCGTTCAACTCGAAGGATGGAGGGTTCTACAAGACGACGGTCGGGCGCGTACAGACTCCAACGCTGGCCGTGCTGGTGGAACGTGAAAGCCGTATCAAGTCTTTCCAACCCCGCGACTATTGGGAAGTGCGCGCGACGTTCTCCGCAGAAAGCGGGCATTACGACGGCAAGTGGTTCGACGAGTCCTTCGAACGTTCGTCGAAGTCCGAAGATGCGGACGTTCGCGCCGACCGGATCTGGGACGAGTCGAAGGCGTTGCTGATCGCGCAGAAGTGCACGGGGAAGGTGGGTACGGTCACCGAAGAATCGAAGCCATCGACCCAGACACCGCCATTGCTCTATGACCTCACGAGCCTGCAGCGGGAGGCCAACGGCCGCTTCGGCTTTTCTGCCAAGACGACGCTGAGCCTGGCGCAAGCGCTGTACGAGAAGCACAAGGTTCTCACCTATCCGCGTACGGATTCGCGGGCCCTGCCTGAGGACTACGCGAACACCGTGAAAGCCACTCTCGGCATGTTGTCGGGAGAGCACACGGCGGGCAGATCCCGTACGGTCGAGCCGTCCGGCCTGGTGGAGCGCTACTCCTCTTTCGCCTCCCGAATTCTGGAGAACAATTGGGTTCGCCCGAACAAGCGTATCTTCAACAATGAGAAGATCTCTGATCACTTTGCAATCATTCCGACGCTCGAAGCGCCGAAGCATCTGACGGAGATCGAGCAGAAGCTGTACGACATGGTCGTGCGCCGCTTTCTGGCGGTGTTCTATCCCGCTGCTGAACACCTGATCACCACCCGCATCACGCGGGTTGCCGACGAGCCTTTCAAGACGGAAGGCAAGGTCTTGGTCAATCCGGGGTGGTTGGAAGTCTACGGCAAGGAAGCGCAGTCCGATGGTGATTCCCTCTTGGTCCCCGTCACCAAGGGAAAAGCCGAAGCGACAGAGGTCCAGGCTGTTGCGAACCGGACGAAGCCTCCGGCGCGATTCAATGAGGCGACACTCCTGTCGGCGATGGAAGGAGCCGGCAAGTTGGTGGACGACGAGGACCTTCGCGAAGCGATGAGCGAGAAAGGCCTTGGAACGCCCGCCACTCGGGCGGCGATCATCGAAGGGCTCATTCTCGAGGAGTATGTGCTGCGCGACGGTCGCGATCTGGTTCCCACGGCCAAGGCCTTCGACCTGCTCTATGCACTCGGCAAGTTCGGAATCGACGAACTCCGGTCGCCGGAGCTGACGGGAACGTGGGAGTACAAGCTGAAGCAGATGGAGCAGGGCCAGCTCAAGCGAGCCGATTTCATGCACCACATTGTCGAGACCACCCAGGATCTCGTCGATCGCGTGAAGCAGGGAACCCTCTCGGATGAACCGATATCCACGCTTTCCACAGCGTGCCCGAGATGCGGGGGCACCATTGTCGAGAATTACAAGAAGTTTGCCTGCACGAAGTGCGATTTCGCGCTTTGGAAGGTGGTAGCCGGAAGACGTATGGAAGCTCAGGAGATCGAGACATTGATACGCGAGCGATCCATCGGTCCGGTTCAGGGCTTTCGCAGCAAGCTTGGCCGGCCCTTTGCCGCCATGTTGAGGATGAAGGACGACCTGACGACCGAGTTCGATTTCGGGCAGGGTTCAGGTGACGCGGCCGACCAGGAACCCGTGGACTTCGGCGACCAGGTCACGCTGGGTCCCTGTCCCAAATGCGGCGCGCGCGTGTTCGATCACGGCATGGCGTTCGTATGCGAAAAATCGGTTGGCCCCGCCAGGAGCTGCGATTTCCGTTCGGGAAAGATCATTCTGCAGCGCCAGATCGAACCGGAACAGATGCGCAAACTCCTCGCCACCGGCCGCACCGATCTCCTCCACCGGTTCATCTCGAAGAAGGGCCGCCCTTTCTCCGCCTTCCTCGTCCGGGGGCAGGATGGAAAAGTGGGTTTCGAATTCGCCCCTCGGGGCAAGGCTGCGGCATCGGAGGCTGGAGACGACAAACCCAAGAGAGCGACCGGCGGCCGAAAGAAGGCCGCCGGCTCCTGAGATTCCCGGGTCAGACGTCCAGATTGCGAACGCCAAGAGCGTTGCTTTCGATGAAGGCCCTCCGGGGCTCCACGACGTCTCCCATCAGCGTGCTGAAAATCTCGTCTGCGGCGATGGTGTCCTCGATCTGGGCGCGCAGAAGGCGCCTCGACGCGGGGTCCATCGTGGTCTCCCACAACTGATCGGGATTCATCTCTCCCAGCCCCTTGTAGCGCTGGATGGACACCCCCCGCTGCGCCTCATCGAGCAACCATTCCAGGCCCGCGCGGAAAGAGCCGATCGATTTCCGGTGCTCTCCGCGCATGACGAAAGCTCCTTCGCCCAGGAGGCCCTGCAGCAGGGTCGCGCTTCGCATGAGTTGTGTGTAGTCGCCGCTGTCCGCGAAGTCCCGATCCAAGACCGTCACCCGTTCCAGACCATGGACAGATCGGGAGATTCTGAGGCGGTACGTTTCACTGCTCTCGTCGTACTCGCACTCCACCGTCACCCGATCATCCGCCAGCAAGACCGAGAGTTCTGCCGCCGCTTGTTGTGAGGCATCTTGCGAGGCCAACTCGAGGCGGACGCCTCGCTCGAGAGCCTTGAGCACGACCGGATCCATGCGGCGAGACAGGCGGGCGATCACCGCATCACTCAACAACTGTTCCTTGGCGAGTTCCTCCAATGCTTCCCGGCTCAGAGTCTCCGCTCCTTCGGACGGCACAAGAGAGGCGTCTTTCAATGCCAGCCGCAGAAGGTATTCCTTGAGTTCGTGTTCATCTTTCAGGTACTTCTCTTCCTTGCCGTGCTTCGCCTTGAACAGCGGAGGCTGCGCAATGTAGATGTGACCGCGCTCGACCAAGTCCGGCATCTGGCGGTAGAAGAAGGTCAGGAGAAGAGTACGGATATGAGAACCATCGACATCCGCATCCGTCATGATGATGATGCGGTGATAGCGCAACTTGTCCGGGTTGTACTCCTCCTTCCCGATGCTCGTCCCGAGCGCAGTGATGAGCGCGGCGATCTCCTGTGACGAGACGAGCTTGTCGAAACGCGCCCTCTCCACGTTGAGGATCTTTCCCTTCAGGGGAAGAATGGCCTGGAACCGCCGATCGCGTCCCTGCTTCGCCGAACCTCCCGCGGAGTCCCCCTCGACGAGATACAGTTCGCATCGGGTCGGATCCTTCTCCTGACAATCCGCAAGCTTGCCTGGCAGTCCGAAACTGTCCATCACGCCCTTGCGACGCGTCATCTCACGTGCCTTTCTGGCGGCCTCCCGAGCGCGGGCTGCATCGACAATCTTGCCGACAACGATCTTGGCATCGGCGGGCCGCTCGAGCAGCCACTCATCCAAGGCTCGGGATACCACATCTTCCACCGCTGGACGCACCTCGGAAGACACCAGCTTGTCCTTTGTCTGCGACGAGAATTTCGGGTCGGGCACCTTCACGGATAGAACGCAGGTGAGCCCTTCTCTCAAGTCGTCCCCCGACACCTCCACCTTGGCCCTCTTGTCGAGTTCGTTGGCGACAATGTACTTGGTGATGGTCCTCGTCATTGCAGCGCGCAGGCCTGTGAGATGGGTACCTCCATCTCGCTGCGGAATGTTGTTGGTAAAGACGAGAACGGATTCCTGATAGGAGTCGTTCCACTGCATGGCTGCTTCCACGCCGATTCCGGACTTTTCCGAGCTCACGTGGAACACATTCCCGTGCAAAACGGTCCTGTGACGATTCAAGTACTCGACAAAGCCACGAACTCCCCCTGAGAACGCGAAGTTTTCCTGCTTGCCATCACGGTGATCGAGCAGTTCGATCTTGACGCCGTTGTTCAGGAAAGACAGTTCGCGAAGGCGCTTCGCCAGAATGTCGAAATGAAACTCGATGTTTCCAAACGTCTCGGTGCTCGGTTTGAAGTGGATCTCGGTTCCGCGCCGCTCCGTCGTACCGATCTCTGCCAATGGCGCGACCGGCTCTCCATGGCGAAACTCCATCGAGTGGACCTTGCCGTCGCGCCGGATCGTGAGCTTCAAGCTTTCCGATGGCGCATTGACTACGGACACGCCCACTCCGTGAAGACCGCCGGAGATCTTGTAGGAGTTTCCATCGAACTTCCCGCCGGCGTGCAGAACCGTCATCACGATTTCAGCCGTGGAACGATGCTCTTCGTCGTCAGGATGGATGTCGGTCGGGATTCCGCGACCGTTGTCCATTACGCTGATGGAGTTGTCACCGTGGATGACGACCTTTATATCGTCACAGTGGCCCGCAAGTGCTTCGTCGATGGAATTGTCGACGACTTCGAACACCATGTGGTGGAGACCTGTGCCATCGCTCGTGTCACCGATGTACATGCCTGGCCGTTTGCGGACAGCTTCCAGTCCTTTGAGAACCTTGATGCTGTCGGCGTTGTAGGCTTTGTTTTCTTCCATTGCATTCCTGAGAGAGCCGCAGCTCCGGGATGGGCTGAGGGCGCTTCGACCGGACCGTCCGGTCAGATGCGCATGGGCATCACGACGTACTTGAAGTCGTCCCGTCCGGGAAGCGTCATCAGCATGCTGGTGTTCGCATCGCCGAACGAACACTGCATCGACTGTCCGTCGACGCTGCTGAGCACCTCGAGCAGGTAGGTGATGTTGAATCCGATGTCTATGGCATCGGCTCCGTACGAGACCTCGATCTCCTCCTCAGCTTCTTCCTGCTCGGTGTTCGTGCAAAGGATTCGGAGACTGTTGGGTGTCACGATCCAGCGCACGCCGCGGAACTTCTCGTTCGACAGAATGGCCGCTCGCTGCAGCGAGTCCTGAAGGATCGACCGTTCGACCTCAAGCATCTTCGAATAGTTGGAGGGAACGACCCTGCCATAGTCGGGAAACTTGCCGTCGATCACTTTGGTGACCAGAGTGATTCCTTCGAGGTCGAAGCGGACCTGGTTGGGCATCAAGGTGATGAGCACCTGGTCATCGTTGTCGGCGAGAGTCCTGGACAGTTCCAGAACGGCCTTTCTGGGAAGAATGATCTCGTTCCGGATATAGCTTTCCAGGAGTTCCCTGGATGCAAGTGCCAGCCGATGGCCATCGGTGGCGACGAGCGTCAGGGATTTCTCGTTGACGACGAACAGCATACCGTTGAGGTAGTAGCGAATGTCCTGCTGCGCCATCGCGTACTGAGTGAGCGAGAGCAGTTTCTTGAGCGCGCTCTGGGGAAGCCGGATCTCTGCGGTCCCGGGCTGTCCTTCGGGCAAGCGAGGGAAATCGGCCGCGGGTAGCGTCTGGAGACTGAATCGACTCTTGCCAGCTCTCACGAGAAGCTTCGAGTCTTTCTGCTCGAGGGCAAGCTGAGTCTGCTCCGGCAGTGCGCGGAGGATGTCGAGGAGCTTCTTTGCCGACACCGTGATGGCAAACTCCGTATCCGCCGAGATCCCCGCCTGCGTGGCGGTCACCTGGATCTCGAGATCGGTCGCAGTCAGGGAGAGAACGCCACCTTTGCCTTCGATGAGCACGTTGGAAAGGATGGGCAGCGTCTGCCTGCGTTCCACAATGCCAGTCACTGACTGCAGCGGCTTGAGCAGGATATCGCGATCGATCTGCAGACTGTTCATGATTAATTCAATTGAGAAGATTGATGAAGGGCCGGCATTTCTGTGGATAACTGAACGAAGCCTCGCCATTGTTGGACAAACGAGAAATGCAGGGCTGCATACAACTTGGGGATAGTCCGGGTGCCAACTGTGGACAGTTTTTCACTTGGAGCGATATTGCGTCTTATGGACAATGTGTTCACAGGTTATCCCCGCAGAACCTGAACAAGGGCATCGAAGTCCCGACCGATGTCGGCATGGGTGGTGCGAAGCTCCGCAACCTTCCGACATGCGTGCAGTACGGTCGTATGGTCGCGGCCACCGAATGCATCGCCGATGTCCGGAAGACTCAGTGTCGTGAGTTCCTTGGCGAGGGCCATGGCAATCTGCCGCGGACGAGCGATGACACGGGAACGCTTCTTGGAAAACATCTCCGAGACCCGGACCTTGTAGTAGTCCGCAACCGTTTTCTGAATGTTCTCCACGGAGATCTGGCGAGTCTGGACGGCAAGAAGGTCCTTCAGCGCCTCGCGGGCAGAGTCGATGTCGACCGGGACGTTGGCGAACCGCGTGAAGGCGAGGACTCGTTTCAGTGCTCCTTCCAGTTCGCGCACGTTCGATTGAATATGGGTAGCGAGGAAGAACGCCACGTCTTCAGGAAGAGCCGCTCGCTCCGCCTCTGCTTTCTTCAACAGAATGGCGACGCGCATTTCCAGTTCCGGGGGTTCGATCGCCACCGTGAGGCCCCACCCGAAGCGAGAAATCAGTCTGTCCTCGATGCCTTCCAATTCCTTGGGGTAGGTGTCGCAAGTGATGATGACCTGCCTCCGGGCATCGATGAGCGCATTGAAGGCGTAAAAGAACTCTTCCTGAGTACGGTTCTTGCCGCTGAAGAACTGGATGTCGTCGATAAGAAGCAGGTCCAGGGAATGGTAGAACTTCTTGAACGAGTCGAATGACTTGTGCTGATAAGCGCGTATCACATCCGATACGTATTGCTCCGCATGGGTATAGCGAATGTTCGCGGTTGTGTTTGTTCTCAGTACGTGATTTCCAATGGCGTGAATCAGATGTGTCTTGCCGAGACCGACGCCGCCGTACACGAACAAGGGGTTGTAGGCTGTTCCGGGGTGTTCGGCGATCTGGAGAGCCGCTGCCCTCGCAAGCTGATTTGCCTTTCCGGTGACGAAGTTCTCGAAAGTGAACGACGGATTCAGTCGGCCACGTTCCGGCGGGGCAGGATTGGCGGAAGCTTGGGGAGCACCTGCACAGGACCGGACGTATCGGCCGGAACGGGCAAAGAAGGCTTGCGGTCGGACAGTTCAAGCACGACGGACATGTTTTCCTGACCCGATCGGCGAACGGTGTCTTCGATGCTTTTCAGGAACTTGTCCCGCACCCATTCCAACACGAAACGATTGGGTGCCGCCAGTCGCAGGAAATCGGAGTGTTGTTCAGCCAGGAGGGGCCGGATCCACGTCTGGAACTGTTGTTCGCTGATGGTCCGGCGCAGTTCCGCCTGACACATCTCCCACAGTTCGGGCATGGTTACGGTCTCTCTCGCTCGAGGAATCGGCAGGCGGGAGACGTCGCGATCAACGTCTCGGAAGACCGCGAAGTGTACCAAAGAGGAGGGTCACTTATCCACAGGCTATGCGCCAAGGTGTCTGCCCGTTGACATAGCTTCCCAAAGAACGGTTTAATCGAAGACTTTTTCGGGGAAAGTCATGAAGCGTACTTATCAGCCTTCTGTGACGCGTCGCAAGCGTACGCATGGTTTTCGTGTCCGCATGAAAACTCGCACTGGCAGAGCGGTGATCAACGCTCGGCGTGCCAAAGGCCGGGCTCGCCTGGCTGTCTGAGCCAATAAGACTTCCGGCGATTCGATCCGCACGTTTCGCGAAGCACCAGCGGTTGTGTGGTGCTTCAGCATTTGATCGTGCGTTCAAGATCGGCCGCCGAAAGACCGGGCGGCATTTTGCGGTGCATTGGATTGCGTCCAATGACTTGCAGGGTCGACTGGGTCTGGTAGTACCGAAGCGTTTGACAAGGACGGGTGTAGCCCGGAACTTCGTCAAACGCATGGTGCGAGAGGTGTACAGGCAGTCGGATGCCATCAAATCACCACTCAACGTGGTGGTCAGGCTGAAAACGATGTTTGCGCCGGGAGACAGGCAAGTAGTTCGTCAAGAACTCGAGCGTCTGCTCGCCAACCTGGAATGATTCGAATCCTTCTCCAGCGTTCGATCCGGCTGTATCAGGTGTCCCTGAGTCCGTATTTTGGCCAGGGGTGCCGATTCCATCCGACTTGCTCGTGCTATGCCATCGAAGCCCTCGAACGGCACGGAGTGTTCCAAGGTGGCTGGCTTGCCTTGAAGCGGCTCCTGCGTTGTCATCCTTTCCATGCCGGTGGCCATGATCCTGTCCCCTGAATCCGAATGAACTCGCCCCTGGAATCGATACGCCTTGTTTCCTTGGTGATTTTTTGTGTCACCTTGTTCATCTTGGGCGAGCGGTGGGTAGACCAGTATGGGAAGAAGGATGTCCCGCCCGCGTCTTCCAGGATCGAGTCGACCGTCAGTGACGTGCCGACCTCCACCTCCATCGTTGCTGGCAAGGAGACGCCCCGGGCCGCCACACCCGTGGCGACGGCTCCGCAGCAGATCGTGCCCGTCAGCGCGGGAGGCGAGGTTGTTGTTCTTCAAACGGATGTTATGAAGGTCCATGTCTCCACGGTGGGTGGAGATATCCAGCGAGTGGAACTGTTGGATCAAAAGGACACCTTGGATCCAACCAAGAACTTCGTACTGTTGGAGACTGGCGGAAAGCGCACGTATCTGGCGCAAAGCGGTCTGTTGGGTGAAGGACTTCCGACACACAAGTCCGTCTTTGCAGCAATGACCGGCGAGCGGACGTTGCAGGAAGGCAAAGACGAACTGATCCTGGAACTCTCCCAAGGTACAGCGGGATCCGGCCCCTCCGTCCTCAAGACCTTCAGATTACGTCGCGGCTCCCACGTGATCGATGTTGGTTTTCGCGTGGAAGGTGCGCCTTCGTCGTTGAAGCCGGCAGCGTACTTCCAGCTTGTGCGCGACGACACGGCGCCTGAGGGAGATTCCCGGTGGGTGCCGACGTACAACGGCGTGGCCGTCTACACCGAAAAGGAGAAATACCAGAAGGTCACGTTCTCCGACATCGCGAAAGGAAAGGCGAGCCACGTCAAGACGGCGAACGACGGCTGGATTGCCATGGTTCAGCACTATTTCGTGTCCGCTTGGCTACCCAAGGCCTCCGAAGGCCGCGAGTTCTTCACGCGGTCTCTGGAGAACGGGCTATACGCAGCCGGAGTCATTGTTCCCACGACGTCGTCCGCGCAAGGCGAGTGGTCGGTGGACGTCCCGCTTTACGTGGGCCCGCAGGAGCAGAAGAAGCTGGAACAGTTGGCGCCCGGCCTTCAATACACGGTCGACTACGGCTGGCTCACGGTGATCGCGACCCCGCTGTTCTGGGCACTTTCGTCGATCTACAAACTTTTCGTCCAGAACTGGGGCGTGGCGATCATCGTTCTGACGGTCATTATCAAAGCCCTGTTCTTCCCCCTGTCCGCAGCCTCGTACAAATCGATGGCCAAGATGCGTGTCCTCGCGCCGAAGCTACAGAAGCTCAAAGAGCAGTTCGGGGATGATCGGCAGAAACTCCATCAGGCGATGATGGAGATGTACAAGACCGAAAAGATCAATCCACTCGGCGGATGCCTGCCGATTGTCGTACAAATACCTGTATTTATTGCGCTTTATTGGGTGCTGCTTGGCAGCGTGGAAATGCGTCACGCACCCTTTGCTCTTTGGATCAAGGATCTTTCAAGTCCGGATCCCTTTTATATCTTGCCCATCATCATGGGTATCAGCATGATCGTGCAGACGCGTCTCAACCCAGAGCCGCCGGATCCCATTCAGGCGAAGGTGATGAAGATCATGCCCGTCGCCTTCAGCATCTTCTTTTTCTTCTTCCCGGCCGGTCTTGTCTTGTACTGGGTAGTCAACAACGTCCTTTCGATCGCGCAGCAGTGGTATATCACCCGAAAGCTGGAGAAGGCGGGGATTGCTGCACGCAAGCGTTGACACAATCGTCGCGGTTTCCACTGCGCCAGGACGGGGGGCGATCGGAATTGTGCGGATCTCCGGCCCTCTCGTTCCTCATATCGCAGCTCGTATTTGCGGAAGTGTCCCGGCACCCCGCCGGGCCTTCCAGTGTCGGTTTGCTTTCGACGAGACCATCGATTCCGGCTTGGCGCTGTACTTTCCAGGGCCCGCTTCCTTTACCGGGGAAGACGTTCTAGAACTTCAGGCGCACGGAAATCCCGTCGTCCTTGCCGATCTGGTTGCGGCCTGCGTCAGACTTGGCGCGCGACCGGCACGGCCCGGCGAATTCACGGAACGGTCTTTCCTCAATGGGAAGTTGGATCTTGCCCAAGCCGAAGCGGTCGCGGATCTCATCGACGCAGGTTCAAGTGTGGCGGCCCGGGCGGCTGTTCGATCCCTCTCGGGGGCATTCTCCAAGAGGGTGGAAGAATTCTGCTCTCGCCTGCGGGACCTTCGCACCTTGGTCGAAGCGAGTCTGGATTTCCCGGAAGAAGGTTTGGATGTACTGGGCCAGTATGACATTCCCGGCCGGCTAGGCCATGCACTGAGGGCACTTGAGGACATTCGCAACGTGGCGCGACAGGGCGTTTTGCTGAAGGAGGGTGCGCGCATCGTCATCGTTGGCGAGCCCAACGTGGGAAAGTCGAGTCTGCTGAACGCCCTGGCAGATGAAGATCTCGCCATCGTGACGGATATTCCCGGGACGACCAGGGACACGATTCGGGCGGAAACGTCGATCGAAGGCGTCCCTATTCACGTCATCGATACCGCAGGCCTTCGCCTGACCGATGACCTCGTGGAACAGGCAGGTATCGAACGCGGACGAGCTGCGTCCTTGGGCGCCGACCTTGCACTTGTCGTCGTGGATGCGCGCACCCCGTGGTCGATGCGGTGGACCGAGTGAAGAAGCACGCCGCATTGCCATTGCTTCAGTTGATTGTGCGTAACAAGTGTGATTTGGCCGGCGACGCCCTTGCCGATGGGGTTGCTGCGCCGGGCACTGAAATCTTGGTTTCTGCGGTTACTGGCTTCGGGATCGCCGAATTGCGGCATGCGATCCTGCGGTTCATTGGTTGGGGCGAATCCGGAGAGAGCGAGGGGGTGTTCATCGCCCGCGAACGACATCTGGCCGCAATGGAACGTGCGCGATCACATATCGAGGCTGCGATCGCTTTGCTTCAGGGGGACGAGTCGCTTCTGGCTGAAGAGTTGCGCTATGCAGAGTCGTCACTCGAAGTCATCTTTGGCAGGACGAGTCCCGAAGATCTTCTGGGCGAGATCTTTTCGAGATTCTGCATAGGAAAATAGAGTCAACTGGGGTTGGTTGGGGGCCCGGCGCGGGCATTTTCGACGATATTCCGAGCATCCCGGCGTCACCAGCGGATAGGAGCGACGCGCTGTAGATCTCGCGCTATGTCGATCTGATCTTTGCGCTCGTTGGAGTGTTCCACGTGAAACAGGGATCGATGTTTCACGTGAAACACTCGAGATGAGGCCTTTTGAACTATCATTTCGACCCCTTCGTGGCAGGAAACCCCGTGATTTTCCCCAAGACATTCGATGTCGTCGTGATCGGCGGCGGACACGCCGGTACAGAGGCCGCCTTGGCATCTGCCCGCATGGGCAAGTCGACGCTTCTTCTGACGCAAAGTATCGAAACGTTGGGACAGATGTCGTGCAATCCCTCCATCGGAGGCATCGGCAAAGGGCACTTGGTGAAAGAGGTCGATGCCCTGGGCGGAGCCATGGCATTGGCGACCGATGAAGCAGGTATCCAGTTTCGGGTCCTCAACGGAAGCAAAGGTCCTGCGGTACGGGCTACGCGCGCCCAGGCCGATCGGGTCCTTTATCGCAAAGGCATTCGAACCGCTCTGGAAAATCAGCCGAATCTCAGTCTCTTTCAGCAAACGGTCGACGACCTGCTATTGAAGGGGGATCGGATCACCGGGGTGGTGACCCAGTCAGGCGTCCAGTTCAATACCACCTCGGTCGTTCTGACCGCCGGTACATTCCTCGCGGGCGTTATCCACATAGGGCTCTCGCAACACCAGGCGGGAAGGGCCGGTGACCCCCCCTCCGTTGCATTGTCGGGAAGGCTGCGCGAACTCGGCCTTCCCGTAGGTCGCTTGAAAACGGGCACACCGCCCCGCATCGATGGACGATCCATCGATTTTTCCCGACTTGAACGTCAACCCGGTGATGATCCTGAACCGGTGTTCTCGTACATGGGGCGCCGCGAAATGCATCCCGAACAGCTGCCCTGTTGGATCGCGCACACCAACGAGCGCACGCACGAAATCGTTCGAGGGGCCTCGACAGGTCGCCCATGTTCACCGGGGTGATTGAAGGCATCGGTCCCCGCTACTGCCCCTCCATCGAAGACAAGGTGCACCGCTTTGCTGACAAGCACTCTCACCAGGTCTTTCTCGAACCGGAGGGTTTGACGACCCACGAGTTCTATCCGAATGGGGTCTCGACCAGCCTGCCTTTCGATGTTCAGCTGGCGCTGGTGCAAAGCATTCCCGGTCTCGAGAATGCGCATCTCACCCGTCCGGGATACGCGATCGAATACGACTATTTTGATCCGAGGGAATTGCGAAAGTCCTTGGAAACCAAATCGATAGCGGGACTATTCTTCGCCGGCCAGATCAATGGAACGACCGGCTATGAAGAAGCGGCTGCGCAAGGATTGCTGGCGGGGATCAATGCCGCACGGGCCGTGGACGAGCTTGATCCGTGGGTTCCGGCACGGCACGAGGCGTACCTCGGTGTGCTTGTCGATGATCTCGTCAATCGTGGTGTGACGGAACCGTACCGAATGTTCACCAGCCGAGCGGAACACCGTCTCAGCCTTCGAGAGGACAATGCGGACTTGAGACTCACCGCCATCGGCCGGCGATTGGGCTTGATCGACGACGCTCGCTGGAGGCGTTTCGAACGGAAACAGGAACTCATCGAAGTCGAATTGGCGCGTTTGCGAAGCACTCGATGCAATCCGCGGCATTTTCAAACCGAAGAGGCGAAGGCGCTGTTCGGCCAGACCATCGACCGCGATGCGACGCTGGAGCAACTGCTGCGCCGTCCGGATGTTCGTTACCGCGAACTGGTGCAGTGGGCCACACCCGACGAAGCCGTTCAGGACGAAGAAGCAGCCTCACAGGTGGAGATCCAGATCAAGTACCGCGGGTACATCGATCGTCAGCGCGAGGAGGTGCAACGGCAGGTCGAACATGGCGATTGGGTGCTCCCGACTGACCTCGACTACCGGGAAGTGCGGGGCCTTTCCCATGAGGTCACCCAGAAACTGAATAAACACCGACCCGCGACGCTGCGCGATGCTGCTTCAATTTCGGGCATCACTCCGGCTGCGCTTTCCTTGTTGCGTGTTCATCTGCGCAAGTACGGCCGCGACTCGACCCGGACCGTGGGTTGATGGACCCTCTTCATCAGCCTCTAGCCGCAGGCCTGCAGCAGCTAGGGCTCGAGTACTCTTTCCGTCTCTGCAGTGGTCTTCTTAACTATCTGAATTTATTAACTAAATGGAATGCCGTGTACAGTCTCACCGCAGTTCGCGACGCGAACAACATGGTGACTCACCACCTGCTCGACTCATTGAGCGTGGTGCCACTGCTTCCTGCGGGAACGCTCGCTGATGTGGGCACCGGTCCTGGACTTCCGGGAATCCCGATCGCGATGACCGAACCGGAGCGAGAGGTGGTACTGGTCGAATCCAACCAGAAGAAGAGCGCATTCCTCGTCCAAGCGGTGGGCACTCTCGGACTGCGCAACGTGCGGGTCGTGCGCCAGCGCGTCGAGGAATTCCACCCCGATGTCGCCTTCGACACGGTGATTTCACGCGCTTTCGCCGACCTTTCCGACTTCGTACGGCTCGCAGGGCATCTTGCCAAACCAGCCGGCCAGCTGCTTGCCATGAAAGGCCTGCTGCCCCATGAGGAACTCACGAAGGTTCCCGACGATTTTGCCTGCCTGGCGGTTCGGCCGTTGTCCGTGCCGGGTCTGGCTGCTGCCCGACACCTCGTGATCCTTCAAAAAAAACAATGAACTCAAAAACTTCGGGTGCACGGGTGCTGGCGATCACCAACCAGAAAGGTGGGGTTGGCAAGACCACGACGACGGTGAATCTTGCGGCGAGCCTGGCGACAGCAGGGCAACGTGTTCTTCTCGTCGACCTGGACCCCCAAGGCAATGCCACCATGGGGAGTGGAATCGACAAGCGGACGCTCGTCTCGAGCATCTATGACGTTCTGCTGGGGGAAGCCGACCTCGGGAAGGTGGTGGTGCGAAGTGCCGCGGGATACGACGTCATTCCGGCAAACCGCGATCTCGCAGGTGCGGAGGTCGAAATGGTCCAGGTCGACCATCGAGAAACGCGACTCAAGCAGGCAATAGCGGACGTTCGTGCGGCCTACGACTTTGTTCTGATCGACTGTCCTCCGGCTCTCAACCTTCTGACCGTGAATGCACTGTGCGCATCGGATGCCGTGATGATTCCAATGCAATGCGAGTACTACGCTCTTGAGGGCCTGTCTGACCTCGTCAACACCGTCAAGAGAGTGCGAGCCAATCTCAACCCGACACTCGAAATCGAGGGGCTCCTGCGCACGATGTTCGATCCGCGCAACACGCTTGCACAGCAGGTTTCGGATCAGCTCCAGCAGCACTTCGGCGACAAGGTCTACCGCACCGTCATCCCTCGAAACGTACGGCTCGCCGAAGCACCCAGCCACGGTATGCCGGTGCTCCGGTACGACCGCCAGTCGAAGGGGGCCCTGGCATATCTGGCCCTGGCTGGCGAGATCCTCTCCAAGCAATCCAAGACGAAGAACTGAACGAAATGGCCAAGAACAGAGGACTCGGAAGGGGACTGGACGCCCTTCTGGGGGGCGGAGAACCGTCACAGGGGGAAGGCGAGCGCCTTCTCAGCCTTAGACTCTCCGCGCTTCAGCCGGGGAAGTACCAGCCGCGCACGAACATGCACGAGGACGCGATCGCAGAGCTGGCGGAATCCATCAAGGCGCAAGGGTTGATCCAACCCATTCTGGCTCGACAGATCGGACAGGACAGATACGAAATCATCGCGGGCGAGCGCCGTTGGCGAGCCGCTCAACGGGCAGGTCTGCAAGAGGTGCCTGTCGTCGTGCGGAATGTGCCGGATGAATCGGCGCTGGCCATGGCGCTGATCGAGAACATCCAGCGGGAGAATCTGAATGCCATAGAGGAAGCCAACGGCATCCAGCGGCTTGTGGAGGAGTTTGGCATGACCCACCAAGCCGCCGCCGACGCCGTCGGCCGATCCCGAAGTGCCGTCAGCAACCTGCTCCGGCTACTCGCGCTGCCGACCGTCATCCAGTCGATGCTGTCGGATGGCCGTATCGAGATGGGGCACGCCCGGGCCTTGCTGCCCCTGGATCCCTCCCGTCAGCTGGAGGTTGCGCACCAGGTGGTTCACAAGGGGTTGTCGGTACGCGAAGCCGAGAGGGCCGCATCCGCCGCGCTCGCCCCCGCGTCGGCGGCCGGGGCCCGGCGAAAAGTCAGCACGGATGTTCGCCAACTTGAAGAAGAGTTGTCCGATCTGCTCGGAACGCGAGTGGAAATCCTCTCGCGTTCCAAGGGTTCGGGAAAGCTTGTCGTGCATTTTCCTCGCTCGCTCAACTCGACTCGGTTCTGACGCGCCTGCGCTAAGTTCACGCTGCATTGCACAAACCGCGTTGACCCGCCGCGGGCCCATCGATATACTCCCGGGCTTTGCTTGAAGGTCGAGCGGAGAGAACAACGTGGCACCCGTCGGGCGGTCGCCGATGCGAGTCGTGCTGCGGTGGCAGATCATCATCACTGTCACGTTTTCGATCGCGGCGTACGCTGTCATTGGATCCAACGCCGCGCTTTCTGCACTGCTCGGTGGCTCGATCAGTGTCGTGGCAACCCTCGTTTTCATGGCGGTTGCCCGGCTCGGCAAGGCGAATTCGGCGGGTCTTGCGCTCCTGGCCGTCCTTCGGGCCGAAGCTGTAA
The DNA here is from genome assembly GCA_016713305.1 of Betaproteobacteria bacterium. Classification (NCBI taxonomy): domain Bacteria; kingdom Pseudomonadati; phylum Pseudomonadota; class Betaproteobacteria; species Betaproteobacteria bacterium. Next base: position 832,328 of record JADJPK010000004.1, read on the forward strand.
AGGTGTTCGTCATCATCGCTCTGCTGTGGCTGGTGATGAAGGCATATGCGCAATTGGTGCCGACGATCTTCATTGCGACGTTCATCGTCGCGGTGCTGATCCAGTCGATGGCGTTTTTCGTACGGGACAAATAACGGAGTCGCTGCTTCGGTCATGGCTGCGGAATCACAACTCACCCCCACCGAGTACATCGGGCACCACCTGACAAACTTCACGGCGCAGACCGGGCAAGGTTCGTTCTGGACCCTGCATGTCGACTCGCTGTTCATGGCCGTGCTCATGGGCATCGTGGGCATCGGTTTCCTCTGGTGGGTGGCGCGAGGCGCCACTTCAGGTGTGCCGGGCAAGCGGCAGGCCTTCGTAGAACTGGCCTTCGAGTTCATAGACGAACAGGTCAAGGGCATCTTCCACGGCGATCGGCACAAGTTCATCGCTCCCGCGGCGCTGACGGTCTTCGTGTGGGTCCTTCTGATGAACGCCATGGATTTCCTGCCCGTGGACATCATGGCGTGGATCTACGAGCACGTCTTCCACCTGCACAACTGGCGCGGTGTTCCGACCGCCGACGTGAATACCACTTTCGCGCTGGCGTTGTCCGTCTGGATCCTGATGATCTATTTCTCCATCTCCGTGAAGGGCCTGGGAGGCTGGATCCACGAATTGTTCTGCGCTCCCTTCGGCGGCCATCCGCTGCTGTGGCCGGCGAACTTCCTCTTCAACCTCGTCGAGTACATTTCCAAGCCCCTTTCGCATTCCTTGCGTCTGTACGGGAACATGTATGCGGGCGAGATCATCTTCCTGCTCCTCTGGCTGTGGGCCGCGACCGGCCTCGCCGGCACCGTATTCGGTGCGATCCTCGGGGCCGGATGGGCGATCTTCCACATTCTTATCGTCGTGCTCCAGGCATTCATCTTCATGATGCTCACCGTGGTGTACCTCGCCATGGCGCACGAAAGCCACTGAGTTTCCGTTCCACTTCCACTTCCGTTCAAAGAAGGACAGCAACCATGGAAAAACTGCAGTTTCTCGCGATGATCCAGGCCTACACCGGTATCGGTATCGGACTCATGATCGGCCTTGGCGCCGCGGGTGCGTGTATCGGTGTGGGCATCATGTGCTCCCGCTTCCTCGAAGCGGCCGCACGTCAGCCCGAACTCACCAACTCGCTGCAGGCCAAAGTGTTCCTGCTGCTCGGTCTGATCGACGCGTCGTTCATCATCGGCGTGGGTCTGGCGATGCTGTTCGCGTTCGGTAACCCGCTTCTCGCCGTCGTCCAGGCCGCAGGCTGATCCGTAACCCCTCACCGGTGAGGCCGGCATGAATCTCAACCTCACGCTGATTGCGCAGGCCATCGCCTTCGCAGTCTTCATCTGGTTCACGGTCAAGTTCGTCTGGCCGCCTATGCTGCGCGCCATCGAAACGCGTCAGAAGCAGATCGCTGACGGACTGGCGGCAGCCGAGCAAGGTCGCAGCGCGCTTGAGAAGTCCACCAAGCAGGCGGATGTGGCCATCAGCGAGGCTCGCGGCAGAGCAGCGGAAATCATCGCCCAGGCGGAGAAGCGCGGCGCGCAGCTGATCGAAGAAGCCAAGTCCGCCGCCAAGGCCGAAGCCGACCGTGAAAAGGTGGCAGCCAAGGCGGAAATCGAGCAGGAAGTCTCCCGTGCCCGCGAGCAGTTGCGGGAACAGGTGGCAGCCCTTGCGGTTGCCGGCGCCGAAAAGATCCTGCGGCGCGAAGTGGACAGCCGGGCTCACGCCGATCTACTCGATGCGGTCAAGAAGCAACTCTAAGGCGCCATGGCTGAACTGAGCACAATCGCGCGTCCCTACGCGAAAGCCTCCTACAAGCTGGCAGACGCAACCGCCAAGCTTGCGGATTGGTCGGGCGCCCTGGCAGCCCTTGCCCAGGTGTCGCAGGACACCACCGTGCAGGAACTCACCAGCGATCCGAAACTGTCGGCCGCCCAGGTGTCAGGCATCTATCTGAAGATTCTCGACGGCAAGCTGTCGGGCGAAGCACAAAACTTCGTCCGTATTCTTGCCGAGAACCGCCGCATGGATGCCCTCGGCGAGATTCGAACACAGTTCGAGGCCTTGAAGAACGAACGGGAAGGCGTGCAGGAAGTGGAAATCGTCAGCGCCTTCCCGCTCGAATCGGAACAGCAGGCCGACCTCATCGGTCGCCTCGAGAACCACACCGGCAAGAAAGTGACCGTCCGTGTGACCGTCGACCCCCAGCTGATCGGAGGGGTCAAGATCGTCATGGGCGACAAAGTGATCGATGCTTCGGCGCGTGCTCAGCTGTCCGCGCTCGAAAGCGCCCTAAGAGCTTAGGAGCAGGCATGCAACTCAACCCATCCGAGATCTCGGAACTCATCAAGAGCCGGATTCAGAATCTGGACGCCAGCGCACAGATGCGCACGCAGGGTACGGTGGTCTCCGTGACCGACGGCATCTGCCGCGTCCACGGGCTTTCCGACGTGATGCAGGGTGAGATGCTCGAGTTCCCCCGCAACACGTTCGGCCTTGCGCTCAACCTCGAGCGTGACTCGGTCGGCGCGGTTATCCTGGGCGAGTACGAGCACATCTCGGAAGGTGACACCGTCAAATGCACCGGACAGATTCTCTCGGTGCCCGTGGGCCCCGAGCTCCTCGGACGGGTGGTCAACTCCCTCGGTCAGCCCATCGACGGAAAGGGTCCCATCAACGCGAAGGAGACGGACGTCATCGAGAAGGTGGCTCCGGGCGTGATCTGGCGCAAGTCGGTTTCCCAGCCGGTGCAGACCGGACTCAAGGCCATCGACTCCATGGTGCCTGTCGGCCGCGGCCAGCGCGAGCTCATCATCGGTGACCGCCAGACCGGGAAGACCGCCGTGGCCATCGACACGATCATCAATCAGAAGGGCAAGGACCTTTTCTGTGTCTACGTCGCCATCGGACAGAAGGCATCCACGATTGCCAACGTGGTGCGAAAGCTCGAAGAACACGGGGCGTTGGCCTACACGATCGTGGTCGCAGCATCGGCCTCGGAATCGGCGGCGATGCAGTACATCGCGCCGTACTCGGGTTGCACGATGGGCGAGTACTTCCGCGACCGCGGGCAGGACGCCCTGATCATCTATGACGACCTGACCAAGCAGGCCTGGGCCTACCGTCAGATCTCGCTGCTTCTGCGCCGTCCTCCCGGCCGCGAGGCATATCCGGGGGACGTTTTCTATCTGCACTCCCGTTTGCTCGAACGGGCGGCACGCGTGAACGAAGAGTGGGTGGAAAAGCTCACCAACGGCGCAGTGAAGGGCAAGACGGGCTCGCTGACGGCCTTGCCCGTCATCGAAACCCAGGCTGGCGACGTGACAGCGTTCGTTCCGACAAACGTGATCTCCATCACGGACGGTCAGATCTTCCTGGAAACCGACCTTTTCAACGCCGGTATCCGTCCCGCCATCAATGCCGGTATCTCGGTGTCCCGAGTCGGCGGCGCGGCCCAGACCAAGATCATGAAACGGAAGGACACGGGCGGCGGCGTGCGTCTCGCCCTGGCGCAGTACCGCGAGCTTGCCGCTTTCGCGCAGTTTGCCTCCGACCTCGATGAAGCCACCCGCCGCCAGCTCGAACGCGGCCGGATGGTCACGGAACTCATGAAGCAAGCGCAATATCAGCCGCTGGAAGTGTACGAGATGGCGCTGACGCTCTTCGCCGTGAACAACGGTTTCTTCGACGACATCGACGTCAAGAAGGCGCTCGCCGCCGAGAAGTCCATGCGCGACTACCTCAAGGGCAAGTACGCCGAGCTGGTCAAGCGCATCGACGACAAGAAGGATCTTCCGGCCGACGACGAGAAGGCCCTCAGCGAAGCGCTGAAGGACTGGAAGAAGAACGGCAGCTACTGATCAATCGCCGTCCCCTGACTACACAGGCGCTTCCCCATGCCCGGCACCAAAGAGATACGCGTCAAGATCAAGAGCGTGCAAAACACGCGCAAGATCACCAAAGCCATGGAGATGGTGGCTGCTTCCAAGATGCGGCGCGCCCAGGAACGGATGCGGGCGGCCCGCCCCTACTCGGACCGGATCCGCAACGTCGCCGCACACATCTCCCATGCCAACGCGGAATACAAGCACCCGTTCCTCGTCGAGCGGGACACCGTCAAGCGGGTGGGTCTGATCGTCGTCACCACGGACAAGGGGCTGTGCGGCGCGCTGAACACCAACCTGTTGCGACAGGTGCTGACTCAGTACAAGACGTGGCAGGGCGAGGGCGAAGAGATCGAAGTCTGCTGCATCGGCAGCAAGGGTCTCGGCTTCATGCAACGGCTGGGTGCGTCCATTTCCTCGCAGGTCGTTCAGCTCGGTGACCGTCCGCAGATGGAAAAGCTGATCGGCGCGGTGAAGGTCATGCTCGACGGCTACATCCAGGACCGCTTCGATCGCGTCATTCTCGCGTACACGCGCTTCATCAACACGATGAAGCAGGAGCCGGTGCTCGAACAGTTGCTCCCGCTCTCTGGCGAAAAGATGGGGACCCCCGAAGGAACGTGGGACTACATCTACGAACCGGAAGCCAAGGACGTGCTCGATCAGGTGCTCACCCGTTACGTGGAAGCGCTGATCTTCCAGGCCGTGGCAGAGAACATGGCCTCCGAGCAGTCGGCACGGATGGTGGCCATGAAGGCGGCATCCGACAACGCAGCGACGCTCATCGACGAACTTACCCTCGTTTACAACAAGAACCGCCAGGCCGCGATCACCAAGGAACTCTCCGAGATCGTCGGCGGCGCGGCCGCGGTGTAACGGGATCGACAACGAATTCAGGGCTCCAACAGGCCTAGCGAACGGACCGGCCCTGGCCGGAAACAGGCTCTTCGAGGAATGAACATGGCACAAGCTCAAGGCACCATCGTCCAGTGTATCGGCGCGGTTACCGACATCGAGTTTCCCCGCGAGAACATGCCCCATGTGTACGAGGCTCTCGTTCTGGAGAACACCGGCGAGAAGGGTCTTGCCGAAGTGGGTCTGACCTTCGAGGTACAGCAGCAGCTCGGCGACGGAATCGTCCGCTGCATCGCACTGGGATCGTCGGACGGTCTGCGCCGTGGCATGAAGGTCAGTTCCACAGGCGCGGGGATCTCCGTGCCGGTCGGCGAAGGCACCCTAGGTCGCATCATGGACGTGCTCGGCCGCCCCATCGACGAAGCCGGGCCGATCAAGGGCGACGAGCGCCGTGCCATTCATCAGCCTGCCCCGAAGTTCGACGAGCTTTCTCCTTCGGTTGAACTGCTTCCCACGGGCATCAAGGTGATCGATCTGATCTGTCCGTTCGCCAAGGGCGGCAAGATCGGCCTGTTCGGTGGCGCCGGCGTCGGCAAGACCGTCAACATGATGGAGCTCATCAACAACATCGCGAAGTCCTATGGGGGCTACTCGGTGTTTGCCGGCGTGGGCGAGCGTACGCGTGAAGGCAACGACTTCTATCACGAGATGGAAGAGTCCAAGGTTCTGGACAAGGTGGCCATGGTGTTCGGCCAGATGAACGAGCCGCCCGGCAACCGCCTGCGCGTCGCGCTGACCGGTCTGACGATGGCCGAGCGTTTCCGCGACGATGGCCGAGACATCCTGCTGTTCATCGACAACATCTATCGCTACACCCTCGCGGGAACGGAAGTGTCCGCTCTGTTGGGCCGGATGCCTTCCGCCGTGGGCTACCAGCCGACGCTTGCCGAAGAGATGGGCCGACTCCAGGAGCGCATCACGTCGACCAAGGTGGGTTCCATCACGTCGATCCAGGCCGTGTACGTGCCGGCCGACGACCTGACCGACCCGTCCCCGGCGACGACCTTCCTCCACCTTGACGCCACGGTCGTGCTGTCACGTGACATCGCGGCGCTCGGCATCTATCCCGCCGTCGACCCGCTCGATTCCACGTCGCGTCAGCTGGACCCGCACGTCATCGGTGAAGAGCACTACAACACCACGCGTGCAGTCCAGGCGACGCTGCAGCGTTACAAGGAACTGCGCGACATCATCGCGATTCTGGGCATGGACGAACTGTCTCCCGAAGACAAGATGGCCGTGGGCCGCGCGCGCCGGATCCAGCGGTTCCTCTCCCAGCCGTTCAACGTGGCAGAAGTGTTCACCGGCTCGCCCGGCAAGATCGTGTCCCTGAAGGACACCATCAAGGGCTTCCAGATGATCGTCAACGGCGAATGCGATCACCTGCCCGAACAGGCGTTCTACATGGTCGGCACGATCGAAGAGGCCTTCGAGAAGGCGAAGACGCTGCAGTGACATCCGTCACGTCCGTTCGACATCAGAGTCACTGAGGGATCATGGCCAACACCATTCACGTCGACGTCGTCAGTGCCGAGGAGTCCATCTTCTCCGGGGAAGCGGAATTTGTCGTGCTTCCGGGCGAAGCGGGCGAACTCGGCATCTATCCGCGTCACACGCCCCTCATCACCCGCATCAAGCCCGGATCGGTTCGCATCGTGCCGGCTGGGGGAGGCGAGGAGCAGCTGATCTTCGTGGCCGGTGGCATCCTGGAAGTGCAGCCCAAGGTCGTCACCGTTCTCGCGGACACCGCGATCCGCGGCCACGATCTGGACGAGGCGAAGGCCAACGAGGCCATCCGCCTGGCCGAAGAAGCGCGCGCCAAAGCCCAGGACAAGGAAGAGATCGCTTCCGTGGAAGCCGAACTTGCCACCTTGGCCGCCCAGCTCGCAGCGATCCGCAAGCTGCGCAAGCGCTGATCCGTCCCGGCATGTACCCGAAAAGGCGGCTTCGGCCGCCTTTTTCGTCTCTGCGACCTTCTGCTGCGCTCTCCGGTAAGGGATCCGTTACCCACGCCCCCGTAGACTGTTGGTCCATGGTCCCCACGCGCATTGCCATGGCAACCCACGTCCAACAACCTCGGAGAGTCCCATGTGCCCTGAACGACTTCGCTGGTGGAGTACTGCCGTTGCAATTCTTGCCGGACTTCTGACCTTCTCCCCTCTGGTGGCGGCCCAGACCACCGAAATCAGACCGGAGTACGTCGGTACCATGTACGCGCCGCTCGACGCGCCTCAGGTCATCGATAACACGTTGTTCATCTACAACGTTCAGGAAGGGGGATGGTTCAAGGGCCCGGGAATGAACGCGAGCATCGTGGCGCCCGCAGGAGACTGGCTTCGCCTGATGCCCGGTGGCGCTGCGAGACTGGATGTCCGGTTGACGCTGAAGACGGACGACGGGGCACTGATCTACGTCTCCTACAACGGCGTCATCAGTCATACCAAGGAAAGCTGGGACCGGCTGATGAAAGGCGAGACCCTGACTTCGAAGGATCACTACTTCACCACCGCACCCACCATGCAAACCAGCGCGGAAAAGTACGCCTGGGTCAACCACGTCCAGTTCGCCGGTCGCATCGTGGAAGTCAAGGTCGGTGCCGGTTCGTACGTGAAGTACGACATCTTCGCCTTGCGCTGAGTCTCGATCGGCAGGGTGCGGCGAAGAACGTTCGCCGTGCCCTGGCCGATCCAGAGCCGAACGCCCGTTCTCCCAAAGGCCCTCGCACCCCTCGCACCCCTCGCACCGGTCGCTGGTCGCGCGGCTTGCGCGCATCCCGAACCACGGCGAGGGAATCCTTTGCCGCCGCCGTCTCTTCTCTCCTCTCCTGGCACTACGAGCCTCCGACAGCAAACGCCCGGTCCAACGCCGAGTTCTCCGGCATCGCTCGATAGCGCACTCCCCTGAGTATCATTGCGCCGGACATACGCGCGATCACGGCCCGCTTCCCATGTGTCAACTCCTCGGCATGAACTGCAACACGCCCACGGACGTGTGTTTCTCCTTCACCGGCTTCCATAAGCGTGGGGGCGGCACCGACCAGCACGCCGATGGCTGGGGAATCGCCTTTTTCGAAGGCAAGGGGTGCCGTGTGTTCCTCGACCCGGCGCCCGCCGTGCAATCCCCGATTGCGCGACTCGTGCGCGAGTACCCCATCCGCTCGATGAATGTCGTGGCGCACATCCGCAAGGCGACGCAGGGGCCGATCGCACTGGAGAACACCCACCCGTTCATGCGCGAACTGTGGGGGCGCTATTGGATCTTCGCGCACAACGGGAACCTCAAGGATTTCGCTCCCCGCCTGACCGGCGCTTTCCTGCCCGCAGGTACCACGGACAGCGAAACGGCGTTCTGTCACCTGCTGGACGTGCTCAGAATCCAATTCGGGGACGCGCAGCCTGCACGAGACGGATTGACCGCCGCCGTGGCCCGCTGGGCAGAATCCGTCCGTGCGCATGGCACTTTCAATTTCCTTCTCTCCAACGGCGTTGCGCTCTTCGCACACTGTTCCGACCGGTTGGCGTATCTCGTCCGCGAAGCGCCTTTCACGACCGCTCATCTGGTGGACGAAGATATTTACGTGGACTTCAGCGAGGTCACCACGCCCGAGGACAGGGTCGCGGTGATCGCCACCGTTCCGTTGACCGACGACGAACACTGGACCGCCTTGCGGCCGGGAGAACTGGCCGTGTTTCACCACGGGCAGCGTCTCCTCCCGCCCGTTTGACAGTCCAGGCCCGCCCCAATACCCTCCGGCTCGAAACGCAATCGCGCTCCCGGGGAGAAATCGTCATGTCCGCAACGAACACATCTTGGATCGGCGCGCTGGTCCTGGCGCTCGCAATGACCGGGGCGAGTGCGAAAGACACCGTCAAGCTCGCCTTCATCGGACCGCTCACCGGTGGTGTCGCCGCCAACGGCCTCGGCGGACGCAACTCCGCGGATCTCGCCGTGAAGCTGCGCAATGCCGATCCGAGGGCGCGGTTCATGTACGAATTGATCGTGCTGGACGACGAATGCAAGCCGAACGTCGGGGTGCAGGTCGCGACCAAGGCGGCGTCCGACAACTCCGTGATCGCGGGCGTGACGCACTACTGCTCGACCGTCGCCATGGGAACCGTGGACGTGTATCACCGGTTCGGCCTGCCCGTGGTGGTCTGGGGGGCCGTTCTGCCCGACGTGACGTACGCGAACGACTACAAGGAGATCCATCGCGTCAACGGCACGATGATCAACCAGAACGAGACCGCGGCGCGCTTCATGACCGGGCTCAAGTACAAGCGCTGGGCCATCATTCACGACACCACCGACTACGGCAAAGGACACAACAAGTACTTCTCCGAATATCTGCAGAAGAACGGCGGCCAGATCGTGGGCACCTTCGGTGTGACGGCCGACCAGCAGGACTTCTCCGCCGAGCTCACGCGCATCAAGGAACTCAAGCCCGAAGTCATCTACTTCGGCGGCATCACTCCCCTGGGCGTGCGCATCCGCAGCCAGATGGACAAGCTGGGCGTCAAGGCCGTGTTCCAGGGGACCTCGGGCATCGTATCGGACGCCTTCATCGAGGGGCTCGGCCCCCTTGCGGAGGGCGTGGTGGCCTTTCGGGAAGGCGCGCCCGCCGAGAAGCTCCCGGGAGGCAAGACGTTCCTCGAGCAGTACACCAAAGCGAAGTACAGCGACGATCCGGAAGCCTATGGTCCCTTCGCGTTCGCTGCGGCGAACCTCATCATGGACGCCGTCGAGAAGGTGGGACCCGACCGGAAGAAGGTTCGCAACGAACTCAACAAGACACGTGACTACGATTCCGTCGTCGGCCGCATCACCTTCGACGACCACCGGCAGAACGCCGTGCCGGTCATCACCAAGTTCGTCGTCCAGGACGGCAAGTGGATCGTCTGGGAGGACAGCGAGTTCGCCTCCGGCAAGCGTTCCCTCCTGCGCAAGTAACCCTCCCGGATACTCGCGCATGGACCTGGCGTTGATTGCCCAGCATGGCCTGAATGGCGCCATGCTGGGCGTCATCTACGCCCTGGTGGCAGTCGGATTCACGCTGTTCTTCGGCGTGCTGGACGTCATCAAGTTCTCGCACGGCGATGTCGTCATGCTGGGGGCCTTCACCGCTCTTGCCACGGCGGTGGGCATGGGCAACGCGCCCTCCGCCTGGGTATTGGCCGCGATGCTCGCCACGGCCATAGGCGCGATGGCGCTCGTCGGTGCTCTGATGGCGAGATTCCTCGTCCTGCCTCTGCGCAAGGCACCCACCCTCAACGTGCTTCTCATCACGCTGATGGCCGGAACCGTCATCCGCGAGGCGGTGAGGCTCTTCTACCCCCAGGGTTCCAACCCCAAGCCGTTTCCGCGGCTGCTCCCGGCGGGAGCCTGGGAGTTCGGTGATTTCACTCTGCGTCACGACAGCGCCATCCTGCTGGTCATCGGCGTAGGAGCGATCGCCGGCGTGCATCTGCTCATCCAGCGGACGCGCCTGGGGCTCGCCGTCCGCGCGGTGGCGCAGGACGCCGAGACCGCTGCAGCAATGGGCATCCCCTTCCGGAGAACCGTACTCGCCACCTTCGCGCTCGGATCCGGCCTCGCGGCCCTGGCCGGCGTCGTGAACGGTCTGTACTACAGTGAAGTGAGCTTCAACATGGGGCTCCTGCTCGGTGCCATCGGATTCTCCGCGGCCGTCATCGGCGGATTGGGCAACGTCTACGGCGCGATCCTCGGCGGATTCATCTTCGCTGCGCTGCAGACGCTCGGGGCGGTGGCGTTGCCGTTCGCCAGCGCTTACAAGGATGTCTTCGCCTTCGGTGCCGTGATCGTGCTGATGGCGATCAAGCCAGGTGGTCTGCTCGCCGAGAGATCGGCGGAGCGGGTCTGAACCTCGATGAACGCGAACCTCTTCCCCGGACTGGCCGCGCTCGTCGCCGGCGTCGCGGCCCTGTTGGGTCTGCTGCTCGCCGAGAAGCAATGGGAGGTGGGAGCGGTTCTCGCCGTCAGCCTGATCGCGGCCGTCGCCGGAGTCCGGCTCCGCTGGGGTGACCGGGTACATGAAAGCATCGCCGCCCATCCGCGCACCCTCGCCGTTCTCTCCGGACTGACCGCCTTCGCAGTGGTGTTCGTCCTGCGCGAGCACAACTTCGAGCTCCTGATGCTCTGCACCGTGATGTTGTACGTGCTGGCCGGTCTCGGCCTCACCGTGCAGTTCGGTTTCGCGGGCGTGGTCAACTTCGCGGCGGCTGCCTTCCTGGGTACCGGAGGCTATGCCGCGGCGGTCCTCATGACGGGAACGGCCCTCCCGCACCTGCTGATCGTTCCGATCGCCGGGCTCGCAAGCGCCCTTGTAGGTTCGGCGCTTCTCCTGCCGCTGCTTCGAACGCGGGGTCACTATGCCGCGCTGATCACCATCGCCTTCGGCATCCTGTTCCGCACCTTCCTCGAAGTGAACGACGGGCTCGGCGGCCCGCAGGGCATGAAGGTTCCCGGGTTCGTCCTGTTCGGATGGGACTTCAATTCGGCGATCGAGATCGACGACGAGACCGAGTGGTCGTTCTACGTGAACTATGCGGTGCTGTGTCTCGGCGTGCTTCTTCTGGCTTACGCCGCGGTGCGCAGGCTCGAGCGATCCTGGCTGGGTCTGGCACTCGATGCCGTGCGGCTGGACGAGACGGCCTCCAGCGCCTTCGGGCTCAATGCTGCCGCGTGGAAGATCGCCGCGTTCTCCATCGGCAACTTTCTTGCGGGAACGGCAGGAGCACTGTACGCGACGCTGTCGTCGTTCATCGCGCCGGCAAGCTTCACATTCGGCGACTCGCTGATTCTCGTGTCCATCGTGATTCTCGGCGGAATCGGCAATCCGCTGGGTCTGATTCCCGCCGCCGTCATCGTGGTCGTGCTGCCCGAAAAGCTCCAGATGATCCAGGAGTACCGCTTCCTCCTCTTCGCGGCGCTGGTCATCCTCATCCTGCTGGTGCGACCCGGGGGGCTCGTCCCCCGGCGTGCACGGCGGTACTTCGGCGAGTCGCAGTGAGTGCCGGCCCGTTGCTGCGAGCACAGGGACTATCGGTCCGGTTCGGCGGCGTGCGGGCGCTCGACGGCCTTGATCTGACGATCCACCACGGCGAAGTGGTCGGCCTGATCGGACCCAACGGTTCGGGCAAGACGACGTTCTTCAACGCCGTCACCGGTTTTGTCCTGCCGGCCGGAGGAACGGTCGACTTCGACGGATCCGACGTCACCGCGCTGGCGCCACGCCAGATCGCCCGTCGCGGCATTGCGCGAACGTTCCAGCGCCTGCGTCTTCTACTGGAGCTGTCGGTCTTCGACAATCTCGTGCTGGGACTGCATCTTTCTCTCGATCACGGCGTCTGGACCAACCTGCTGGCTCGCTCGCGTCTGCGTCTCGAAATCGAGCGGCACGCGGCGTCTGCCCGCGAACTGCTGCGGCAGTTCAGCCCGGCGTTGCCCGCGCGGCTGTTCGAGCCGGCCGGCAATCTCACCATGATCGACCGCAGGCGCGTGGAGGTGTGCCGGGCGCTGATCGGGCAACCGAAACTGCTGCTGCTGGATGAACCGTCTGCCGGCATGACCCCCGACGAGACGCACGAACTCATGCAGGACCTTCAGAGCGTGAAGGCGCAACGCCCGGAACTCGCTGTCGTGCTCATCGAGCACGACATGAACGTGATCGAGAGCGTCACGAACCGCTGCGTGGTCCTCGATTACGGCCGCAAGCTCTGCGAGGGCACCTACGCGCAGGTGTCCTCGGATCCGGAGGTCCGGCGTGCTTACCTGGGCATCGACGAATGACCCGGGCCCTGCAACTGGAAGCGCGCTCCCTCCACGTCGCGTACGACCGGGTGGATGTCCTGCGGGACGTGTCGCTCGTGGCGAAGGCCGGCGAAATCACCTGCCTTCTCGGCGCGAACGGCTCCGGCAAGTCGACTCTGGTCCGGGCCGTTCTCGGGCTGACGCCTCCGCGTCAGGGCAGCATCCTGCTGGGCGGCGAAGACGTGACGGGCATGGCGACCCATCTCGTGGTCACCCGGGGCATCGGCGTGATCCCCGAAGGCCGGCGCGTGTTTCCCAAGCTGACCGTCGAGGAGAACCTGCGGACGGGCGCGTACCTGGTGCGCGACGCCTCCATCATCGCCGAGCGCTACGACTCGGTGTATGGCGTCTTTCCGCGGTTGCGCGAACGGCGTGGTCAGCTCGCTGGAACGCTGTCGGGCGGCGAGCAGGCAATGCTGTCCATCGGCCGGGGACTGATGGGGTCTCCGGGGCTGATCATCATCGACGAGCCCTCGCTCGGTCTCTCGCCCAGGTTCGTGAAGGAGAACTTCCAGGTCATCCGGCGGATCAACGAGACCGGTGTGTCGGTGCTGCTCGTGGAACAGAACGTCCACCAGACGCTGGACGTGGCCCATCGCGGCTATCTGCTCTCCGGAGGCAGGGTAGTCGCCGAGGGGACCGCAGCGGAGTTGAAGGCTCATCCCGAACTCGTGGCGGCTTACTTCGGAGAAGCCGGAGCCGCGCACTGAGAACGCGGTGCCGCCGGTCGGTTCGGCGAGGCTGCACCGGTATACTCCCCACAGAGTCACGAAGGACCAGGAACATCCATGGCAGCCAGCGACGCGCTCCGTCTCACGCAGGAGCTCCTCCGATTCAACACGATCAATCCGCCCGGTGCCGAGGAGCCCTGCGCAAGACACATCGGCGCCTTGCTGGAAGCGGCGGGCTTCCGCGTGAAGTACCACGGATTCGGTTCCGGACGCGCCAACCTGGTGGCCACCATCGGCGGCCAGGCCGACAAGCCACCGATCTGTTTCACCGGGCACATCGACATCGTGCCGCTCGGTGCCAAGGCGTGGTCGCACGATCCCTTCGCGGGTGAGACCGACGACGGCCGCATGTATGGCCGCGGCTCCAGCGACATGAAAGCGGGTGTGGCCGCATTCGTGTGCGCTGCCGTCGAACTCGCTGCCCACCTCGATCGCACCGCCGGCGTCTCCATCGTGATCACGGCCGGAGAGGAAACCGGCTGCCAGGGCGCGTTCGACCTCGTGCGGACGCCCGGTGCGCTGGGCCGCGCGGGCGCCATCGTGGTCGCCGAACCGACCGGCAACTTCCCTTACGTCGGACACAAGGGCGCCTTCTGGCTGCAGGCGCGCACGCAAGGCGTCACGGCGCACGGTTCGATGCCGGACAAAGGCGTGAACGCCGTGTACAAGGCGGCGAAGGCCGTGAGCTGTCTGGAGCACTACCACTTCGACACGCCGGCTCACGAGCTGATGGGCCAGGGCACGCTCAACGTGGGCACCTTCAGCGGCGGGCTCAACATCAATTCCGTTCCCGACCAGGCCGTCATCGGCATCGACATGCGGACGGTTCCGACACAGGAGCACTCGCACATCCGCAATGATCTGTCGCGAGTGCTCGGTCCCGACGTGGATCTGCACACCCTGCTCGACGTGGAATCCGTCTACACCGATCCGGACGATGCCTGGGTCCAGCGCGTCTTCGACATCATGCAGCCGTACCTGGGCGTGCGACCCGAGGGGCGCACGGCCACCCACTTCACGGACGCAGCCGCGCTCAAGCCGGCCTACGGCAACCCGCCCACGCTCATCCTCGGGCCGGGCGAGCCGCAGATGGCGCATCAGACCGACGAATACTGCGTGGAGGAACGCGTCCGGACGGCAACCCGGGCCTTCGTCGAGATCATGCAGGACTGGTGCTGCCGATAGGGCTTGCGGACGATCCGATGGCGCAGCCCTATCTGGCCAGCCCGTTGCAGGACCGGCTCGCCGCGCTGGTCGACTCGGCAGCCGAGATTCCCGGCCTTTCCGCGACCGACGAAGGGGCGCGGGTCGTGCGCGCGACGCTCGCGGGCCGGCCTCTGGTCGTCATCGGAACCGATCCCTCCAGAGCCTCCGGCGCGATCGGCCGCAGCGATGCCGAGCGGATCTGCCACGCGATAACACACGCGGTCGACCACCGGTTGCCGATCGCTCTCCTCATCGATTCGGCCGGGGCGAAGCTCACCGAGGGCGTGCGAGTGCTCGGCGCGTTCCGCGTGCTGCAACGGCAACTGCTGCAGGCCCGGGCTCTCGGGGTGCCCATCGTCGCCGTGATCGGCCGCAACTGCTTCGGTGGTGCGAGCCTGCTCGCCTTCACCGCCGACACCAGGATCTATCCCCGGGGCTGCCGCATCGGGCTCTCGGGCCCGCGCGCCGTCGCAGTGCCGGATCGCGGGCCGGAAAGCGAGCATGCGCTCCAGGCGGTCTACGGGCCGGAAAGCCGCGCGCGCCACGACGAAGAAGCGGTGCTGGTGAGCGACGATGCCCACGCCGTCTCTGCCGTCGTCAAGGCGTGGCTGGGAGAGCGCACTGCCGCGCGAGCGCCGGCCTTGCCCGCGATGACGGCTCTCACGCGCCGGCTTCGCATGTACCGGGGCGACCCCACCACATTGTCCACGCTCGCTCCGCCGCAGGAGATCGAGGCGCGTCTGGATCACCTGTTCACTCAGGGCTGGAGCGCGGTCTACGGCGATGGCGTCGTGTGGGGTGACGGCTGGGTGGACGGGCGGGAGACCTGCTTCGCCGGATTCGTGGGCGGACGCGCCGTGGGCGCGTTCTCGTGCTGGCGCATGATCGACATCCTGCGCGCCTATCGCAACGAACCGGCGAGCGTGCCGGTGACCCTGCTGCTCGATTGCCCCGGCCAGGCAGGTGACCAGGCCAACGAACAGATCCTGCTCAGCGAGTTCGTGACGCGCGTCGCCGAAGCAGCTCACGCGCTGACGCATAACGGCCGCACCGTCGAACTCTGGCTGATCGGCGAGGCGGGGGGCGCCATCTACGTGGCGCTGGCCGCGGCGGCAACCACCATCACCGCCTGGCCTGGCATTCGCCTGCAGACGCTGCCCGCGCATGCGGTCGACCGCGTCGTCGGTACACAGCAGGAACAGAAGCCCACGCTTTCTGCCTTGCTCGAGGCGCGGGTGATCGATCGCTGGACCCGCTCGCCCGGATTCGGGGAGTGGCCCGCGCCCAGCCTGCCCGGCTGAACCGCCGCCAACCTCTTCTTGTCCCGATGAACCACAACCTCTACGCCCTGTTCGCCCAGCGGTTCCCCGCTCCTTCCGCACCGCTGCTCGAAACCGAGGAGGGCGAGATCGTCACCTACGGCGATATCGCCCAGCGGGCCGGACGCATGGCGGCCGTGCTGGCAGCGCAAGGTGCACGGCCCGGCGATCGAATCGCCGCTCAGGTGGAGAAGTCCCCCGATGCGCTGGCGCTCTACCTCGCCTGCCTGCGCGGCGGATTCGTCTACCTGCCCCTCAATACCGCCTATCAGCCGCCCGAGATCGCGTATTTCCTGGGCGATGCCGAGCCGGCGGTGTTCGTCTGCAGACCGGAGAGCCTGGAGGCGCTCGAGCCGCGCGCCCGGGCAGCCCACGTGTCCGCCGTGCTCACGCTGGATGGTTCCGGCGGAGGCACTTTCCGGGATCGCGTGACGCATACGATCGACGAAGCGCCCGTGCACTGCGTCGGCGCGGACGATCTGGCCATCATCATCTACACCTCCGGCACCACCGGACGTTCCAAGGGAGCGATGCTCACGCACGGCAACCTGCGGGCGAACGGCGAAGCCCTGGCCGGTGCCTGGGACTTCCGGTCCGCCGATGTGCTCCTGCACCAGCTTCCGCTCTTCCACGTTCACGGACTGTTCATCTCGACGCACTGCGTTCTGCTGAGCGGCGCACGGATGCTGTTTCATCGGAAATTCGATGCCGCCGCCGCACTGCGGGCGCTGCCCGGGGCGACAGTGATGATGGGAGTGCCGACGTACTACACCCGCCTGCTGGCGGAGGCCTCCTTCACGCGCGAACTTGCGCGCAACGTCCGCCTGTTCGTGTCGGGTTCCGCGCCCCTGCTCATGGAGACGTTCCGCGAATTCGAAGCGCGTACGGGACAGCGCATTCTCGAACGCTACGGCATGAGCGAGGCAGGCGTCATCACGAGCAATCCGCTCCTGGGTGATCGCAAGGGCGGGACCGTCGGCCGGCCGTTGGCCGGCATGGAAGTGCGGGTCGCCGGCGAGGGCGACCGGTTGCTGCCCGCGGGCGAGAACGGCAGTGTCCAGATTCGCGGGGAAAGCGTCTTCAAGGGGTACTGGCGCATGCCGGAGAAGACCCGCGAAGAATTCACCATGGATGGATGGTTCCGCACCGGCGACGTCGGCGTGTGGGACGCAGACGGCTATCTGTCGATCGTGGGACGCGCGAAGGACCTCATCATCAGCGGCGGATACAACGTGTATCCGAAGGAGATCGAGATCGAACTCGACGGGCTGGCCGGAGTGGTGGAATCGGCCGTCATCGGCGTGCCCCATCCCGACTTCGGCGAGGCCGTGACCGCCGTCGTGATCCTCGCGCCGGGTGCGGCGTTCGTGGAACAGGAGGCGATTGCCCTGCTGCGTATGCGTCTGGCGAACTACAAGGTTCCCAAGCGCATCCACGTCCTTCCGGAACTCCCCCGCAATGCCATGGGCAAGGTCCAGAAGAACGTGCTGCGTGACCGGTTCGCCGAAGCCGTCACCGGCAAGGCGTGACGCGGACGATCAGGCGGCGCGGCGCTGGATCGAGGGAGAGACGATCGCCTCCCGCAGACCGGTCCTGTCGAGAATCTCCTGCGTCTGCGCTGCCGTCAGCAGGGTGAGCGGCGGCCGAACCGTGCCGCAGTCGACACCGATGTGCGGAGCCACGGCCTTCAACGCGTTGATGATCCCGTGGGGCAGGCTGGCCGCGATCAGCTTGCGAATGGGCGCCTGTGCCGCGCGGGCCGAGGGGAGATCGCCGCGATCGAACGCGGCCACGAGCCGGCGCACGAGCGGCCCCGTGTAGTTGTAGGTCATGCCGACTGCCTGCCGGACGCCCAGGCTCAATGCGGGCAAGAGAAAGTCGTCGCGGCCGTAGAACACCTCCAGTTCGCTGCCGCACGCTTCGATGACGGCACCCAGATCGTTGAGATCCCCGTCCGTGAACTTGATGCCGCGGAAATTGGGAATGCGCATGCGCGCCTCCGCGATCACCGCCGCCGCCGGCACAGCGATGCCCGTGACTGCAGGGACATGGTAGTAGTAGAAGGGCAGCCTCGGGGCGCCCGCGGCGATCACCGCAAGCGCATCCACCACTTCCTGGGCATTGCGCGGCTTCAGAAAGTACGGTGCGACGGATGCGACGGCATGCGCGCCGACATCCTGAGCATGCCGGGCCAGGGCCTGCGCCTCGTGAGCAGACGCATGACCCACATGCACGATCACCCTGAACCCGGGCGCGCTCGCCGCCACCCACTCCTCGGCCACCCTCCCGCGCTCTTCCGACGTGAGCGCTGCACCCTCGCCCGTGGTGCCGCAGACGAAGGCGCCGTCCACCCCATCGGCGGCGAGCGCAGCCGCCTGCCTCGCGATGGTTCCGGCATCGAGAGTTCCGTCCGCATGGAAGGGCGTGAAGGCAGCTGCGATGATCGAGAATGGGGTGGTGACGAGGGGCTCCTGTGCTGCAGCGCGGTCAGACGCCCGCCATGCTTGACCTGCCGGACGCAGCCGTGGTCGCAGGGGTTGCGCGCTCGTCCGCATTCTTTCGCAAGATTTCGCAGTACCATGCGAATCCTTGCGAAAGAAAGGCGGCTCCATGGGATCCCCGGACCAGTCCGAACGCACCCGTCATCTGCGGCGCAGCGTGTTCGAGGCATTGCACCGCGGACGCGAGCGCCACGACGGAAGGCTGTCCCGGCTGCTGCTCGCCGTGGAGATCCCGGCCTCGCGCGAAGGGCTCACCAAGGACGACTTCTATCGGGCTGCCCGGGAGGAAACGCTCGAGCAGCTGAGCGCATCCAAGTTGAGCCGGCTGCTGACCGTGCTGGAAGGCGCCGGCTTCGTAGAAGCGCAACCGGACGCTCCATCGGGACTGCAGAGGGCGATCGGCGCCTTGTCGCGAGTGACCCGCGCCCCCGAGAGATTCCGGCGCGCCCTGCCCAGGTCCATGTTCTGCCTGCGCAGGAGCTATCTCGTGCCGCACCAGGTGAACGTGTCGTTCGTGGAGATGACCGCGGACGAGCTGATGCTGCGTTACCGCGAAACCCGCGCGGGCAGCCTCGGCGCCGCGAGCCAGCGTGCCGTGCTGGAAGGAACGATCCTCCACCACGACGATCTCGATGACGTCTACTACGTGATCGGGCTCACCGAGTACCGCACGAGCTTTGCCGTGGAGGAAGCCACAAGCGTGCGCGCCAACCTGGTCGTCCTGTCGATCCTGCGGCAGTGCGATGCCGCTTCCTTCGCGGCATTCCAGGGCATTCACCTGGGGGTGCTGCCGGAGAACAATCCGCAGCATCACGCCGCGCCGTATGCCGCGCGCCTGCTGATGATCGAGACGTCGCGGACACTGGCGCAGGCGGCGCAGGCGGGACTGATCCAGAATCATCCCGTCGCGTCCCTGGATGCCCATCCTGGCTGGACCGCCGCCGAACGGCGCCTGCTGCGGAGGTATTCCATCGAGGCGGTCTCCAACGAACCGGAACCGGACTACGGTCTGCTGATTGCCTCGGGCGCCGGTCAGGGCGGGAAAGCGGGCAAGCCGCGCGACGAAACAGGCGCCAGGATGGCGAACAGGGAGATCACCCATGCGGTGGGAAGGCGGAAGGCGAAGTGACAATGTCGAGGACCGGCGCGGCCTGCCGCTGGGCAGGGGCGCGATCGGCGGCGGCATCGGCGTCGTCGTGGTCGCAGTGATCGCGATGTTCCTCGGGATAGACCCGCGCATCGTGCTCGAAGGCGCGAGCCGGATGGCACCTCCGCCCTCGGAGACCGCGCGGGGACCCGTACGGACCGATCCCGCCGAGGAGAGACTCAAGGATTTCGTGTCGGTGGTGCTGGCGGACACCGAAGACACCTGGACCGGAATCTTCGCCGGGGGCAACGCCCGTTACGAGGCGCCGCGGCTGGTGCTCTTCACCGGCGCCGTCCAATCCGCATGCGGCAGCGCCAAGGCTGCGATGGGTCCGTTCTATTGCCCCGGCGACCGGCGCGTGTACATCGATCTCTCGTTCTACCGGGACATGAGCCAGAAGCTCGGCGCTCCGGGCGATTTCGCCCAGGCCTACGTGATAGCCCACGAGGTCGGGCACCACGTCCAGAATCTCCTGGGTATCGCGGAGAAGGTGCAGGCGGCGCGGGCACGCGCCGATGAAACGCGCGCCAATCAGCTTTCGGTGCGCATGGAACTTCAGGCGGACTGCTTTGCCGGCATCTGGGCGCACCATGCCGACCGCTCGCGGCAGATTCTGGAGTCGGGCGATATCGAGGAAGGCCTGAACGCGGCGGCGGCGATCGGCGACGACCGGCTGCAGCGCCGTTCACAGGGCTACGTGGTGCCGGAGAGCTTCACGCACGGCAGTTCGGAGCAGCGCGTGCGCTGGTTCCGCAAAGGGCTGGAGGATGGAACGCTCAAGGCGTGCGACACGTTCTCGCGTTCCGCCCAATAGAGAGGCGGGCGCCTCAGGTGTCCTGCATCCGGCGCTTGGCCAGCGCCCGCCGGACGGAGTCCACGTTGTCGGATACGCCCACCAGATTGGGATTCAGTGCCAGCGCGCGTTGAAAGTAGGCAAGCGCGCTCTCGAGCCTGCCGCGCCGGGTCTCGATCAAACCGTAGCCCGAAAGAGCGCCGAAATGCAGCGGATTGAGCGCGAGGACCTCGTCGCAGTCCCGGGCCGACGCATCCAGTTCGCCGAGCAGGAACAGCGCGGTCGCCCGCTTGTTCCAGCCTTCTGCGAAGGCCGGGGCGCGCTCGATGATCCGGGTGAACGTGGCGACAGCCGCCTTGAGATTGCCGTTGGCCATCTCCTCCGCGCCCTGTTCGAACAGAAGATCGGTCTGGGCATCGCCCGACCGGCTCCAGATCGCCCAGATGGACCGCTGCGCGATGGCGCGAACGAGTTCGTCGTCATCCCGCAGTGACTCGATCAGGGCGGGGACGTCGTCCATTTCGCCGGAGCTGCCCAGACCCAGGGAGGACTTGCGGCGAACTTCCACATCAGGGGCACGCAGGCCTTCCAGGGCCTCGGTCCGGGAGACCGTCCCCGCGCCGACATCCGCACCCATCACCGGAGCGAGTTGAAACGTGAGTGCAAGCGCGATGGCTGCACAGAGACGCAACGCGCTGCCCGCCCCCATGGTAACGCTGCAACCCGGGGAAGCGCGGAGGGACGCCTGGCCGCCGCAAGAAACTCCAGCGCTGCGCGCACGCCTTCCTTCGTGATGGGTACGCCGGACAGATCCAGGCCCATTTCCACACCCGCCAGCGTGCCTGCCAGCGTGAGATCGTTGAAATCGCCCAGGTGGCCGATGCGGAACACCGACCCGGCCAGCTTGCCCAGTCCCGTGCCGAGCGAAAGATCGAAGTGTTCGAGGATCAGCGCACGGATGCGATCCGCGTCATGTCCCTGCGGAAGCACCACGGCCGTCAGTGCGCTGCTGTATTCGGCAGGGTCGGCGCAGAGCACCTCCAGTCCCCACGCCCGCACGGCGCGCCGGGTTGCCTCGGCGTGGCGGTCGTGACGCGCAAACACGTTCTCGAGACCTTCTTCCATCAGCATGACGATCGCCTCGCGCAAGCCGTAGAGAAGATTGGTCGCGGGGGTGTACGGGAACCAGCCGCTGCGGTTGGAGGCGAGCATCTCCTCCCACGACCAGTACGAGCGCGGCATACCTGAAGAGCGCGATGCCGCCAGCGCCTTCTGGCTGATGCCGTTGAACGACAGGCCCGGCGGCAGCATGAGCCCCTTCTGCGAACCGGCGACCGTCACGTCGACACCCCATTCGTCCTGCCGGTAGTCGATCGAACCGAGCGAGGAGATCGTGTCCACCATGAAGAGCGCGGGATGCCCCGCCGCATCGATCGCGCCGCGAATCTCGGGGATGCGCGACGTCACGCCGGTGGACGTCTCGTTGTGAACGACGCACACGGCCTTGATGTCCCGCTCGCGGTCGTCGGCCAGTCGTGCCTCGATCTGCCGCGGGTCGGCGCCGTGGCGCCAGTCCCCTGGCAAGAATTCCACGACGAGACCCAGACGGCCGGCGAGATTGCGCCAGAGCGACGCGAACTGTCCGGTCTCCGCCATCAGCACGCGGTCGCCGGGCGACAGCGTGTTGACCAGCGCGGCTTCCCAGGCCCCGGTCCCGGAAGCGGGATAGATGACGACCGGACCGCGCGTGCCGAAGATGGGCTTGAGACCGTCGAGCACCTCGCGCGCGAGACGGTTGAAGTCGGGACCGCGGTGATCGATCGTGGGCCGGTCGATGGCACGCAGCACGCGGTCCGGAACGTTGGTGGGGCCGGGAATCTGCAGGAAGTGACGGCCGGCGCGGTGTGTCATGGCGCGCTCCTGGAAGTGCTTGGAAGGATCGGTCGCAGAGTATCATCCGAATCCCCATGAATGCACCGCATCCGCTCGTCCGCACCGTCCTTCCCGGCGACAGCGCGCTGGCCGCGCGGCTGCGCCGCGCCATCGAAGGCGACGTGCTGTTCGATGCGGGCAGCCGCGGCCGCTACTCCACCGACGCCTCGATCTACCAGATCGAACCCCTGGGCGTCGTGGTGCCCAGGACGGAGACAGACGTGCTCGCGGCGCTGGAGATCGCGCGGGAGGCGGGCGTGCCCGTCCTGCCGCGAGGCGGCGGCACGTCGCAGTGCGGACAGACCGTGGGCGCGGCGCTGGTCATCGACACCTCCAAGCATCTCAACCGGCTGATCGAGGTCGACCCTGTGGCACGCACGGCGTGCGTCGAACCCGGTCTCGTTCTCGATCACCTGAACGCGCAGCTGCGCAGCCACAAGCTGTGGTATCCGGTGGACGTGTCGACGTCCGCCCAGGCCACGCTCGGCGGCATGGCCGGCAACAACTCGTGCGGTGCCCGCTCCATCCGCTACGGCAACATGGTGCACAACGTCCTCGGCATCGAGGCCTGGCTGGCGGACGGCACCGCCTGCCGCTTCGGTCCGGGTGACGAGGCGGAGGCAGGGCCCGCGCGCTTTCGCGAGATCGTGGAGGGCATCCATTCCATCGCGCGCAGGGAGGCGGCCGAGATCGAGGCGCGCTGGCCCAAGGTGCTCCGCCGCGTGCAGGGCTACAACCTCGACATGGTGCAGCCGCACCTGCCGCACAACCTCGCGCATCTGCTGGTCGGCTCGGAGGGTACGCTCGCCTGGTTCCGCCGTCTGGAACTGAAACTCGCGCCCATTCCTGCCCACAAGGTCCTCGGCGTCGCGCACTTCCCGTCGTTCCACCAGGCCATGGCGCTCACGCAGGAGATCGTGAAGCTCGATCCCGAAGCGGTGGAGCTGGTGGACCGGACGATGATCGGCCTCGCGCGCGAGCACGCCGAATTCAGGCCTGTGGTGGAGCGGTTCTTCCTGGGCCAGCCCGACGCGATCCTGCTCGTGGAGTTCGCGGGCGAAGACGGCGCCGCTCCACGTGCGAAGCTCGATCGTCTCGAAGAGCTGCTGGCGGATCTGGGCGTGCCCGAGGCCGTCGTGAAGGTGACGGACGCGGCGCAGCAGCGAGCCATCTGGGAAGTGCGCAAGGCCGGCCTCAACATCATGATGTCGATGAAGGGCGACGGCAAACCGGTCTCCTTCATCGAGGACTGCGCCGTTCCGCTCGAGCACCTGGCCGAGTACACCCGCAGCATCGACGAGATCTTCGCGCGGCACGGCACACGCGGCACCTGGTATGCGCATGCTTCGGTGGGGACATTGCACGTGCGCCCCGTGCTGAACATGAAGACCGATGGCGCAGAGAAGATGCGGGCCATCGCGGAGGAGGCCTGTGCGCTGGTGCGCCGCTTCAAGGGAGCCTACTCCGGCGAACACGGCGACGGGCTCGTCCGCTCCGAGTGGATCGAGCCGATCCTCGGTTCGCGGCTCGCCGCCGCCCTCGGCGAGATCAAGGATCTCTTCGATCCCGGCGGACTGTTCAATCCCAGCAAGATCGTGCGTCCGCCCAGGATGGACGACCGCTCGATGTTCCGCTTCAAGCCGGGTTACCGGTTCCTTTCCGGGGAGACCGCGCTGGACTGGTCGGAGTGGGGCGGTCTGGGGGGAGCGGTGGAGATGTGCAACAACAACGGCCACTGCCGCAAGTTCGATGCGGGGACCATGTGCCCGTCCTACCGGGTGACGCGTGACGAGCAGCACCTGACCCGCGGCCGTGCCAACACCCTTCGTCTCGCCCTGTCGGGGCAGCTCGGTGACGACGCCCAGACCGCGCACGCGCTGGCGGAGGCGATGTCGCTGTGCGTGGGCTGCAAGGGGTGCAAGCGCGAATGTCCGACGGGCGTGGACATGGCAAGACTCAAGATCGAATGGCGCCACCAGCGCAACCGCGCCACGCCACCCGATCTGCGGGACGGCCTCGTCGCGCACCTGCCCCGCTACGCGCCCATGGCGGCGCGTTTCCCGCTGCTGGCCAACGCCCAGCGCTGGCTTCCCGGCGCAGCGCTGCTCCTGGAGAAAGCGGTCGGGCTCTCGGCACGCCGCCCGCTGCCGCGCTGGCGTCCGGACGTGTTCAGGGACCAGGAGGCCGCCGGTGCCGGCCAGAGTCCTGAGCGGGCGGTCGTCCTGTTCGCGGACACCTTCAACCGGTATTTCGAGCCGGAGAATCTTCGTGCGGCTCTGCGCGTACTGCGTGCACTGGGTTACGCGGTCGAGGTGGCCGCCGCCCCGCAAGGCGAAAGGCCGCTGTGTTGCGGACGGACCTACCTCACGACCGGGTTCGTGGACCAGGCAAAGGCGGAAGCGGTCCGGCTGCTCGAGGCATTGCGTCCGGCACTCGACCGCGGCCTGCCCGTCGTGGGTCTCGAGCCTTCGTGCCTGTTCACCCTCGTCGACGAATACACGGTGCTGGGTCTTGGCGCGGAGGCAGGCAGGCTCGCCCTGCTGGCCACCACGTTCGAAGAGTTCCTGGTGCGCGAACACGAAGCGGACCGGATCGCTGCAGCCTGGACGCCCGTGCCGCGGGCGGCCCTGGTGCATGGTCACTGTCACCAGAAGGCGTTCGGCGCTTTCGACGCCGTAAGACGGGTGCTGTCGTGGGTGCCGGAACTGCAGGTGTCCGTCGTGGAATCGAGCTGCTGCGGCATGGCGGGAAGCTTCGGCTACGAATCGGAGCACGAGGCAGTGTCGCGAGCGATGGGGGAGGCCGCGCTGCTCCCGGCGGTGCGCAAGGCCGACGCGAACTGCCTCGTCGTCGCAGACGGCACGAGCTGCCGTCATCAGATCGCC
Organism: Betaproteobacteria bacterium; assembly: GCA_016713305.1. Taxonomy (NCBI): domain Bacteria; kingdom Pseudomonadati; phylum Pseudomonadota; class Betaproteobacteria; species Betaproteobacteria bacterium. Next base: position 857,495 of record JADJPK010000004.1, read on the forward strand.
GATGGCGCCGGCAGACAGGCCTGGCACGTCGCGCGGGTGCTGGAGCTCGCGTTGCCAGGCTGACCGCGGCGCGGTCGCGCACATCCATCACACATTCCCCCGGGGAGAGGAAATCGAACATGTCCGACAGCGCAGTCTCCGACTGGAAATTCCACGGCGTGCGCGTCGTCAATGGCGCGGACCTGGATGTCAACACGCCTCAGACGCAAGGGATGAACCGTGCCGCTGCCATCACCCACGCTCGCTGCGGTGCCGAGAAGCTGTGGGCCGGCACGGTGGTGATCCACGCCAAGGCCAAGACCGGCGCCCATCACCATGGTCCGGTGGAAAGCGTGATCTACGTGGTGAGCGGCAAGGCGCGCATGCGCTGGGGAGACAAGCTCGAATTCACGGCGGAAGCCGGGCCGGGCGATTTCATCTATGTGCCGCCGTTCGTGCCGCACCAGGAGATCAACGCGTCGGATACCGAGCCGCTGTCGTGCGTGCTGTGCCGCAGCGGCCAGGATCCCGTCGTGGTGAACCTCGACATCCCGGTCGTGGAACAGCCCGAGACGGTGCACTGGGTGGACGACCTCCATAGCGCGCCGAAAGCCTGACGCCATGATCCGGGTGCTGGGCATCGCCAACTGCGACACGGTCAAGAAGGCCCGGGCGTGGCTGGACGCGCACGGCATCGCCTACGAGTTCGTCGACTTCAAGAAGACGCCGCCTGCGCGGGAAGCGATCGAACGCTGGTGCGAACGTCTGGGTGCCGACACGGTCGTGAACCGTCGCGGCACCACCTGGCGGAAACTCGAGGCCGCAGTCCAGGCTCGAGCCGACACGCCCGCCGGCGCGGTCGCGCTGCTCCTCGCGCACCCCTCCGCTATCAAGCGTCCCGTCGTCGAGAGCGGAAACGAAGTATGGGTGGGATTCGACGAGGCCACCTTCGCACGCCGTCTCGGCGTGCACGATTGAAACCGCCATCACGGCGATGAACGGAGGCAGGATGTCGAAGCGGATGTGGGGTCTTACGCTGTTCCTGGGGCTGTCGTTCGGCAGTGCCGCGTCGGCGACACCGCCTTACCAGCGGCCCGCCGGCATCGCGGACGACATGGAACCGCTGATCGTCGCCGGTTACCGCGCGTTGTTCACGTGCTCCGCGCACTTCCTGATGGGCCGGCCGCTCGACGACATCACCAAGGTCGAACTGGTGGACGTGGCGTTGCCCGGCTATCCCGCTCCCGTGATCGACGAGCGGCGAAAGCTGGTGACCGCCGCGAGCGCCGACGGAACGATCGTCCGCACCGCCGTGTTCCGGGACACCATGGGTTGCACGATCCTGCCTCCGCACTGGAACACCGGCGACATTCCCCGGCTGCCCTACGTGCACCGGGAGCCCGCGCCCGATCTCGGTTCGGTGCCGTTTCCCGCGGGCGACCGTGTCGACATTCCCGCGTCGGGCCTCGATCCGGCATATCCGGGCCTGGCACCCGTACTGGACCGCGCCTTCGATCCGAAGGCGTACGCCGAAAAGGAAGGCGTGGTCACGACCTCGGTCATCGTTCTGCGCGGCGGACGCATCATCGCCGAGCGCTACCGCCCCGGTTTCGGCATCCGCTCCGGGTACCGCACGTGGTCCACGACCAAGAGCATGACGGCCGCGCTGCTGGCCATTGCTGCGAGACAGGGCCTGCTGAACCTCGATGCGCCGGCGGACATCCCGGAATGGTCCTATCCCGGCGATCCCCGGCAGGCCATCACGTACAAGCACCTGCTGTGGATGTCGAGCGGACTGCTGAGCGGCGGGCCGAACACCAGCGCCATCTACTTCGGCGGGCAGGACGTCATCAGCGCGGCGACCACGACTCCCCTCGAAGCGGAGCCCGGAAAGCGCTGGAAGTACGCCAACAACGACACGCTGCTGCTGATGCGCGCACTGAAGCACGTGCTGGCAGACGACTTCCGGTATCTGCGCTTTCCGTACGACGAGTTGCTGCTTCCCCTGGGCATGCACCACACGACCATGGAGATCGATCACCTGGGCAACTTTGTCGCCTCCAGCCAGACCTACACGACCGCTCGCGATCTCGCCCGCTTCGGTCTGTTTCTCGCGGCCGACGGCGTCTGGAACGGCAGGCGCCTGCTTCCCGAAGGCTGGGTGAAATTCGCGTCGACGCCCGCGCCTTCGAAGCCGCCGCAAGCCGGCCAGTGGGGCTACGGTGCCCAGTTCTGGCTGTTCGACCGGATGCCCGGCGTGCCGCCCGGCACATTTTCCACGGCGGGCAACAAGGGGCAATACGTCACGGTCGTGCCGGGCCACGACCTGGTCGTCGTGCGAACCGGAGTGGACCCCGACGGCAAGCGGTTCCACGCCCACCAGCTCGTCGCCGATGTTCTGCAGGCGGTGAAAGCGGAGTAGGGAGCGCCCCTCTGCAGCAGGCGGCATGCGCGAAGACCGCGCGGGGGGGGAGCCGTGCCCACCGGGGCACGCGGCGCCTTGCGTCCAGCAGGCGCCAAGACCTGACCTTAGTCATCGCGCATTCGAAGCGACCGTGACATCATCGCGCGGCCTGTCCAAAACCGAAGGAGCCCGCTTCATGTGCAGACATCGCATTTCCGGTCTCGTGCTCGCCGCGATTCTCGCCGCCGGTGCAGGAGCCGCCTGGTCGCGTGACCTGGTGCTCGGCCTCGTGCCGGCCGAGAACAACGAAGAGATGCTGAAGCGCTTCGAGCCCATGCGCGGATATCTGGAGCACAAGCTGGGCGAGCACGTGAAGATCTTCACGGCGACCGACTACACGAGCGTGATCGAGGCGATGCGCAAGAAGCGCGTGGACATCGCCTTCTTCGGCCCGATGTCCTACATCCTCGCCGAGCAGGAGGCGGGGGCGGAGGCCTTCGCGGTCGGGATCCGGGCCGGCACGACTTCGGCCTCGTACAAGAGCGTGATCGTCGCGCGGTGCGGCAGCGGTATCCGCTCCATCAAGGACCTCAAGGGCAAGAGCGTCGCCTTCGTCGACCCGGCCTCCACGTCAGGCGGACTGGTGCCGACTTTCATGGTCAAGCGCGAGACGGGCCAGATGCCGCAGGCCTACTTCGGCAAGTTCATCTATGCGGGCACCCATGACGCCGCCGAACTCGCGGTGAAGAACGGCACGGTGGACGCGGCGGCCGATGCCGACATCACCTACGAGCGGATGGTGGCGAAGGGGCTGATCGGCCGGGATACGAACTGCGTCATCGCCCAGTCATCCCCCATACCGGGACCACCGCTCGCGTACCGTGCCGATCTCGCGCCGGAACTCAAGAAGAAGGTGCTGGAGGCGATCCTGAACGCTCATCAGGAGACGGACATTTCCGGATACGTGCCCTTGTCGAAGTACGTGACCGTCACTTCCGCCGAGTACCAGTCGATCCGTGACATGGCGAAGGAACTGGGCCTCACGAAGGAGCAGATGCTCAAGTAACGGGGCTTGCGGCCATGCCGGCAATCGAGTTCCAGGGCGTCAGCAAGCGCTATCCGAACGGGCTGCTGGCGCTGGCGCCCCTGTCCGTCGCCATCGAGCCCGGCGAGTTCGTGGCGGTCATGGGATCGTCGGGCGCCGGCAAGTCGACCTTCATCCGGCTCGTGAACGGGCTCGAGACGGCCTCGACGGGGCACATCGTCGTGAATGGCCTGACGCTGGATGCCGGGACCCTGCGCTCGATCCGGTCGGGTACGGGGATGGTCTTCCAGCAGTTCAATCTGGTCGGACGTCTGTCGGTCATGGCCAACGTGCTGACCGGGCGCCTGTCCCACCGTTCTTCCCTGGCCAGTCTGCTGTACCTCTTTCGCCACGAGGACGTGGAGATCGCGCGCCACGCGCTGTCGCGCGTGGGCCTCGTCGACAAGGCGTGGCAGCGGGCGGACAAACTCTCGGGCGGGCAGCAGCAACGGGTGGGCATCGCGCGGGCGCTCGCGCAACAGCCGCGAGTCATCCTCGCGGACGAACCGGTCGCCAGTCTCGATCCGGTCACGGCGCTCGAGATCATGGATCTCCTGAGGGAGATCAACCGGCAGGACGGCATCACCGTGGTGGTGAGTCTGCATCAGGTCGACCTCATCCGGCAGTATGCCGATCGCGTTCTCGGCCTCCACCGCGGCGAGCTGGTTTTCGACGGCGTTCCCGCCGCCCTGACCGACGATGTTCTTCGCCGTGTCTATCTGCGCGGTGCCGGCGGGCACGCCGGGGAAGCGGTCCCCGATGCGATACCGGTTCTCCACGCCTGACGGGCGCCCGTCCCGGCGGATCTCCGTGGCCGCGGTGGTGGTGCTGACGATGCTTGTCGCCACCGCCCCGCTCGTCGAGATCGGGACCGGAACCTCGACCGGCGCGGTGGGTCGCATGGCCGAGTTCCTGGGGCATCTCTGGACGACGCCAGACTGGACCTATCTCCCGCAGCTCGGGCGGCGCATGCTGGAAACCGTGGAGCTCGCGCTCATCGCGACGGCCGTCGCGCTGGTGTTGTCCATCCCCTTCGCCTTGCTGGCGGCCCGAACCGTATCGCCTCATCCGGCCGTGTTCTGGTGCTCACGAAGCGTTCTGTCGCTCATCCGCGCGTTGCCCGAACTCGTCTGGGCGCTCGTGTTCGTCTCGGCCGTGGGGCTGGGGCCGCTGCCCGGCATCCTGGCACTCGCTGTCGTGACCGTGGGATTCATGGGCAAGGTGTTCGCCGAATCGGTGGAAGTGGTGGATTCGCGCGCGGTCGAGGGGGTGTCCGCACATGGCGCGCGACGGCTCCAGGTATTCGGTTTCGCGATACTTCCGCAGGCTCTCCCCGATCTGCTGGGGTCCACGCTCTACGTGCTGGACCACAATGTCCGCGCCGCCGCCATTCTGGGGCTCGTCGGTGCCGGCGGCATCGGCTACGACATGGTGATGGCCATGCGCATGTTCGACTATGACCGGCTGCTCCCCATCGCCGGCGCCATCTACCTGTGCGTGACGCTTCTCGATCGCGCATCGGACCGGATCCGTTCCCGTGTCATTCATGGGTGAGCCTGCGGCGCCGCAGCCGCTTCCCGCGCGCCCGCGCAGTCTTCTGCCGCTGTGGTTCTCCGCCGCCCTCGGCATCCTCTGGCTCGCGGTGCGCGACCTCGACATGGCGCTCGAGGATCTGCTCTACGGCGTCGACGACATGGTCGAGTACTTCGGCCGTTACGGTTCGCCTGATTTCTCCCGGATCGGCCATTACGCGACGCTCATGTTGCAGACGCTGGCCACGGCGCTCTGGGGCACGGCCCTGGCCCTGGGGTCGCCTTCTTCGTGGCGCCTCTGGCTGCCCGGAATCTGTTGCGGTTGTTCGACTACGGTCAGTCCTCAGCGCTCATCATCGTGATGCTCGTCACCATCGTCGGTATCGATGCCCTTTCCACCTGGCTCAGAGGCCGGCTGCACTGAGGAGCCCATGCGAGCCGGACTGACCTGCATCACGCGCGCGAAGATCGTCCTGCCGGATGGCGTTGTGGACGACGCGTCCCTGCTCCTGGAGGACGGCCACATTGCGGCTGTCGAACCCGAGCGGGCTCCTCGGGGCGCGGAAGTCGTCGACCTGGAAGGTCAGTGGCTCATGCCCGGTCTGGTGGATCTGCATTGCGACGCGCTGGAGAAGGAGATCGAACCGCGGCCCGGCGTGCACTTCCCGCTGGCGTTCGCCATTGCCAATGCCGACAAGCGAAACGCTTGCGCCGGCATCACGACGGTCTATCACGCGCTGTCGTTCGCACACGACGAACTGGGGGTGCGCAACGTGGACATGGCGGCCGATGCGATACGGGCCGTGCATGCCTACCGCAATTCGCTGGTCGACAATCGTGTGCACGCGCGCTACGAGATCACCGATCCGGCAGGTGCGCCGGTGCTCGCGGCCTTGCTGGACGAATCGGCGTTGGAGCTGCTGTCGTTCATGGACCACTCGCCCGGGCAGGGACAGTTCAAGACGTTGGAGTCCTACCGCGATTACGTGGTCCGCACATACAACCGGACGCCGGAGGAAGCGGAGCGGATGGCGCTCGACAAGATCGTCTCGAGAGAAGCTGCCACCGAGCGCGTGAACGCGCTCGCCGCGCAGGCACGGAGAGGTGGCGTTTGCCTCGCAAGCCACGATGACGACAGCGGCCAGCGGGTCGCCGGCATGAAGGCGCTCGGCGTCAGCGTCTCCGAATTCCCGGTGAATCTCGAGGCGGCCACGGAGGCACGCAGGCTGGGTCTCTCGACGGTCTTCGGTGCGCCCAACATCCTGCGCGGCAGCAGCCAGTCCGGAAACATGCGTGCTCTGGAAGCGGTTCGCGCCGGTGTTGCCGATTGCCTGTGTGCGGACTACGCGCCCGCGACGATGCTCCCCGCGGCGATGAGGCTGCCCTCTCTCACCGGCATGCCTCTATGGGAAGCGATCCGCATGGTCACCCGTGCACCCGCGCTTGCAGCAGGCCTCGGTGATCGCGGTGAGATCGCACCGGGGCTGCGGGCGGATCTCATTGCCGTGAGGGACATCCAGGGCACACCGCAGGCCACGCATGCCTGGTGCGCTGGCAGGCTGACATATCGCGCCCGCTACCCGGGCTGAGCAGGGCATCGATCGGGCTCTCCAGGCAGCAGCAGGAAGAGCCGGCTGCGAGCGAAGGGCTGCAGCCGGCTCGCGCCGCTCAGTGGATCTCGGGATCTGGCGTGGGCTGGGTGCCTTCGAGAAAGTCGAAGTCGCAACCCTCGTTGGCCTGCGAGACGTGCTGGCTGAAGATCGCGCCGAAGCCACGGGCGTAGCGCGGTGGATGCGGCTCCCAGGCTGCGCGGCGGGCGCTCATTTCCTCGTCGCTGATCTTGAGGTCGAGGCGTCTGCCCGGAACGTCAAGCTCGACGATGTCTCCTGTCCTGACCAGCGCGAGCGGACCGCCGATCCACGATTCGGGCGCCACGTGCAGCACGCATGTCCCGTAGCTGGTGCCGCTCATGCGGGCATCGGAGATTCGCACCATGTCGCGCACGCCCTGCTTCAGCAGTTTCTTCGGGATCGGCAGCATGCCCCATTCGGGCATTCCCGGTCCGCCCAGCGGACCTGCGTTGCGGAGGATCAGCACGGAGTCCGCATCGACATCAAGTGCCGGATCGTCGATGCGGGCCGCCATGTCGTTGTAGTCCTCGAACACCATGGCCTTGCCCGAATGCTGCAACAGGCGCGGGTCCGCCGCATTGGCCTTGATCACCGCGCCGTCGGGCGCAAGATTGCCCCGCAATACGACCAGGCCTCCGTCGGGGCGGATCGGATCGGCCGGCGTCCGGATCACGTCGCTCTCGTAGATCTTGGCGCCTGCGACGTTCTCTCCGAGCGTCCTGCCGGTGCAGGTCAGGGCATCCACATCCAGCAGAGCCCGCATGCCCTCGAGGAGGCCAACGAGGCCTCCGGCATAGTAGAAGTCCTCCATCAGGTACTTGCCGGCGGGCCGCATGTTCACGAGATAGGGCGAATGGCGGCCGATCTCCTCGAAGTGGTCGAGGGGCAGATCGATGCCGGCACGACGCGCGATGGCGATCACGTGGATCAGGGCATTCGTGGAACCGCCCAGGGCCATCAGCACCTTGATCGCGTTGTCGATGGAGCGCGGCGTGAGAATGTCGCGAGGCTTCAGGTCCTCCCACACCATGTCGACGATGCGCCGTCCGCTGTTGGAGGCCATCCGCGGATGGTTGGAATCGGGCGCCGGAATCGCGGCGGCATTCGGCAGGCTGAACCCCAGCGTCTCGATGATGCTGGTCATGGTGGATGCCGTGCCCATGGTCATGCAGGTGCCGGCGGAGCGCGAGATGCCTTCCTCGATCTCCTTCCAGTCGCGCGCGGTGATGTTTCCGGCACGCAATTCGTCCCAGTACTTCCACACGTCCGATCCGGAGCCCAGCGTCTTGCCGGCCCAGCGGCCCGTGAGCATGGGTCCCGCCGGGACGAAGATGGCCGGCAGGTTCATGCTGATGGCGCCCATCAGCAGCGCCGGACCGGTCTTGTCGCAACCGCCCATCAGCACGCAGCCGTCGGCGGGGTAGGACCGGAGCAACTCCTCCGTCTCCATCGCGAGGAAGTTGCGGTACATCATCGTCGTGGGCTTCTGCAGTGTCTCGGCAAGCGTGATCGCCGGCATTTCCAGGGGAAATCCACCGGCCTGCCACACCCCGCGCTTCACGTCCTCGACGCGCTCCTTGAAGTGCGAGTGGCAGTGGCTCACATCGCTCCAGGTGTTGATGATCGCGATGACCGGCTTGCCCTTGTAGTCCTCGTGCGAATAGCCCATCTGCAGCGTGCGGGACCGGTGGCCGAAGCTGCGCAGATCCTGCGGGCCATACCAGCGGTTCGAGCGCAGCTGCTCGGGCGTCTTCTTGCGTTGCGTCATGGATGCTCCTCCGGGATGCAGGCCGCGATTATCGCGCGTGCCAAAGAAAATGGCGGCCCGCAGGCCGCCATTTCCTGGAAGTGGCGAGCGCCTCAGGCGCTGATCATCTCCGGGGTCTCTGCAGCCGCGAGGTGCGCGACGAGCGCCCTGCCTCCGGCATGATGCTTGACGCCGCCTCTCACTCGTCGGTGATGGTCCTCCAGCTGCCGCTTGGCGGCATCGAAGGCATCGCGCAGGGCGATGTAGGCGTCTTCGTGGCGGTGATGATTGACGACCAGCTCGGCACCCGGAACCCGGACATCCAGGCTCACGCAGAAATGCTTGCCCTGGTGCTTGTGCTTGTGGGGAAGTTCGACCTTGACGTGGCACGCCATGATCGGCGAGAAGAGGGACTCCAACTTCGCGGCTTTTTCCCGTATGTGCGTTTCCATCGCGTCGGAATGTGGCACATCGCGGAAAGTGATCTGCAGCGGAGTTTGCATGCGTTATTCCTCCTTGGAGCCTGACTTCGATCCGGAGCACACCCGGCGTGCTCCGCGTGTTTCCTGTTGCTGACGTTCACCGGCGCACCGGTTCGTCCATGCCCGTTGGCTGCGGGCTGCCGCTCCTCCTTCGAAAAATCCGCCGGCCGTGCCGGCATTGGCCCTCACACATACACGGTTTCCCGCGTACGCAAACTTGCTGGGTCAGCACGACGCTCCTGCGTCAATCATGCCCCTGTCGCATCGTGCGAACAACTGCTCCGTGCGCAACAAATCGTTACGTTTGCGCAGCCGTGCCGAATCGCAATTCCACGTCGATGCGCGTGCGTCCCACCGGCAATGACCAAGCAAGATTCGTCGTCAGTGCCTGCATGATCTTCTCGAACCCTGCTTCCGACTGGGACACCGTGTGCAGCGGCGCGCTGGTCATGCGCGCTGCCGGCTGCGCGCGCACGGACACATGGCCGCCCAGAACGCCGTCCTCGAGCAACAGCTCGGCCGGAGACCCGTGGTCCATCGGTTCGCCGAACCCGCCAGCGACGACACCGTTGCGGCCGATGCGTCCGAGGAATCCGTCGCAGCTGGGCATCGCCAGATTGAGCTGCACCCGGAACTCGGACGCGTGAGTGAGTTCGATCACATAGGCGGCACGAAGGCGGTTTCCCTCCAGTGCTTAGGTCTTGGTGACATGTCCGTGCGACAGCCCGGCGGCGAACTCCGCGTCGGTGCCCGGCACGCGGGCATAGCAAGGGTGCAGCTCTTCACCTTCGTCGACGACGCTGTCGAGGAAGCAGCTTCGCAGGCGGTCGTCGGAAACCGTGTCTTCCGGACGGATCTCGTGACGGAAGGCCACCCGGTCGTGAGCCGATGCGATGCCGCCGTGCTGTGAGGCGTGTTCGTCACGCCTGGCGAGATTGCGATAGTAGTGTTCGCGCCGCCGTGTCAGCGTGTCAGCGAAGTTGTGCGACAGGTCGTAACTCGACAGCTCGCACAACGCCGCATCGGCATCGTTCCTGACCACCGCCTGCAGGTGCGCGGTATGCAGGAACACTTCGTCGCAGCCGTCGAAGTCCAGGTCCTGCACCACCACGTCCGAGCGCGGACTCAGCCGGTCGAGATCGCGTTCCAGGCCGACGATTGCATTCCAGATGGCGCGGCGCAGATGCGGCAGGTAGATCCCGCCGAACAGGCCGTGCCAGTAACCGTCGTTGGCCTGCGCTCGATAGAGCCGGTCTACGATTCCGGGCGTGCGTGCGGCCGGTTCGAGCGCCGCCACGCGATCCGAGAGTGACAGCATCCGCTTGTGCATCCAGTTCGCTTCCGGATAGCGCGAAAGGAAATTGCGCCAGATGCCTCCACGAAGGAAGGGCTTGAAGCGCTCGTACTGCCCTTGACCCTTCTGCTGCGCGACGAGTTCCGCGAGATCGTCGGCGCGATGCGCGGGAAGCGTCCATTCGCCCATCTCGATGTAGGACGTGGTGGGCAGATAGACCACACCTCGGGTGGCCTGCTGCGCGCGGAACTCGCCGAAGTGGCATGGATGCACCGTGTTCGAGGCGAGCACCGCCTCGATGAAATCCTCGAGCCAGCGCTTGCCGTACACCCAGTCGTAGGTCTCGGGCCAGATGCCGAACTTCTCGATGTCGTCGAAGTAGATGCCGGCGACCTCCCGGCCTTCGACGGCCAGCGACTCGAGATACCGCACGGTTTCCACCGCCGGGGCGAAGGGGATGCGGTAGCGCAGCTGTTCCGAAATGGGAAAGAGATCCAGCCGGCGCGTGTCCTCTTCCGTGGAGAAGTAGCCTGTCAATTCGGCAAGGTCGCGGCCGGCGCAGACGAAGTGATAGTCGTCCACGGTCACGTATTCGATGTCCGCGTCCGCCAGGGCGGGAACGACCGTGGCTTCCCAGACACGTTCCGTCAGCCATGCCCCTCCGGGACGCTGCCCGAAGGCCTCCTCCAGCCGCTTCGACAGCGCGTTGACCTGTCCCACGCGATCCCGGTAGGGAATCGACGCGAGCACCGGCTCCATGTCGCCTCCTCCGAACAGCTCCACCTGGCCCCGTTCCACCATCTCTCGCAACAGGGCCATGTCTTCCGGGAACCGCTCCAGCAGATATTCCAGCAGCCAGCCGCTGAAGTGGGCCGCGAAGCGGAATTCCGGATAGCGGTGCACGACGCGCAGGAAAGGTCCGTAGGACTTCTCGTGCGCTTCGTCCACGACCGAAGGAAAATTGCCGGCCGGTTGATGCGCGTGGACGCCGAACAGCAGGGAAACGGTGGAGGTCATGAAAGGCTGGTTCGCTCGAAGGGGCGGATGAGGAAGGGCCGCGAGCCCCGGGTTGCGCAGGAATCGCACCCGAGGGACCACAACGGCATGGCGGGCGGAAACTCGAGCGCCGCCGGTCTGCTGCGGTGCATCGGGACGCAAATCGGCACATGCCGCGCTCCGCGGCAGTGCGTCCGGCTGCCGGCGGGGACCGGGGGCGACCCCTCAGAGCAGACGGGACAGATCCCCATGGGCGAATCCGGTGAGCGGGCGCTCCAGGCCCCGGACGAGAGCCAGGGCCTTGAACAGTTCGCCCATTTCCGAGGGGCTCAACAGGCGTTGAGCCTGTGCCGCCAAGGCGAGGTAACTGCGTGACCCGGACGGAGCGGCCTCGGCGAGCAACTCGGTGATGCCACAGTTGACGAGGAAGTGAGCCTGGGTCGTATACCCGGCCAGGGACAGACCGTGCGAGACGCCCGCCGTGGCCACGGCCGTGAAATCCACATGAGCGGTGATGTCCTGCAGACCGGGCAGATGGAAGGGGTCGCCGTGGGCGTGATGTCGGTAGTGGCACATGAGCGTGCCCTGGGAACGCTGGGGGTGGTGGAACTCCCCTGACCCGAAGCCGTAGTCGATCAGGATCAGGGCACCGGCGTGCAGCCGTTCCGCCAGCGTCGCGACGAGCGCCCGGGCCTGCAGGCCGACTTCGGTGACGTAAGGCGGCGGCACCTCGATGCCCTGCAAAGCCAGCGCCAACTCACCGTCGCAGGGGCCGCCTCTGGCCCAGCGGAAACCTTCCGTGCCCCAGGCGACTCCGCGTTCGAAGACGCCGTCGTCTGTCCACTCGGCCAGACGCACGGGAAGCGCATCCAGCACTTCGTTGCCCAGAACGACTCCGCGAATCTCGTCGGGGAGCCGGTCCACCCACTCCACCCGGTCCCGAAGTTCCGGCGCCAGCCCATTCAACCGGCCCTGCTGACGGGCACGCAGCTCGGCGCTCACGTCCAACAGGCGGTAACGGCCCGGGAGAACCCCCAGACGATCGAGTTCGGTCAGGATGTCGGCGGCCAGCGCACCCGTGCCGGGACCCAGTTCCAGGATGTCGCCGCGCGTGGCGGCAATCACTTCGGCCAACTGACGCGCCAGCGCGCGTCCGAACAGCGAGGAGATCTCGGGCGCCGTGACGAAGTCGCCGCTGCCTCCGAATTTGGTGCTGCCGCCCGCGTAGTAGCCCAGTCCCGGTTCGTACAGGGCCAGCTCCATGTAGCGGTCGAACCCCATCCATCCACCCCGATCCTCGATCTCGTTGACGATGCGCCGGACGAGCCGCTCGCTGTGCGCGGCCGCGTCTGCGGAAGGGGTCAGGGAGGACGGGACGGGCGGCGGCGGCAAGGGAGCGGAGGGGAGCTGGCGTAGAATCGACTATAAACGCTTCCCGCCGCTTCGGGAGCGCCGTGGATCCCGACCATGGATCCGTCCCTCGCGAAATCCCTCTTCCCGGACGACATGCACGACAAGGTCGTACTCATCACGGGCGGCGCCCGCCGCGTTGGCGCTGCCATCTGCCGGGCGCTGCATGCGCGAGGTGCGAAGCTGATGATCCACTTCCACTCGTCCGGCGACGACGCCCGCGCCCTGCAGGCGGAACTCAACGAGACGCGGCCCGAGTCGGTGGCGATCGTCCAGGCGAACCTGCTCAACATCGCGCATCTGCCCTCGCTCGTTCACGAAACCGTGGGCCACTTCGGCCGGCTCGACGTGCTCGTCAACAATGCTTCCAGCTTCTTCCCCACCCCCGTGGGCGACATCACCGAAGCGCAGTGGGACGACCTCATCGGCACCAACCTCAAGACGCCGCTGTTTCTGTCCCAGGCCGCGGCCCCTCACCTGCGGAAGACCGAGGGCTGCATCGTGAACATCGTGGACATCCACGCCGACCGGCCGATGAAGAACTATGTGGTGTACAACGCGGCGAAGGGCGGATTGATGTCGCTCACGCGTTCCCTGGCTCGCGAACTGGGGCCGGAGGTGCGAGTCAATGGAGTCTCCCCCGGTGCGATCCTCTGGCCGGAAGACGAGACCTGGTCGGACGAACTTGCTCGCCACCGCATCGTGAGCACCACCTTGCTCAAGCGTGTCGGCGAACCGGGCGACATCGCCAAGACGGTGCGATTCCTGATCGAGGACGCTCCCTACATCACTGGCCAGATCATCGCCGTCGACGGCGGGCGCAGTGTGCACTTATGAGGAAGGATATGGATCAGTCGAGCGGCAACGCTGCCGATTCCCGCAAGGACCGCTTCGAGGGCAACAAACTGGCGAAGCGCCTGCGCCGTCAGGCAGGGGAAGCCATCGTCGATTACCGGATGATCGAGGCGGGGGACCGCGTGATGGTCTGCCTGTCCGGCGGCAAGGACAGCTACGGACTGCTGGACATCCTGCTGTCGCTCCAGGGGCGTGCGCCGGTGGACTTCGAAGTCATCGCCATGCACCTGGACCAGGCGCATCCCGGCTACCCGGCCGACATCCTGCCGAATTACCTCGCCGAGCGGGGCGTTCGCTTCCACATCGAGAGGCAGGACACGCACTCCATCGTGAAGCGCGTGATCCCCGAGGGCAAGACGATGTGCTCGCTCTGTTCGCGGCTGCGGCGGGGCGTCATCTATCGCGTCGCCGGGGAGCTGGGCGCCACCAAGATCGCGCTGGGCCACCACCGCGAAGACATGCTGGAGACGCTGTTCCTCAACATGTTCCACGGCGGCAAGATCAAGGGCATGCCGCCCAAGCTCGTTTCGGACGACGGCCGCCACATCGTGATCCGGCCGCTCGCGTACTGCGCCGAGAAGGATCTCGCGGCCTATGCCGAACTGAGGGAGTTTCCGATCATTCCGTGCGACCTGTGCGGATCGCAGGAGAACCTGCAGAGAAAGCAGATCAAGCAGATGCTGGCTGACTGGGACAAGCGGTTTCCGGGGCGGATCGAGACCATGTTCCGCAGCCTGCAGAACGTGGTCCCTTCCCATCTCGCCGATACCGCGCTGCACGACTTCGCCGCGCTCGAACCCACCGGGGAGGCGGAGCCGGACGGCGACACGCTCTTCGACGATCCGGTACTCGTGCCGTCCGTCCCGTCCCGGCTCAGGATCGTGGAGGTCTGACGCCACCTGCGCGGCATCGGACCTCCACGGGTCACTTCGCGGGCTTTCTTCCCCGGCGGGCAGCCAGCCGGCCCGCCAGCAACAAGCCCCCTGCGGCGCCCAACGCCCATGTGCCAGGTTCCGGTACCGGGGCGGTGGTGTACTGCAGGTGGTCCACTTCCCAGTCGTAGCTGTTGTACATGGTCAGGGTGATGGATTTCACGCCACCGGCGTTCGTCACGCCGAAGAAGCGGTCCTCGGCCGTGCCGCCCTGGGCATTCCCGTCGCCCACGGGGATCCAGGCCGTGGACACGAGCGTCGCGTCCGATCCGTCCTTCGCGGCGAAATGAACCTCGCCGTACCCGGTCGTCCCGGACCAGACATTGCCCACGTCGGTCCAGACGATGCCCACGTGAGTGGGCAGAGCGCCCCCCAGGCCGGCCGCATCGAAGGTCACGGTCAGCACGTACTGGGAATTGCCCGAATAGAGGGCACTTCCGGCCAGCCCGGAACCGTCCAGCGCGCCGTCGTCGCCATCCACGGAATCGGAATAGATGCCGGGACCGGAATGGATCCAGCCCGTGGAGAACGTCACGCCGGGAAACGACGTGTTTCCATCCTCGAAGTCGCGGACCACCAGATCGGGCACGCTGGCGAAGGGACTGTCGGAGAACTTCGCATAGGGCGTGGGTCCGAAAAGTTCGGCATGTGCGCCGAGGGACGCCGC
Organism: Betaproteobacteria bacterium; assembly: GCA_016713305.1. NCBI lineage: Bacteria > Pseudomonadati > Pseudomonadota > Betaproteobacteria > Betaproteobacteria bacterium. Next base: position 872,508 of record JADJPK010000004.1, read on the forward strand.
GCCCAGCATGGCGGCGCCGATCGAAGCGGTCACCCAGGGGAAGGCTTTCATCTTCTTGGATCTCCTTTGTTGTTGTGAACAGGCCCCGCTCCCTGGCAGGGCTCGAACGTCTCTGCCGGAATGCAATCGCCGGGCCAGTCAGGCGAGTCCGGCGCAGGCCGTCACTCCGGCAGCGTCTTTCCCGTACCGCCGAAGTCCGCCGGAATGTCCGCCATCTTGGGCAGGCCGTCCTTGACGTGCAGCACGGTCTCTTCGTAGAACACGTGCAGGTGCGGTTCGAAGGGAAAGTCGGGAATCACCCCGGCGTAGACATCCACGAGTCCGAGTTCCGGATGACTCGTGAAGATGTGGCCGCCACAGGTCTTGCACCACTTGCGGAAGCTGCGCTCGGTCTTGTTGTAGGTGCCGATGTTGTCCTCGCCCTGGGTCACTTGCAGGGCATCCGGTTTCCACAGGGAGAACGCGTTGATCGGCGAGGCCGACCACTTCCGGCAGGAATCGCAGTGGCAGTATCCGGCGGCCACCGGGGCCCCGGTGACCTGGAACTTGACCGCGCCGCAGAAACAGGCGCCCTGGTAGGTGTTGCTGTCGCTCATTTGCTCTCTCCCATATTTGAATGTATCGCCGCGTCGATCGACCGCGATCCAAGTCAATGTAAACGGCGGCCCGGCCGACCGCAACATCCGGCGCCACCTGGTGCCTTCCCGTGCGAGTCGGCGGCGTCATCCCTGCCATTGCGCAATGCGGTTCCAGGAGTACAAGGTCGGTGCCCTCGCCAGGGACCGCAGGGGAACCGCTGGAATGCCGCCCGAGACCTTCACACCGGGGAACTCGACGGCCGAATCGACGGACGGACCACCGGTGGCCGGAAATCCCGTGCAGCGATCAAGCCGCCCAGCACGCGACGGCTCGACGGTCGCCGTCGGGCAACAGGTCGGGGGCGGCCGCGCGGCAGCGCTCACCCGCCTCCGGGCATCGCGGGTGAAATGCGCACCCCGTGGGCCGGTCGATCGGATTCGGCACCTCGCCGGCCACCGGCGTTCGGGCGATCCCGGTCATTTCGAGATTGGGGATGGCCGCGAGCAGCATCCGCGTGTAGGGGTGGACGGGCCGCTCGAGGATGTCCGTCGCCGGACCCAGTTCCACGATGCGGCCGAGATACATGACGCCGATCGTGTCGGCCACGTACTCGACCACGGCGAGATTGTGCGAGATGAAGAGGTAGGTGAGTCCCAGCCGGGCCTGCAGATCCCGCATCAGGTTGAGCACCTGGGCTTGAACGGAGACGTCCAGCGCCGAGGTCGGCTCGTCGCAAACGAGAAACTCCGGGGAAGACGACAACGCCCGGGCGATCGAAATCCGCTGGCGCTGTCCGCCGGAGAACTGGTGCGGGAACTTGCGGGCGTCGGCCGCGGACAGGCCGACCTGTTCCAGCAGTTCGCCGACCTTCCGCCGGCCTTCGGCCCGCGAGGTCACGAGGCCCAGCACACGCAGCGGCTCCGCCACGATGTCCTCCACGCGCCAGCGGGGATTCAGACTTGCGTGGGGATCCTGGAAGATCATCTGCATCCGGCGGCGCATGCCCGCCAGTTCCGGACCGCGCGACCGGGAGATGTCCCGACCGTCGAAGAGTACGCGGCCGCGCGTCGGTGAATACAGGCCCACGGCGAGACGGCCGACCGTCGACTTGCCGCATCCGGATTCGCCCACGAGCGCCAGCGTCCGGCCTCTGGGGATCTCGAACGAGACTTCGTCCGCGGCCACCAGCGTCTTGCGCGGCAGGCGTCCGAGCGTGCGCTCGAGCCACGGTCGCGAAACGTCGAAGTCCCGACCGACCCGGTCGAAGGAGATCAGGGTGGGAGGCGCGTCCACGGGACTCATCCTGGCTCGGTGCGTTCGCAAGCTGCGGATTGCTGCAGATCACCTATCTCGTGGCGATGCAGCCAGCAAGCGACCTCGCCCCGCTCCGTGGCGACGGTGCCCGGCCGGTCGACGCTGCAGACGTCCAACCGTTCCGAGCAGCGCGGGTGGAACGCGCAGCCGGCGGGAATCGCATCCAGCCGGGGCATCGCGCCGGGGATCTGGGGCAGCCGCTCGGAAAGCGCACCCAGCCGGGGGATCGCTCCCATCAGACCGCGCGTGTAGGGATGCCTGGGCGCATGGATCACGTCGCGCGCATTGCCGATCTCCGCCAGACGGCCGGCGTACAGGACGGCCACGCGATCGCACGTTTCCGCGATCACCCCCATGTCGTGCGTGATGAGGATCACCGCCGTGCCGTGCGCGCGAGCGAGCTTCTTCAGCAGCGCGATGATCTGAGCCTGCGTCGACACGTCGAGCGCGGTGGTGGGTTCGTCCGCGATCACCAGACGCGGCTGTGCACACAGGGCGAGCGCGATCACCACGCGCTGGCGCATCCCGCCGGAGAACTGGTGCGGGTACTGGTCGATACGGGTCTCGGGGGCGGGTATGCCGACCTCCGCCAGCAACGACAAGGACTTTGCCCTGGCCTCCCGGGCCGACAGGGGCAGATGCGTGCAAAGCGTCTCGACGAGCTGATCGCCCACGGTGAAGAGCGGGTCCAGTGCGGTGAGCGGGTCCTGGAAGATGGCACCGATCTGCTTGCCGCGGATGCGCCGCATCTCCCCCGCGGGCAGACCGTCGATGCGCCTGCCTTCGAGCCGGATCTCGCCTCCGGCGATGCGGGCCGGCGCTTCCAGCAACCCGAGGATCGCCGTGCCCGTCACGGACTTGCCGGCACCGGACTCGCCCACCACGCCCAGGATCTCGCCGGGGGCCAGGGCGAACGACAGGTCGTCGATGGCCACGAGCGTGCCGCGGCGCGTGACGAACTCCACACGCAGGTTGCGCACTTCCAGCAAGGCGGTCATGGGTCAGTGCAGCCGTGGATTGAGCGCGTCGCGCAGCCAGTCGCCCAGCAGGTTCACGGACAGCACCAGCAACACCAGCGCCGCGCCCGGGAACACCGTGATCCACCACTCGCCGGAAAAGAGGAAATCGTTGCCGATGCGGATGAGGGTGCCGAGCGAAGGCGTGGTGATGGGCATGCCCACGCCCAGGAAACTGAGCGTCGCCTCGGTGATGATGGCGGTCGCGAGATGGATGGTCGCGATCACCAGCACCGGCCCCAGCACGTTGGGCAGCACGTGGAACAGCATGATCGCCAGAGGATGGCGGCCGATCACCCGTGCCGCCTGCACGTACTCCTTCCGCCGCTCGACCATGGTCGAACCGCGCACGGTGCGTGCGTATTGCACCCAGCCGGACAGTCCGATGGCGATCACCAGCACCAGAAGGGCGTGCCCGCCTTGCGCAGCATCCGGCAGCACGACGCGGGCGACGCCATCGATCAGCAGCGCGATGAGAATGGCAGGGAACGACAGCTGCACGTCGGCGACTCGCATGATGAAGGCGTCGACCGCTCCGCCTGCGTATCCCGCGATCAGCCCCAGGACAACGCCCAGCACCATCGCGACCAGCACGGAGGCGAATCCGACGACGATGGAAATGCGGCTGCCGTGCAGGATGGACGAGAACACGTCGCGCCCCTGATCGTCGGTGCCGAGCAGATAGGCAGAACGGCCCTCGGGGAACCACGCGGGCGGCGTGAGGGCGTCCATCAGCTCCAGCGACGCCAGATCGAAGGGGTCGTGCGGCGCAAGCCACGAGGCGAACGCGGCGCCGAACAGAATCACGAACGCGACGGTTCCTGCGCCGATCGCGACGGGCGAATGGCGCAGCGACCAGACGAGATCGGAGTCGAACCAGCGCCGCAGCACGCCGGGAGCGACCGCCGCGCCGGCACTCTGCGATGCGGCGGGATCGCTCATCGGCCGGGCGGCACCATCACTTCACCGTGACCCAGCGGAGGTAGACGAAGTTGTCCGGGGTCTGGACCATCTCCACCGACTTCTTCATGCCCCACGTGATCGGCTGCTGATGCAGGGGGATGTGGCCGATCTCGTCCTGATGGATCTTGAACGCCTCCGCGATCATCGCGTTCCGCTTGTTCGCGTAGTTCTCCGCGCCGATGCGGCGGGTCAGGTCGTCGACCCGCGGGTTCGAGTACGCACCGCCATTGAACTGGCCCTGGCCGGCTTCGCCCGGAGTCGACATCAGTGCGTAGAGGGCGTTGTGACTGTCCTGGCTGGTGGGCGTCCATCCGGCGAGGTAGAACGACACGTTGCGCGAGAGCACCTTGGGGAAGAAGAGCGTCTTGGGCTCGGCCACGAGATTCACCTTCACCCCCACCTTCGCCAGCATGGAGGCGATGGCCTGGCAGATCTCGCCGTCGTTCACGTAACGGTCGTTCGGACAGTTCATGCCGACCTCGAAACCCGACGGATAGCCGGCTTCGGCGAGCAGCTTGCGTGCGCCGTCGGGATCGTAGGGCAGGCGCTTGTTCATGTCGGGCACGAAGCCCTGCACGCCCGGCGCCACCATCAGCCCCGTGGGCGTGGATACGCCGCGCATGATCCGCGTGCGGATGGCCTCGATGTCGATGGCCTGGTAGAACGCCTGGCGCACTTTCCGGTCCTTCAGCGGGTTGCGCCCTTTCACGTTCGAGAACAGGAGTTCGTCGCGCTTCTGGTCCATGCCCAGGAAGATCGTGCGCAGTTCCGGCGATTGCATGATCTGCAGGGCCGGGCTGCCCTTCACCCGCGGCACGTCCTGCAGCGGCACGGGGTCGACCATGTCGATCTCCCCGCTGATGAGCGCGGCCACGCGCGTGGCGTCGTTGCCCACCGGCGTGAAGATCGCCTCGGTCACGTTGTGCTCCGCCTTCGCCCACCAGTCCGGGTTCGGGGCGAAGGTCGTGCGCACTCCCGGCTCGCGCGTTTTCAGCATGAAGGGCCCGGTGCCGTTGGCGTGCGTGCTTGCGTAGTTCTCGGTGCCCTTGCGCACGTCCACCGGCTTCACCGCGTTGTGCTTCTCGCACCACGCCTTGGACATGATGTACCAGCGGCTGATGTTCTGCGGCAGGATCGCGAAGGGTTCCTGCGTCACGATGTCCACCGCGTGCGTATCGACCTTGCGGATCTCTCTGATGCCGGCGACGTACACGCGCACGTCGGAGCCTTCCCCGCGTGCCCGCTCGAAGCTGAACACGACGTCGTCTGCGGTGAAGGGGCTGCCGTCGTGGAACTTCACGCCCTTGCGCAGGTTGAATCGCCAGACCGTGGGCGACGTCTGCTTCCAGTCCGTCGCCAGCTCGGCCGTCAGCTCGAATTTCTTTCCGCGGCCTGTCAGGCCTTCATAGACGTTTCCGGTGAGTGACAGCAGCACCGCCTCGTTGTGCATGTACGGGTCGACGGACAGCGCATCTCCCTGGTTCGCGAAGCGGAAGGTCTTCGCTCCGGCGGGTGCGGTGCCGATGTACAGCGCGACAAGACCCGTGACGAGGGCCGCGGCGATTCGTCGAGCGATCATCAGACGATCTCCAGCGCAGCGACGTCCGCGGAGGACCGGGATCCGGCCAGGGGAAGGGCCGCCTCGGCCAGCGACGCGAGATAGCCGGCGCCGAGCGGAATCACCGCGTCGTTGAAGTCGTAGTGCGGGTTGTGCAGGAAACATCCGCCATCCGAACCGCCCTGGCCGAGGAATACATAGGCCCCTGGGCGTTCCTGCAGGAAGTACGCGAAATCCTCCGCGCCCATGGTGGGGTCCGCATCGCGCACCACGTTCACGACGCCGAAGACCTGTTCTCCCACGCGGGCGGCAAACTCCGCCTCTCTTGCGCTGTTTACCGTGGCCGGATAACCGCGGTTGATCTGCACCTCGGCGGACCCGTTGAGCGCGAGCGCCACGCCTGCCGCCACCTCGTGGATGCGCCGCTCGGCGAGGTCCCGCGTCTCCGACCGGAACGTGCGCAATGTGCCCAGCAGGTGCACGGCATCGGGGATCACGTTGTGGGCGCCTGTCTGGCTCGTGTGCATGGAACAGATGCTCACCACCACCGCGTCCACCGGAGACACGTTGCGGCTGGCGATGGTCTGCAGCGCGGTGATGATGTGCGCGGCCACGATGACGGGATCCACGGTGAGGTGCGGCAGCGCGCCGTGGCCGCCGCGCCCGCGCACGGTGATCTGGATCTCGTCCGTGGCGGCCATCACGGGGCCGGGTCTGACTGCCATCTTGCCGGCCGGCAGCTGCGGCCAGTTGTGCAGGGCATACACCTCGTTCGCGGGAAAGCGCTCGAACAGGCCGTCGCGCACCATCACGCCGCCGCCGCCGCCGTGCTCCTCGGCCGGCTGGAAGATCACATAGACCGTTCCGTCGAAATTGCGCGTCTCGGACAGGTAGCGCGCCGCACCCAGCAGCATCGTCGTGTGGCCGTCGTGGCCGCACGCGTGCATCTTGCCCGCGGTGCGCGAGGCGTGCGGCTTGTCGCCGGCCTCGTGCATCGGCAGGCAGTCCATGTCCGCGCGCAGTCCGACGGACCGGCCGTTCGTGTTGCTTCGCCCGGGAATGACGCCCACCACACCGGTGCCGGCGAGACCGCGGTGGACCTCGAGTCCCAGGTCCGCGAGCCGCTGGGCGACGATGCCCGCGGTGCGGGATTCCTGGAAGGCCAGTTCCGGATGCATGTGGATGTCGCGGCGCACGGCAATCAGGTCGTCGTGGTAGCGGCGGATGTAATCGACGGGAGTGGTCATGGTGGTGTCCTCGTTTCAGGCGGCCGCCCGGTCGAACTTGAGTCGCGGGTCGACGGCGTGGTACAGCAGATCGACGGCCAGATTGATGAGCACGAAGATGAGCGCGATCAGGCAGAGATAGGCTGCCATGACCGGCACGTCGGCGAACATCACCGACTGGATGAACAGCAGGCCCATGCCGGGCCATTGGAACACGGTCTCGGTGATGATGGCGAACGCGATGATCGAGCCGAGTTGCAGCCCCGCCACCGTGATGACCGGCACCAGGGTGTTGCGCAGCGCGTGCCGCAGGTGCACCGCGCGGTCGGTCAGGCCGCGCGCCCGGGCGAAGCGGATGTGGTCGGCGCGCAGCACCTCCAGCATCTCCGAACGCGTGAGCCGCATGATCAGGGTCATCTGGAACAGCCCGAGCGTGATGGCCGGCAGGATCAGCGCCTTGAGACCCGAGACGCTCAGCAGACCCGTGGACCACCACCCAGCGCGACGGTCTCGCCGCGGCCGAAGGAAGGCAGCCAGCCGAGCTGCACCGCGAAGACCAGGATGAGCAGGATGCCGATGACGAACGTCGGCAGGGACACGCCGATCAGCGACACCACCAGAAAGATCTGGCTCGACCACGAGCGGGGGGCAAGCGCGGTGCGCACGCCCATGGGGATGCCGACGGCCAGGGCGAAGATCGCGGCGGCGAGCGACAGCTCCAGCGTGGCCGGCAGACGTTCGACGAAGAGCACGGACACCGGGCGCATCTGCCGCAGCGACATGCCGAAGTCTCCCTGCACGGCGCGGCCGAGAAAGCGGACATACTGGACGTGGAACGGTTGATCGAGGCCCAGGTCGGCGCTCATGGCGGCGCGCTCCTCCGGCGTGGCATCCTGGCCCAGCATGAACACGACCGGGTCGCCCACGAAGCGGAACAGGGAGAACGCGATCAGGCCCACGGTCAGCATGACGGCCACGGCCTGGGCGAGTCGCCGGATCGAGAAAGCGAGCATGGAGTGCGCACGGACGGCGCGGTCCTGTTTCCGCCGCGGCTCATGCGGAAAGGACCGCGGCCGGCCGCGCCGACCCTCTGGAGATGGTTGCGGGGATGGTGCCCAATGCGCCCGGGAGCGTCAACGCGCGCCCCTGCGCGGGGCACGCGCCCCCGGATCGACCCTCAATAACCCTTGCCGCGTTCGGCTTGTCAAAATAATTTTGATAAGGCAAAGTCCAGCCCTAGCTCGTTTTCGATCCTTTCCATGAACTGCGCTGAACGACTCGTCCAACTCTTCGGCAGCCAGGCCGAAGTGGCCCGGCGCTTCAAGCTCGACCGCGCCGTGGTCAGCAACTGGGTGAAGTCCGGCTACGTCCCGGCCCGCTGGGCCATGGAGGTCGAGGCTGTCACCGAGGGGCAGGTTCTCGCGGTGGAGGTCCTGAACGAGGCCAACGAGCGCCGCCCCGTGCGTGTGAAGTCCCGGGGCGAAGACGAGATCTTTCACGGAACCTCACTCGCAGGGAGCGACACCATGAATTCATTCGCGCCGGCCAAGCGCATCCACTCCTTCCATCCGCCTCAGCGCACGCTGATGGGCCCCGGGCCGACCGAGATTCATCCGCGGGTGCTCACGACCATGAGCCAGCCGGCCATCGGCTACCTCGACCCGATCTTCGTCGAGATGATGGAAGAGCTGAAGGGCCTGCTCCGCTATGTCTACCAGACGAAGAACGCGCTCACGTTCCCGGTCTCCGGCCCCGGATCGGTGGGCATGGAATACTGCTTCGTGAACATGGTCGCCCCCGGCGACAAGGTCATCGTCTGCATCAACGGCGTGTTCGGCGGCCGCATGCTCGAGAACGTCGTCCGCTGTGGTGGCACGCCCGTCGTGCTGGAGCACGAGTGGGGCTCGCCGGTGGATCCCCAGCGGGTGGAAGACGCGCTCAAGGCCAACCCCGACGCCAAGATCGTCGCGTTCGTCCACGCCGAGACCTCCACGGGCTGCCTGTCGGACGCCAAGTCGATCATCGAAGTGGCGCACAAGTACGGCGCGCTGACGATCATGGACGCCGTCACGTCGCTGGGCGGCGTGCCGGTCCTGCTCGACGAGTGGAATGCCGATGCCGTCTACTCGGCCAGCCAGAAGTGCCTGTCCTGCACCCCGGGGCTTTCGCCCGTGTCGTTCAACGACCGCGTGGTCGAGCACGTCAAGGCGCGCAAGGACAAGATCCACAGCTGGTTCATGGACATGAACCTCCTGCTGGGTTACTGGGGCGCCACCACCCGCACGTATCACCACACCGCGCCGACCAATTCCCTCTTCGCGCTGCACGAAGCCCTGCTGCTCATCCGTGAGGAAACGCTGGAAGACTGCTGGGCCCGCCACCGCCGTCACCACGTCGCGCTCAAGACCGGCATCGAAGCCATGGGCCTGCGTTTCCTGGTGAAGGAGGAGTGCCAGATCCCGCAGATGAACGCCGTCAAGATTCCGGAAGCCATCGCGCCGAAGGAAGCCGAGGTGCGCAAGCGCCTGCTGAACGAGTTCAACCTCGAGATCGGCGCCGGCCTCGGGCCGCTGGCCGGAAAGATCTGGCGCTTCGGCACCATGGGCTATTCCTGCCGTCCCGAGAACGTCATGCTGTGCCTGTCCGCCCTGGGCTCGGTGCTGTCCGACATGGGCATGCCGGTGCACGTGGGCGACGCGGAAGGCGCGGCGCACGATGCCTACGCTCAGATGCACAAGGCAGCAGCGCAGCAGAAGAAGCGCGCGGCCTGACGGACAGCCTGCACCAACGAAAACGGCGGGCCTGGGCCCGCCGTTTTCGTCTGGACGCCGCCGTAGCCGAACGGCCGATGTTCGCGATGCTCAGTTCGCCGCGGTCTTCAGATTGCGGGTGGCTGCCAGATAGCGCTCGGCATTGCGCGGCTGCGAATCGAAGCGGTCGAACGAAGCGCCCATCACCTGGCCCATCCGGTCCAGGCGCTGCCCGGGGCTCGGATGGGTCTTGGTGAGCAGGGCCAGATACTTGTCGTCCGGCTTGATCTTGGCCAGCGTCTGCAGGGCGGCGGGCAGGCCCCAGGGGTCGTAACCCGCGCGGGCGGCCAGCGTGATGCCCACGCGATCGGCCTCGAACTCGTCGTCCTTGTCCAGTCCGCGCGAGTACAGCTCCTTGGTCGGGCCCACCAGCGCGTTGACCAGTTCCTCGCTGGGCTTGCCCGCGGCGGCCGCACCGGCGCCGGCACCCAGCAGGTTGATCCAGGCGCCCTTCTTGATGGCATTGAGGTGATGCTTGCGGATCACGTGACCTACCTCGTGTCCCAGCACGCCGGCCAGCTCCGCCTCGTTCTGCAGGAGGTTCATCATGCCCTTGGTCACGATGATGAAGCCGCCCGGTGCCGCGAAGGCATTGACGTGATCGCTGTCGTTGACACCGAACCGCCAGGGCAGTTGCGGACGTTCGGAACGGCTGGCCACCCAGGAGCCCACTTCGTTCACGTAGCGCTGGAGCTTGGGATCGTCCAGCAGCGGACGGGCTCCAAGCAGCGTCTCGGCGATGCCGCGGCCCATCTCGATCTCGCGAGGCTCGTCGATCTTGCCTAACGCCTGCTTGAGCGTGGAGGTGAGCCCATCCACGCCGCCGGAGTTCTTCACGAAAGCATCCATCTGCTGCTGCGAGCAGCCGGCAACCGCCCCCGCCACGGCCACACCCACGCCCAGATGCAGGAGAAACGCGCGCACTACTTTCATTTCTTGCCCCCTTCCGGCTGGCCTTCGGCGTCGAAGTATGGAACGTTCTGAGGCGTGAGGCTCCCGCTCGCCGCAAAGGCGGCGGAATTGATGCCCGCGGCGTAGCCCTCCATTTTCTTCGCCTCCTCGGGATTGGGCTGAGCCTGCTTCAGGTCTTCCTCGGAGAAGCCGCGAACGCCGGTCGTGACCGTCGCCGTCGAGGAGCCGCGCCGCCCTGCGCCGAACACGGACGCCACGGACGATTCGTTGCGGGCCGGGTCGGGATTGCCCAGGCGCACGCTCAGCAGACGCACCCAGCCCTGGGTCTTGTCCGCCTTGATCTGGATCCATCCTCCCTGGCGGGTGATCACCGTCACCGGCGCCTGCTGCGGCAGTTTGCCCACCGTTTCGGAATCGAGGAAGGGCTTGCCGCGCACGTCGAGGTCGCGCAGCGTGAAGCCTTTTTCCTCGGCCTGCGCGAATGCCGCCGCCGACGTCAGCAGGCAGGCGCCAAGCCATCGCCATCCATTCATGTCGTCTTCCTCTTCGGTTCGTACAGCCGCACGTCCTGGGCCCGGCCCTTCACCTTGAAGGCGCCCCGATCGATGAACTCGAAGGCATCGCCGCACATGCGGCGCGTGTCCTCCGAGACCAGGATGCGCGCGACTCCTTTCGTCAGCCCCTCGATCCGGCTGGCCAGATTGACCGTGTCGCCGATGGCCGTGTACTCCCGGCGGGCATCCGATCCGATCAGGCCGACCACTGCCGGTCCGGAATGAACGCCGATCCCCACGTCGAAGTTGAGCCCGACTTCACCCAGTTCCTCCCGGAAGGCCAGGAGTGTGTCGGCCATCTCCAGCGCGGCCGCCACGGCGTGCTTCGCGTGTTCGGGATCGTCCACGGGCGCGCCCCACACCGCCATGATGGCATCGCCGATGAACTTGTCCAGCGTGCCCTGGTGCCGGAAGAGCACCGCGACCTGCTTCGAGAAGTAGCGGTTGAGGATGTCCACGATCTGTTGCGGAGTGCGGGTCTCCGACAGCGTGGTGAAGCCGCGGATGTCCGAGAACAGCAGCGTCACTTCCCGGCTCTCGCCCTGGCGCGACAGGCCGCCCTTGGCGATGAGTTCCTGCACCACGTGCGGATTCACGAAGCGGCTGAATTCGCGCACCGCCGCTTCGCGGCTGCGGCGCTCGTCCAGGGCGTCGCGCAGCACGGTGGCGAGGAAGAAGATCCAGCCGTAGATCACGGGCGTCACGACCGGCGTCCACACGCGCGCGGAAAGCAGCAGGTAACTCGCCGCCAGCACCGCCAGCGTCGCCACCGCGAGCGCACCGCCCGTGACGAGCGTGTTCATCCTGGCGAGGAACGCGCCGGCCAGGAGCGCCACCAGCGCCACGGCGATCGCCGGCTCGGTCCAGCGCGGGGCGGCCTCGAGCCACGTGCGGTTCTTCACGCTGTCGATGGCGGACGCCAGGATCTCCACGCCGGGGTGGACGTTGCTGATGGGCGTGACCCGGATGTCATGCAGCCCCGTGGCCGTGGCGCCGATGATCACGATGCGGTCACGGAACTCGTCCGCAGGGCGAGTCTTGCGCTCGCGGTTCACGTCCTCGTACAGGTCCACGTACGACACGCGCGGGTGCGCGTCCACGCCGCCGCGCCAGCCGATGATCATGTCCTCGCCGGAAGGGACGTCCCAGCCCTGATCGACCGCCACGCGCACCGGCAGGGAGGGGATCTTCCAGCCGTAGGCATCCAGGTACACGCCGTAGCGGCGCCCCACGCCGTCGCGGTCCTGCAGGAAGTTGATGAGCCCCAGCCGCCAGTTCTCCGGCGCAAGGGCCAGCGGCCGCAGCACGTCGATGCGCGCGTCGCGCCGGGACACCGGGCTGCGTACCGCTCCCAGCGCTCGCTCCAGTTCGGCGATGGGCTGCCCGAGCGGATCGCCCGATGGGTCGTGCCGCGCGGTGGGGAAGTACACGTTCGCGAGCGGACGCACGAGTTCGTTGAAGACGCGGTCGTGATCCGGATTGAAGTAATCCGGCTCGGCGAACATGATGTCGAAGACGATCGCCCGCGGCTTCTGCGCCGCGATGCCCGCGGCCAGTTCTCCGTGCACGGAGCGGGGCCAGGGCCAGCGGCCGGCGTGTTCGATCATTCCGGCGAGAGAGCGCTCGTCGATGTCGACGAGCGCGATCTGCGGGTCCGCCGTCTGCGCGAGCGACCGATGCTTCACGAACGCGTCCATCACCCGCAATGACAGCGCGTCGGTGAGCCGCAGCCATTGCCAGTCTCCCCATGCGACGAGCAGCACGAGACCGGAGAAGGCGGCGAGGAACTTCTGGCGGGCGGAGAGCACGGCGGGGAGTCTATTTCACCCGCCGGAACCGGGCAATTGAACCGGCGAATGTCACGTCAGCGGAGGCAGTCGCGGCTTGAAAAGACGCGCAGAACCGGCGCCTGCCGCACACACCGTGCGCGCCGGCCGGAACTTCGCCCGAGCACCGGCTACAGTCCGAGCCGCGCCCACAGCGTCGAGACGGTGCCTGCCTGATTGAGGGTGTAGAAGTGCAGGCCCGGCGCGCCCTGCCGCAGCAGGTCGTCGCACAGCCGCGCGACGACATCGAGGCCGAAGGCGCGGATGGACGCGGAGTCGTCACCGTACCCTTCCAATCGCCGGCGGATCCACCGCGGGATCTCGGCGCCGCACGCATCGGAGAACCGCGCGAGCTGCGCGTAGCGTGTGATCGGCATGATGCCGGGAACGATCGGAACGTTCACGCCGGCCGCCTGGCACTGTTCCAGGAAGTTCCAGTACGCGTCGGCGTTGTAGAAATACTGCGTGATGGCCGTGTCCGCGCCGGCGTCCACCTTCGCCTTGAAGTTGCGCAGGTCGTCCTCGGCCGACTTCGCCTGGGGATGGACTTCCGGATACGCGGCCACCTCGATGTGGAACGCGTCGCCATAGGTCTGGCGCAGGAACGAGACGAGGTCGGCCGCGTAACGGAACTCGCCCACCTCCACCATGCCCGAGGGCAGATCGCCGCGCAGGGCCACGATAGGGCACGGACCACACCCAGGGTACGTTCCCGGGTCGATCCGCCTGCACCGTAGGTCACGGAAAAATACTGCGGGTGCAGCTGCACGAGCTGCGAGACGGTCACGTCGAGCTTCGCCATTCCTTCCGGCGTCTGCGGAGGAAACAGCTCGAACGACAGGCTGCGAGAACCGTACGGGGCCCGCGAGGTTTCGGACGAGACGGAAGAGGGAGCGATCATGCGGGGGAAGTCTCGCGAGGGAGATTGGACAAACCGGCGAGCCTTCCGGCAACGGGCTCGCGGGCACCGCTCGGCTGCAGACTGCTTCCCGCGCCGTGCCGACGGTTCACGAATGGGACCATCGGCAGGGGACGGGGAGCCGCATGCAGGCGCTGCGGCTCGTACAGCTGGGGCGAAAGCGCGATGTGCCGCGCACGCCGCGCTTCGCCCGGCCCCGCTCAGTAGCGGTAGTGCTCCGGCTTGTACGGGCCTTCCTTCGTCACGCCGATGTAGCGGGCCTGCGCATCGGTGAGTTCGGTGAGCTGGGCGTTCAGCTTCTTCAGCTGCAGCCGCGCCACTTTCTCGTCCAGGTGCTTGGGCAGCGTGTACACGCCGATCGGATACTTGTCCGTGTTCTGGAAGAGTTCGATCTGCGCGATGGTCTGGTTGGCGAACGACGACGACATCACGTAGCTCGGATGGCCGGTGCCGCAACCCAGGTTCACCAGGCGGCCCTTGGCAAGCATGATGATCCGCTTGCCGTCGGGGAAGATCACGTGATCGACCTGCGGCTTGATCTCTTCCCACTCATATTTCGACAGCGACGCGACGTCGATCTCGTTGTCGAAGTGGCCGATGTTGCAGACGATCGCCTGGTCCTTCATCTTCTTCATGTGATCGTGCGTGATCACGTGGAAGTTGCCGGTGGCCGTGACGAAGATGTCGGCCTTGTCCGCCGCGTAGTCCATGGTCACGACGCGGTAGCCTTCCATCGCCGCCTGCAGCGCGCAGATGGGATCCACCTCGGTCACCCACACTTGCGCCGACAGCGCCCGCAGCGCCTGGGCGGAGCCCTTGCCCACGTCGCCGTAACCAGCCACCAGGGCGATCTTGCCGGCGACCATCACGTCGGTCGCGCGCTTGATGCCGTCCACCAGCGACTCGCGGCAGCCGTAGAGGTTGTCGAACTTGGACTTCGTCACCGAATCGTTCACGTTGATGGCGGGGAACTTGAGGGTGCCGTCCTTGGCCATCTGGTAAAGGCGCTTCACGCCGGTGGTGGTTTCCTCGGTCACGCCCTTGACCCGGCCCAGGCGCACGGAATACCACTTGGGATCCGCCGCGAGCTTGGCCTTGATCGAGGCGAACAGGTATTCCTCTTCCTCGCTGCCCGGATGGTTGAGCAGCGACGCATCGGTCTCGGCACGCGTGCCCAGGTGCAGCAGCAGCGTGGCGTCGCCGCCGTCGTCGAGAATCATGTTCGAGTAGCCGCCGTCGGGCCATTCGAAGATGCGGTGGGTGTAGTCCCAGTACTCCTCCAGCGATTCGCCCTTCACCGCGAACACGGGCGTGCCTTTCACCGCGATGGCGGCGGCAGCGTGATCCTGGGTGGAGAAGATGTTGCACGAGGCCCAGCGCACTTCGGCACCCAGCGCCTGCAGCGTCTCGATCAGCACGGCCGTCTGGATGGTCATGTGCAGCGAGCCGGTGATGCGTGCGCCGCGCAGCGGCTGCTGGCTCGCGAACTCTTCGCGGATGGCCATGAGACCGGGCATCTCGGTTTCGGCGATGCGGATTTCCTTGCGGCCCCAATCGGCGAGGGACAGGTCGGCGACGACGTAGTCGGCCGCCGCGGGTTTGAGCTGGGTCACTGCGGACATGCGGTCACTCCTGGTCGAAGGACGCACACGCGGGAAGGCGGCGGTTTGCGCAGGCTCGTCTCCCGTGAGTGGTCACGGATCAACGAGCGCCGTTGCAAAGGCCTGTGAGGCCGCCCCGAGCCTGGCGGGATGAGTCCCGTTGCAACGCTCCTCGGGGCGAGAGGCCGGATTCTAAGTCCAAATTCTGCCGCGCCGGAAGTGTGCGGGCGCTGGCTGGCGGAACGACCCATGTTGTCGGCATGAAGGCGGGAATCTTTAGGGTGGCTGTGCAAGAGAAATGTTCCTGGTCGTCGGGAAGGCCGGCCTGGCGGGGGCCGCGAGGTCCGGACCGCCGGACACGGACGCCGTAGGGACGCACGCCACTGCCTCACGCGGCGTCCGGGGTCGGACCGGACTTCATGCGCAAACATTCTTTTTTGAAAGATTTCCGAGAAATCGGTTGCTGCGCCGCAGCAAGTCCGTTATCCTCGCCGTCTCCCTTGCGGATGGTCCTTTCGCGACTGTCCACACACCGAGGGATCCTTCATCGGCTCTGACTTCGACCCCCTCCATGGCGGGCGTGATTGGTTGGCGGCGATGCCGTCGCCCAAGGCGACCCACCTGCTCCGGCACGCGCCGGAGCCATAAGTGTTCGGAGCTGTCATGACCCAGATTCCCGGCGCCTCGGCCGAGGCTTCCTCTTCCGCTTTTGCTTCGCTCGGGCTGCACGATGCCCTGCTGAAATCCCTCGACCAGTCGGGCTACACCCAGCCCACCCCGGTGCAGGCCGCGACCATTCCCGGCGCCCTGTCCGGAGACGACCTGATGGTCTGTTCCGCCACCGGCAGCGGCAAGACCGCCGCCTTCGTGCTTCCCTCCCTGCAGCGGTTGTCGAACTCACCCCGCCGGGACGGCGCCGGCCGCGGTCCGCGTGTGCTGGTGCTCGCGCCGACGCGGGAACTGGTGATGCAGGTGGCCAAGGCCGCCGAGACCTACGGCCGGTACTTCAAGTGGCTGCGCGTGGCGACCGTCGTGGGCGGCGTGCCCTACGGCGCGCAGATCAAGGCGATCCGCGGCGCGCTGGATATCCTGGTCGCGACGCCGGGCCGCCTGATCGACCACCTGGAAAACGGCAAGCTCAATCTGTCGAACGTGGAAACACTGGTGCTGGACGAAGCCGACCGCATGCTGGACATGGGGTTCGTCGACGACATCCATCGCATCGCGTCGGCCACGCCGAGCGCCCGCCAGACGCTCCTGTTCTCCGCGACGCTGGGCGGCCGCATCGCCCCTCTCGCCGCCGAGCTGATGCGCGAACCGAAGCGCATCGAACTCGAATCGCACCGCGAACGTCACGCCAACATCGAACAACGCCTGCACTGGGCGGACAACCGCTCGCACAAGGAACGTCTGCTCGACCGGCTGCTGGGCGACCCCAGCATCGACCAGGCGATCGTGTTCACGTCGACCCAGCATGACGCCGAACGCGTCGCCGAGCAGCTCGCCGGAGACGGACACGCAGTCGCGTCGCTCCACGGCGGCATGCCTCAAGGCGTACGCAACCGGACACTCCAGGCCCTGCGCCGCAAGCACGTCCGCGTGCTCGTGGCCACGGACGTCGCCGCTCGCGGTATCGACGTCCCGACCATCAGCCACGTCATCAACTACGGTCTGCCCATCAACGCCGAGGACTATGTGCACCGCATCGGCCGCACGGGCCGCGCCGGCCGCGCCGGTCAGGCGATCACCCTGGCGCAGCACGAAGACGCGCCGAAGATCCGCCGCATCGAGCGGTTCACGACGCAGAAGTTGCCGGTGAGCACGCTCGAGGGACTGGAGCCGCGATTCCGTCCCGCTCCGAGCGGTCACGGCAAGCCCGGCGGCGGCAGGCCCTCGTCCGGCGGACGCCGGCCCGAAGGGCGCTTCGGCAACGGTGGCCGCGATGGCGTTCGCCGCTCCGAAAAGCCGACGGGCGCACCGCAGCGCGCCCGTCGAGCTTCCTGATTCGAGTCCCCGGCCTGCCCGCTCGCTGAGCGGACGGGCCGGAGCCTCGACCATTCACATCAGATTCCGGCGTCGGCCTTCAGCGCCAGCGCCTTGTCGGCGGCTTCCCACGTGAACTCCGGCTCTTCGCGTCCGAAGTGCCCGTACGCTGCGGTCTTCTGATAGATCGGCCGCAGCAGGTTCAGCATCTGGATGATGCCCTTGGGACGCAGGTCGAAGTGCTTGTTCACGAGTTCGGCAATCCGCTCGTCCGAGATCTTGCCCGTGCCGAACGTGGTCACCATCACACTGGTCGGCCGCGCCACACCGATCGCGTACGACACCTGCACCTGGCACTTGGAAGCCAGACCCGCTGCCACGATGTTCTTGGCCACGTATCGCGCTGCGTAGGCGGCCGAACGGTCCACCTTCGAAGGATCCTTGCCCGAGAACGCGCCGCCGCCGTGAGGCGCTGCGCCGCCGTAGGTATCCACGATGATCTTGCGGCCCGTCAGACCGCAGTCGCCGTGCGGGCCGCCGACCACGAACTTGCCGGTGGGGTTGACGAGGTAGCGGACCTCGCCCTTGATGAGTTCCTTGGGCAGCACCGGCTTGATGATCTGCTCGATGACCGCTTCTTCGATCTGCTTGTGCGTCATCTCCGGCGCATGCTGCGTGGAGAGCACCACGGTGTCGATCGACACGGGGCGATTGTCGACGTAACGCACGGTGACCTGGGATTTCGCATCCGGACGCAGCCACGGCAGGCGGCCGTCCTTGCGCAGTTCCGACTGACGCTGCATCAGGCGGTGGGACAGATGGATGGCCAGCGGCATGAGCTGCGGGGTTTCATCGCAGGCGTAACCGAACATGAGGCCCTGGTCGCCGGCGCCCTGATCGAGATCGATGCCCTGACCCTCGTTCACGCCCTGGGCGATGTCGGGAGACTGCTTGTCGTAGGCCACCAGCACCGCGCAACCGCGGTAGTCGATGCCGTAATCGGTGTTGTCGTAGCCGATGCGCTTGATGGTGTCGCGCGCGACCTGCTGATAGTCCACCGTCGCGTTGGTGGTGATTTCGCCGGCCATGACCACCAGGCCGGTGTTCACGAGCGTCTCGGCGGCGACTCGAGAGTACTTGTCCTGCGATAAGATCGCATCCAGTACGGCATCGGAGATCTGATCGGCGACCTTGTCCGGGTGTCCTTCCGAGACCGACTCGGAAGTGAAGAGAAACTCGCTCATCAACGCGAACCTTTAGGGTTGTTCATCAAAGGGGATCGCGCGAGAGTAGCAGAATCCCTGCCAGTCCCGAAACCAACCCCGACGATGCTTGAGTTCATCCTGCGGCTTGCCGCGAGACTGCCTTTGCGCTGGCTTCATGCGGCAGGCGCCGTCGCCGGCCGGGCCACTCGCCGCCTGTCGCCCCGCTTTGCGCAAAGGCTGTCCGAGAACCTGCGGCAGAGCGGTCTGGCGCCCCGCGATCAGGCCGGGAGCATGCGCATGGAACGTCGGGTTGCGGCGGAAATCGGCAAGGGCGTGTTCGAGCTGATCGCCATCTGGTTTCGCCCCGCCGCCGACGCGAGAAGGCTGATGGTCGAAAGCCGCAACTGGGACATCGTCGACGAGCAGCGTGCCAGGGGCCGCGGCATCCTCTTCGTGACCCCGCACATGGGCTGCTTCGAAGTCAGCGGCTTGTTCGCTGCCATGCAGATGCCATTCACCGTGCTGTACCGGCCTCCCAAGCTGAAGTGGCTCGCGCCGCTCATGGAAGCCGGCCGCACGGGGGCCGGCGGCCGGATCGCCCCGACGTCCCTGGCCGGTGTGCGCAGGTTGCTCAAGGCCCTGAAGGCGGGCGAAGCCGTCGGCGTGCTTCCCGACCACGTTCCCGGTTTCGGCGAAGGCGTCTGGGCGCCGTTCTTCGGCAGGCCCGCCTACACCATGACGCTCGTGGGCCGCCTCCAGAAGGCCACGGACTGCGCCGTCATCCTCGCCTACAGCCGCCGGCTTCCCCAAGGGCGCGGCTACGTGCTGGAAGTGGAACTGCTGGACGAGGATCTGTCCGGGCCGGACGGGCCCGAACGTCTCAATCATGCGGTCGAAGGGTTGATCCGCCACTGCCCCGAGCAGTACCTCTGGTCGTACAACCGCTACAAGGTGCCGAAAGGCGTGGCGCCACCCGGACAGGAGCCCCCCGTTTGAGTGACATCGCCGTACGTCTCGCGCTGGGGGTCCTGTGGCTTCTGCACTGGCTGCCGCTGCGGCTTCTCGCACCGCTGGGCCGCGGACTGGGACTGCTGCTCTTCGCGCTCTCGAAGGAACGCCGGTTCGTCGCCCGCAAGAACCTGGAACTGTGCTTTCCCGAGTGGACGCCCGAGCAGCGGGAGCGGGTGGTGCGCGACAACTTCCGGCGCTTCGGGCGGGCCGTGC
This sequence comes from Betaproteobacteria bacterium, assembly GCA_016713305.1. Taxonomy (NCBI): domain Bacteria; kingdom Pseudomonadati; phylum Pseudomonadota; class Betaproteobacteria; species Betaproteobacteria bacterium. The sequence goes on from JADJPK010000004.1 coordinate 892,198, forward strand.
TCGAATCGTCCATCGCCTGGTTCGGCTCCGCCGAACGTCTCCGGCAAGTCGTTCGCGTCGAGGACTGGCACCACGTGCCGGCCGACGGCCGCTTCATCCTGCTGGTGCCGCACTTCATCGCGCTGGACATGGAGGGCATCCGGCTCACCCTCGAGTACAAGGGGCTCGCCGTCTACGCGCACCAGAAGAACAAGTATTTCGATGATTTCCTGGTCCGCGTGCGTACCCGCTTCGGCGCCCGGATGGTGGCGCGGCAGGAAGGCGTCAAGGCGATCCTGCGGGGGTACAAGGAAGGCCGCTCCGTGCAGCTGTCGCCCGACATGGACCTCGGCCCGAAGGACTCCGTGTTCGTGCCCTTCTTCGGTGTCACTACCGCCACCGTCACGGCGTTGAGCCGCATCGCCAGACTCACTCGCGCGCCCGTGGTGCCGGCGGTCATCCGCCAGCTCGACGGCGGAGGCGGCTACGTGATCCGCGCCTATCCGGCATGGGACAATCACCCCACCGACGACGCCGAGGCCGACACGCGTCGCATGAACGCCTTCATCGAGGAACGGGTGCGCGAAATGCCGGATCAGTACCTGTGGCTGCACAAGCGCTTCAAGACCCGCCCCGAAGGCGAGGCGCGCTATTACTGAGGAACCGCCTTTCTTGACTGCTCCGTTCCGCAATCCCGACACCGATTCGATCTGCCGCGAGCTGCAGAGCATCGGCACCATCGCGATCGTCGGCCTGTCGCCCAACGAGAACCGCCCCAGCTTCCGCATCGCCCGGGCCATGCAGCGGCACGGCTACCGCATCATTCCCGTCCGCCCGCTCGTGGACAGCGTCCTCGGCGAGAAAGCCTATGCCAGCCTGCGTGATGTCGACGTGCCCTACGACCTCGTCGACGTGTTCCGCGCGGCCGATGCCCTGGACAGCATCGTCGACGACTGCATCGCCGTGGGGGCGAAGCGGCTCTGGATCCAGGACGGCATCGTGAACGAGCCCGCGGCGCGTCGGGCGGCGGAGCACGGCATCTGGACCGTGATGGACCGCTGTATTCTTCGTGACTTCAACGGACTGTGCGGCGGCGTTCGCCGCAGCGCCGCAGAAGCATGAACGAAGACATCCGCATCCGCCCGCTCCGGCGCGAAGACATCGCCGCGCTGCTCTCGCTCGCCCGCGACACCTGGTACGCGCACTATCCGTCGATCATCAGCACCGCGCAGATCGAGTACATGCTGGGCCAGCGCTACCGGCCCGAGCTGATCGAAGAAGACCTCGCGCATGCCGACCGCTGGTGGGATGTGATGGAACGCAACGGCCAACTGCTCGCCTTCGCACAGTACGAATGCGCCGGCGAAGCGGGCGAGATCAAGCTCGACAAGCTGTACGTGAAGCACGACGAGCGTGGCCAGGGGCACGGCTCCGTCATGCTCGCGCACGTGGAGAACGAGGCGCGCAGCAAGGGCGCGGGACGCCTGTATCTGCAGGTGAACAAGAACAACGCCTCCGCCATCGCCGCCTATCGCAAGAACGGCTTCGGCATCGATCGGGAACTGGTCGTGGACATCGGCGGAGGATTCGTGATGGACGACTACGTGATGGCGAAGGCGCTCGCGCCCCTGCCCGAATGACCGCCAGCACGCCACAGGACAGGACGACTTGAAGCTTTCCTTCACCAAGATGCAGGGCGCGGGCAACGACTTCGTCGTGATCGATGCGACCCGCACGCCGTTCGCGCTGTCGGCCGGGCAGATCCGCTTCATTGCCGACCGCCGTTTCGGCGTGGGCTGCGACCAGATGCTGGTGGTCGAATCGCCGCGCGTGGCGGGGACCGATTTTCACTACCGCATCTTCAACGCCGACGGCGGCGAGGTGCAGCAGTGCGGCAATGGCGCGCGGTGCTTCGTACGATTCGTCCACGACCACCGCCTGACCACCAAGCCCGAGATCCGAGTCGGCACAGCCTCCGGAGTGATCGTGCCGCGCCTGGAGCCGGACGGCGATGTCACCGTGAACATGGGGCCGCCGGAATTCGAGCCGGCGCGCGTGCCGTTCACCGCTCCGGCCCGGGCCGAGAACTACGTACTGCAAGTGGCAGACCGATCCGTGACCGTCAGCGTGCTGTCCATGGGCAACCCCCACGCCGTGCAGATCGTGGACGATGTCGACACCGCCCCGGTGGAGCGCGATGGCCCCCTGATCGAACGGCACGAACGTTTTCCGGAGCGCGTGAACGCAGGCTTCATGCAGATCGTGGCCCCGCACGAGATCCGCCTGCGCGTCTACGAGCGCGGCGCCGGCGAAACGCTGGCGTGCGGCACCGGCGCCTGTGCGGCAGCCGTGGCGGGCATCCGGTCCGGCCGGCTGCAAAGCCCCGTGACCGTTCGTACGCGCGGCGGCACGCTGGTCATCCGCTGGGAAGGCGAGGGGCAGCCGGTGATGATGACCGGCCCGGCCGTGCGCGTATTCGAAGGCGAGATCGATCTGCCGGACCCCACAACCGATTGACACGAGAACCACAGGAGCGCCCATGCGACTCACGTCCGACGATGTTGCCCAGTACCTGAAGGACCACCCCGAGTTCTTCGACGAATACGCCGAGATGCTGGCGGAGATCTTCGTGCCGCATCCCCACGGAGGCCGGGCGATTCCCATCGCCGAGCGGCAGATCGTCACCCTGCGCGACAAGTCCCGTCTGCTGGAGGACAAGCTGCGCGAGCTGGTCCGCTTCGGGCAGGAGAACGACGCCATCATCGAGAAGCTGCACCGGCTCACGCTGGCGATGGTCGCAGCGCGGGACATCGATGCCTTTCTCGCTGCGCTCTACTTCAACCTGCGCGAAGACTTCGCCGTGCCCCAGGTGGCATTGCGCCTGTGGGCCGAGGGCGGTTGGGACCGCCCCGAGTTCGGGACCGCCAGCACAGAAGTGCGCGTGTTTGCGGAGAGCCTCGCCAACCCGTACTTCAGCGCCACGCCCATGTTCGAAACGCGCGACTGGTTCGGCGAATCCGGCGCCGAGCTGGCCTCGTTCGGCTACGTGGCCCTGAAGGCCGGCGACACCTTCGGCGTGCTCGCCCTCGCCTCGGGCGATCCGCAGCGATTCCGTCCCGACATGGGCTCACTCTACGTGCAGCGTCTGGGCGAAGTCGCCAGCGCCGTGCTGTCGCGGTTCCTCAAGGTGCCGGGCTGATGTCCGGCACGCCGGCCGACTCCCTTCCGCCCGTGCGGCTGCTCGAGCGCTACCTCGAGCACATCGCGGCGGAAAAGCGGCTGGCAGCCCTCACGGTCGAGAACTACGCCCGCGACGTCCGCGATCTTCTCGCGCTGGCCGGCACCGCGCATCCGTCGACCCTGACCGTTCACGATCTTCGCCGCTTCGTCGCGCGGCTCCACGCCAAGGGGCTCGGTGGCAGAAGCCTGGCCCGCAAGCTCTCTGCGTGGCGATCGTTCTTCGACTATCTCGCGCGTGACCACGGGCTGCCGGTGAACCCGGCCGTGGGACTGAAAGCACCGCGCTCTCCGCGCAAGCTGCCCAACACCCTGACGCCCGACCAGGCCGCACAGCTGCTGGATCGAAAGGAAGACGACGTTCTCCTCATCCGGGACTGCGCGCTGTTCGAGCTGGTGTACTCGTCGGGCTTGCGGTTGTCCGAGGCCGTGGGCGTGTCGTTGAGCGACCTCGACCTGCGCGCACGCACCGTCACCGTCCTGGGCAAGGGCTCCAAGACCCGCGTGGTCCCGGTCGGCAGCGTGGCGGCCGAAGCGCTCGAACGCTGGTTGCCCGAGCGCGACAAGATCGCCGCCCCGGACGAAACCGCCGTGTTCGTGTCGCAGACGGGCAAGCGCATCTCGCCGCGGTCCGTGCAATTGCGCTTGAGGGCACGGGCGCTCGCCAGCGGACTGGACCGCGGCGTGCACCCCCACATGCTGCGCCACTCGTTCGCGTCCCACCTGCTGCAGTCGAGCGGAGATCTGCGGGCGGTGCAGGAACTGCTGGGGCACGCGAGCATCTCCACCACGCAGGTGTACACGCACCTGGACTTCCAGCACCTGGCCAAGGTCTACGACGCCGCGCACCCCCGCGCCCGAAGGAAGTGACCGACCCCTTTCTCGCGCTGCTGGGGGAACGCATTCGCGCCCTGCGCGCGCAACAGGGCCACACGCGCAAGAGTCTCGCCGCGGTATCGGGATTGTCCGAGCGGCATCTGGCCAATCTGGAACTCGGCACGGGCAACGCGTCCATCCTGGTGCTGCAGCAGGTCGCCAAGGCGCTGCGGTGTCCGCTGGGCGAATTGCTCGAACCGGGGGCGCACAACTCGCCCCAGTCGGCGGCCATCCGCAACCTGCTCGCCAATCGTTCCGAATCCGAACTGCGCGCCGCGCGCGCCGCACTCGAGGCGCTCTTTGCCGGCAACGGCAGTCCCGAGCGATCGCATGTCTCGCATCGCCCTCATCGGTCTGCGCGGCGCAGGCAAGTCCACCCTGGGCCGGCGCCTGGCCGATTCTCTGCAATTGCCCTTCGTGGAACTGAGCCGGAAGATCGAATCCATCGCCGGCCTGGCCATCGATCAGATCCACGCGCTTTCGGGCGCCGCGGCCTACCGGCGTTACGAACGCCGTGCCCTGGAAGTCACGCTGCAGGAGTTCCCCCGCGCCGTCATTGCGACGCCCGGGGGCATCGTGTCGGACGACGAGACCTTTCATCTGCTGCTGTCGCGCTGCTACACCATCTGGCTGCGCGCGCGACCGGAAGAACACATGAACCGGGTGATCGCGCAGGGCGACCTGCGGCCCATGGCCGGCAACGACGAAGCGATGAACGACCTGCGCAGGATTCTCGAAGGCCGCACTCCGTTCTATGCCCAGGCCGACGCCACCTTCGACACCTGCGGCCAGTCGGTGGACGCAGCCGCGAAGGCCCTGCTGCACGGAGTGAAAGCCGCCCGAGACGGCGCGTTGCCTACCTCCTGAACCGAATCGCTGGGCGGCATGCCACCGTTCAGCACGGCCGCAGACCGGAGCCGACATCACAGCCGATCGAGCGGACTCGCAACTCCACGGCCGCCACGATTGAGCACATGCGTATAGATCATCGTCGTACGCACGTCCGAATGGCCCAGGAGCTCCTGCACCGTGCGGATGTCGTAGCCGGATTCCAGGAGGTGAGTGGCGAACGAGTGGCGCAACGTGTGCGGCGTGGCGGGCTTGGCGATGCCAGAGGCGCCCAAGGCGTGCCGCAACGCGCGCTGAACGAGCTGGACATCGAAGTGATGACGGCGGCGAACACCGGACCGAGGGTCCACGGAGATGTGGTCGGCGGCGAACACGTACTGCCAAGCCCACTCCCTTCGGTGCGGACGGATACTTCCGCTCGAGCGCATGGGGCAGGTAGACGCTGCCGAAGCCATCCCGCAGATCCCTGAGGTGCTGCAGCCGGCTGAATTCCAATTGTTCGCCGAGAGGTTGCTTCAACGAGGCGGGAAGCATTGTCACCCGGTCCTTTGCGCCCTTGCCGTCTCGAACCAGAATCTCGCCGCGCGCGAGATCGACATCCTTCACTCGCATGCGGACGCCCTCGGTCACCCGCAATCCGGAACCGTAGAGCAGGCGGGCAATCAATCCCGCGACGCCCGACATCGTGGAAAGCAGGACCGCCACTTCGTCACGAGTGAGCACCACGGGCAGCCGCTGCGAAGCCTTGGCCGATGTCACGCCGTCGAGCCACGGAAGTTCAGTGCCAAGAACTTCCTTGTAGAGAAAGAGCAAGGCGCTCCTGGCCTGATTCTGTGTGGACGATGCCACATTGCCAGCAACGGCAAGATGCGTTAGAAAGGCCTCGACTTCGGGTGCCCCCATTTCTCGTGGATGCCGCAACCCGTGGAAGCGTACGAAGCGCCGGACCCAGTCCACGTAGGACTTTTCCGTGCGAATGCTGTAGTGCTTGACGCGGATGCGGTCGCGAACGACATCAAGCAGACGGGGTTGCGGCAGCGCAGCATCGCCTGGCGAGCGTAAAGGGTCCATTGAAAGACATCCGAACCGAGTACTGTTATTGAATACAGTATACGCCGCATTTTATGCGTCTCGTCGACGTGTTGTTTCGCGTCACAGAGGAGGCTCAGAATGTTATGCGTCAAACTGCGGTCGACTTTTAGTTGGGCGTCAGTGTAAGAAGACCTATCGAAATGCTAACAACAGAGGAGTTATCACATGTATTCAACCCTGAAAACTGTCGTCGCAGTTCTTATCCTGAGTGTGGCTACCACCGCGCACGCTTGGTGGCAGGTGAATGCCACTTGGCAAATTGGCGGCGCCGCGCCGACCTACAGCGCGACCGGCTCTACCAAAGAGACAGCGCTAGCCAACGCTCGCGCAATCTGCCGACAATCACAGCCGCTTGACGAGTACAAATACTACTGTCTGAATGCACCAACGCGAGAATCCTACTCGGAGCTGCCGGGTGGCTCGTACGTCAAAAGCTGCGCAAAGTGCCGAGTAGAAGGAAACAAACTAGTGTGCGATTCCTGCAAGCCAAAGATTGAGCGTCGCGAGTTGGATCTAGCTCAATGTCAAGGCGACGCCATTAACCACATCGAGAACTGTCATGGTGATCTAAATTGCACGGTTTGCCTGTCTGGCTCCGGTCCAACTACCACGACAACTTCCAAGAAGACGACGAAAGGTGTCTGTGATAAAGAAGGTAAGAACTGCAAACAGCAGCAATGACGCCCAACATGGCGCTCAACCTCGCTCCCTTCGGTCGCTGGACGCTGCGCGATAAAGCCGCGCAGCGCCGGTTAGCTCTACGTTGGGCGTCGCGAGCAACTTAGTCCCCCATGAATTCCGAACAGACAAATGGAGTCGAGGCAACCGATTCGCAAATACCTGAGCCCGTCGCGAAGGCGATCGCGGAACACCGGGAAGCGGTGCAACTCGAATTGCTCGAGCGTGAACGCCGATTTCCGCAAGCAGTTATTAGTTGCGTCCAAAACTGGCGCAGAGGAGGAGCTTATCGAAAGGCGTCCGTATCAGCGCTAGCGTGGACTGTGCTTGGCCGTGCTACGACAACATCGGTGATCAGCGCGGTCGGAATTGCAGGTGTACTCGGAATAATACTGGCGTGGCAGGCCAATGCGCTGCTGCAGAGCCAGAATGAGCGTCTCGATGTTCAGACTCATCTAGCGGAGGCCCAGCGACGAGCAGCTTTGATCTTCGAACTTACAAGCATCCTCGATCAGCTCCGAGATGAGCGATCGAAGGCGTCCAGCAAAGATCGCGAAAGGCTTTTCAATCCCTCTGCCGAGCTAGGTGCGCGGATCGTCGCGCTATCGAGATCGCTAAGGCCTTATTACTTCGTAACGTATCCAACCGGTGGTGGAAGTGCCGAGGAAGCCAAATCTCCCTTACCTAGCGACTTCTGGGCTCGAGTTATGACATTTCAATTCATGGGGCCCAATTCGCCGGTCCTCGGAACTCGGCCACTTAGTCCCGAGCGAGCCCAACTGCTCATGAGTTTAGCCGCGAGCCGCGTGAACCTCGGCGCGTCATCCTTGCAGGGCGGCACGTTCGCAAATTCAGATCTATCAGGCACCCTACTTCGGGACATCTCCCTGAGTGGGGTGGACCTGCAGGGCGCCAGTCTTCGAGGGTCGCGGCTCATGTTTGTAAGGTTCAGCGAACCTCAGATTCAGTCGCCTGCTCGTCTCGATGATGCGGATTTCACGTGCGCGGACTTTACTGACGTATTTCTCATATCGGCAACTCTAGATCGAGCCAAGTTTGCGCATGTGGAAATGCGCGGCTTTGATTTCGTGGGAAGCAAGCGTCCAGGATACGGCGATTTCAGCGTGCCATCATTGGACACCGTACACTTGGGGCGTGCGGATCTGACTAACGCGGACTTCCAAGACGTGATCTTGGGTCCGGATCTATTGTGGTTTGATCCGGATTTCAGAGGTGAATTGCCTAAGGGCTTCGAGCGAGAGCGATGGCAAGTAGTTAAGCATCCCTCAAGGCCAAACCATTGGCTGGTCAACGACACACGTGATCGCTCAAATGTGAAGTCGCTAAGGGATCGGGCATGCAAATGAATCGTCTTCCATTCGGAAGTGACGCCCAACAAATGCATGCACCCGACCGGCTACAGCGGGCTGCGCCCGCTTCTGCCGGCAGGTGATGCGAAGCGTTGGGCGGCTTAGTACTCGGCCACACTAGTTATGAATGGTGCACTTACAGCTGAGATTCGACGCCTCGGTGGTGACCCGACGGATGAGCTATGGAGGTGGTTTCTACGCAACGGGCCGCACGGCAATTCATTCACCTGGAGTCAGACCCGTGGTGAGCCGCCTGGCTATGTTGGTGTTGAGCACCTGCAAGAAATTGTTGCCGATAGAATGAAGGGCAACCCATCGTTTCTCACCCGGGCCAACCAAATTACCGAACTGGCGCTGTTATCCGCTGATCCGAATTTCCTGTGTCGTGCTGTTCAGGTTGCAGCAGTGGTCGGGACGGAGGCCCAATTAAAACGCATTGCGCCTTTCACGTCTCACGAAAACTCGGTAGTAGCAGGACATGCAAGGGCTGCTGTGTTCTACCTTAAGAGGCGACTTCGCAAGGGATCAGCAACGTGCAATTGAGGCAGTCGCCCAACCCATCATTCCACCGGACCTTGCGCATAAAGCCGCGCAAGGCCGGTGCATTCAAACGTTAGGACGCACGTGAACGTCGAGACAGTTGCCCTGCTTGTCGTGTTTGGTCTCGGTGCTGCCTGGTCTGTGCACTCGAGCGGCGGCGTCGCGCGGCGCTCAAAGTCTATTGGACGCGAAGCTGTGCAGGCAGCGCCTGGCGAGAGGCGTTCCCGGACGAGCCAAGAGATGCCATACGCGAGTTTCTCTACTTCGTCGTGGACGAGTTCGGCTTTGAGCGCCGACGCGCGTTGCAATTGGGTCCTGCTGACACCCTCTTAGGACTCTACAGGGCGTGCTATCCAGACAAATCCGCACCAGACGCGATGGAAGTGGAGTCACTTTTCCGTACGCTCTCGGCCCGGTATAAGGGCGCACGCTTCGCGGAAGTGTCAGACGCCGTCACTTTTGGCGATCTCTTCGGACTCGCTTGCGGGGTGCGTCCAACAATTCGTTGGAGCGGACGCGTGAGGGATAAAGTGCCAAGCTCATGCGTCGGCGCGCGCGCCGCTCAACTCAATCGTTAGGCCTCATATGCACCGTCCGCCCAGTTCATCGAAGTTCGAGCTTGAGTTGGTCTACGGGGGCGTACCTGAATCCACCCCTGATCGCGTCTTTTCCTACGCCAGAGGAGACATTGCGTTGGGTGACCGATCGAGTTCAACCGAACTCAGTGCTCACCGTGGCAAACATTCGTGACGGCGCTGATCTTGGCAACTTCCTAGTCTTCAACAACCACGATGGCGTCGCCCATGTTCGTTTGCTGTAGCACATGGGCTACTACGCCAAACGAACTGAGGCGATCGCTACAGGTCGCACGGTCGCGTTCACAAGCGACGTAGGCACCACGTTCTCCGTAGACGAGAACTCAACCGTCCCTCTCGCGGCTGCTCTAGGCGCTCTGACGCACTGGCTAGCAACTGGCAAACCCGATCCGCAACTCGCCTGGGGCGAAGAGTGAGGCCTAACCCTTCGCTCGAGCCGACCCGCACCGGCAAGGCACCCTGGCCGCGAACCGGTGCTGTCTATCATCCGCTTCGCGGCCAGGGCGCCTCGCCTCCACGGTCGGCTCAGCTCAAACGTTGGGCATCTTTGACGTGAATACCTCCCGGTATCTTCAGGACCAAAGAGAGGCGCTACGGGCCTCGGTGGAATACTTCCGGAGTGGCAACGCCATCGAACGCAATCTCTGGGTTGGACGCGAGTTCCTTCAGAACCTTAACCTCTCGTTTGTCGAAGGCGAGGTGATGGCCCCGCCCTCGGATCCCCCTGACCTGATATTCCGTGACTTCCATGCCGAGGTTAAGGAGATACTCGACCCTGGGCGTAAGAGGCATGCAGAGTACAAAGAGGCACTGCTCAAAGCGGAGCGTGCGCGTGATCCACAAGAACTTCTTAAGGACTTCTCCCCGAAACACTTGCTGCCATCAGAACTCGTGAACCTAGTTGAATCGCGAATGCCGTCGATGTCGGATAAGTATGTCCGCGCATTTCGCGCGACGACGGATCTCTTTGATCTACGTGAATCTTTTGGAGCACTTGCCGTGTCCTGGAGCGTGGCCGAACTGCGAGCGGCTCTCGGAGTTTTCGTGGCGTTCGGTTTCCGCGGTATTTGGATGGGGAAGTTACGTCTTTGTTGCCAAGTCCACTGCTCCGCAGTTCCTTATAGATAAGGTTGGGAGTGTCACCTTGCGGAAGTCCGCGTGAAAGGCACGCTGCCCAACCAGCGCTTACAGCCGACCGCCAAAGGCGGGCTTCGCCCACCGTCGGCGTCGTCTGAAGCTTATCGTTGAGGCTGTAGAAAAACCCCCGTTCTCCCCTTGATCGCCGATCTGGGCCTCGGCATCATCGTAGCAACAGCGTTGCTGCGGAGAAGTCGCCGATGCCGAACTTCCGATCCGTCGACAGGAACCTCAAGTTCATCGCCGTCGACTTCGATGCGCAGATCCTCCCCGGCACGTTCGAGCACGCCGTCAGCGTGCTGGTAGATCAGGAACTCGACCTCACGCCGTTCATCGAGACCTACCGCAACGACGCCACCGGCGCGCCCGCCTATCACCCCTCGGTTCTCCTCAAAGTCATCCTGTTCGGCTACAGCCGCGGCCTGATCAGCTCCCGCGCCATCGCCGCGGCCTGCCGGCAGCACGTGCAGTTCATCGCCCTGAGCGCGGACAGCCAGCCGGACTTCTCCACCCTCGCAGGCTTCGTCAGCCGTCACGGCGAGGCGATCCAGTCGCTCTTCACCCAGGTGCTGGTCATCTGCAACCGCGAAGGCCTCATCGGCCACGAGATGTTCGCCATCGACGGGGTCAAGCTCCCGAGCAATGCGGCGAAGTCCCGCAGCGGGCTGCGGGAGGACTTCGAACGGGAAGCGCAGAAGGTCGAACAGTCTGTGGAGAAGATGCTCGCGGAGCATCGGAGGCAGGACGCTGCGAAGATCCCACCGGGGCAGGAACAGCGGGCACGTGAGGCCCAGAAGATCGAGCGGATGCGGGAGCACGCCAGGCAAATCCGGGCGTGGCTGGAGAAGCACCCCAGGGACCGCCTCGGCGCGAGCGGGAAGCCGGTGCTGAGCAACCGCACCGACAACGAGTCGGCGAAGATGTCCACGGACAAGGGCGTCGTGCAGGGCTACTGCGGCGTGGCGGCGGTGGACGAGAAGCACCAGATCATCGTCGCCGCCCAGGCGCACGGGACAGGCTCGGAGCAGGCACTGCTGCCGGGGATGGTGGAGGACCTCAAGCCCGTGCTGACCGAGGAGAGCGTGATCGTCGCGGACGCGGGCTACCACAGCGAAGCCAACCTCGCCCACCTGGAGTCCGAGAAGGTCGAGGCCTACATCGCCGACCGTGGTTACCGGGACAGGGACGAGCGCTACGCCGGACAGGAGAGGCACAAGGCGAAGGACGACGCGCTCTGGGACAAGAGTCCGAAGGACCAGAGGCCGAAGCAGTTCCCGCCCTCTGCCTTCAAGTTTGCCGATGACCTGAGTACCTGCATCTGTCCCGCTGGGAAGCGCCTCTACCGGAGCGGGAACAACTGCAACCGCAGTGGGCTGCGATCGATCGGATTCAAGGGGACACAGACGGCGTGCAGCAACTGCAAGCTCAGAGCACAGTGTCTGCGCAAACCGGACAAGACACCGGTCCGTCAGGTAGCGCTATTCCTCGGCAAGCATGAGTCCGCGCCGGAGCGACCCATCGAGCGCATGCGCCGAAAGATCGACACCGAGCAAGGCCGCCGGATGATCACCCGCCGCTTCGCGACGGTGGAGCCCGTGTTCGCGAATCTGCGGCACAACAAGGGGCTCGACCGATTCACGCTGCGAAGCAGGAAGAAGGTGGAGGGGCAGTGGCAGTTGTACTGCCTGGTTCACAACATCGAGAAGCTGATGAGGGCGAGGCAAGCGAGATGAGGGGCGGTATGGACACCGCTACCGCGGTACGCACGCCGGCGGTCGCCAAAATCGACGGCTGCGGGCATCCAAGTCGCCGAAAGCGCGGTCGACGTATGATCGACAACGTCTGGCCGCGACGGCGACTTTTCTACAGCCTCGTTAGGCATCACAGGCTGTGCCACGCCAAGTCCTATACAAGCCGCCGCATCCACAAACTGAGCCGTGGCCACCTGAGCGCCCCGAACCGGGCCTGCTTAGCAATGAGCCAGCTCGTGTGGTGTACCAAGCCGCCTGCCTATCCATCGCCGAAGCGCTTGCTCGGCTAGGGTTCAAGTACGCAAAAAGTAAACAACGCTGTTCGCGGCAAGCTGGAGACTTCCAGGAGGAAGTCAGTTTCCAGTCAAGCCACTACAACGCTTCAGGTCGCCATGTACAACTTTGGCTACATGCCACGGTGGCCTCGCGTGCGCTTCAAGCGTGGCGGCAGAAGCGTCTGCCCAGCGAACTGGCAAGCGCGCACGTTGCAGGAGGCATGGTGCACCTACTCGGCACTCAGTACGCCTTGGTGCAGTGGGAACTAGCTGATCCCAGAGACCGTCGACAAACGATCGAAGATGCCGTCGCGTTCATACGCAGCGACGTACTCCCCTACTTTGCGCGCTTCAGCGACACAGCTGGACTGATCTCTTTGCTGGCAGAGCAAGCAGTCCCGGCCTTTGACTTGGTCCCGTCGGTCGAGTTTGCGCACTGTTTTGGCGGGAAGGACCAAGCTCAGGCAGTCCTGAATCGCTTTCTGCGCGACAGACCAGACTTGGAGCCGGCCATCGCTCTAGAGGCGGCCAACCCGTCGCCTTCTACCTTGCTCCGGCCCGGCAACTACGTGCAGCAGGTCGCGTACCTCAAGCACCTTTACGGTCTCGCCTGAGCGGTGATGCCTAACCCCTCGCTCGAGCGGACCTCCACCGGCAGAGCCGCCTGGCCCTTGCGGGGCCAGTCGCATATCGTCCCCTACAGGGCCAGGCGCCTCTGCCGGTTCCGGCCCGCTCAGCTCGAACGTTGGGCCGTGAAATCTATTGCTGCCATATCTGCCTTCATAGTCACCTCAGCGGTTCGTGGCGAAATGTCGCTCGGGCGGTGGCTTGAGCAAAATGAACCCAAAGTGCGAGCCTACTTGCTGGCACTCAGGCCAGAACAAATTGGCACGAATGTGTCGGGGGTAAAGCTGTCGGAGGGTAAGCGTGAAATAAGCGGATACCGTTATCTAGCCAACCTATCTCAACCCAGCCGCGGCCTCTACATGTTCAAGTTTGGCTACATCTATCGGGGAAATCAGTTTGAGGCTCATTACATTTGGGTGGCCAAGGGCCATCGGGGCCATGATCTAAACCAATCCCCGCTCTGTTCCGGTAACTGGATCGAGCCGGGCGGATGGGGCGTACTAAGGGGGGATCAATACACTTACCAAGAAGCTCAACCAGGAGAGAACATCGTAGTCACAACCTGCCAGCTAACACTGCCCAACCCATCCATCAACACGGACGCTGCGCGATGAAGCCGCGCAGCGCCGGTTATGTCAGACGTTGGACCCCGTAGTGTTCGCCCCGTGCGCGGCATTCCTTCTGGCTCTTGCCGCGATTGCCTCTGTCGCAAGCGCTGCAGGCGAGACGTGGCGATTGCGTATGGATCGCCTCGGACCGATCAGTGTTGGGATGACGGCGGCTCAAGTAGGGAAGGCAGTGGGTCCACATGTCGCGGAAGACTTCTCTCCGAACAACGAGTGCTTTCATCTACGCAGAACTGGAAACCTGAGCGGCGTCTCATTCATGATGATTGGCGGCGAAGTCGCCCGGATAGAGGTGGACACGCTGAGCGTTGTGTCGTGGTCGGGTGTGCGGATTGGAAGCACGGAGGAGCAGATAAAGAAGATCTATGGTGCCAGGGTGAAAGTCGAACCCCACAAGTATCTCGAGGGTAACGGCCACTACCTTACTCTCCGCTTACAAGACGGTCGCTTCGGCAGGCGATTCGAGACCGAGAACCGCCGTGTTGTTCGTTTCTACGCTGGGCTTTGGAAGCATCTCAGATACGTTGAAGGGTGCGCGTAGCATGGAGTCCAACCCGGCGCTCGTGCGGGACCGGTCGTCTGCGGCGCTCGGCCTCACAGCTTTTTCGTTAGAGCCGCACGCATGCTGACGCTTGAGATGCTCTTTCGATATTTGGGACAGCTCGTTGTCTATGGAGGCGGAGCAGTTGCCATAGCGTACGGACTCTTCAAAGTGCTCGCTGTGAAGTGGATTGACGCCCGATTCTCTGAACGGCTCGAGGCCTTCAGGCACGAGCAAGCGAAGGACTTGGAACAGTTCCGATTCAGAATTAACTCCCTCTTCGACCGCGCGACGAAGCTCAACGAGAAGGAGTACGACGTTCTGCCAGAGGCGTGGGGGAGACTGAACGAGGCTTATTGGAAAGCTTCCGTTATCGTCTCTCCCTTCCAATCCTATCCGGACCTCGAAAGGATGACGGACGCGCACCTTGCGGAGTTCCTATCCGCGTGTCCGCTTCAGGACTGGGAGAAGCAAGAGTTGATATCCGCGCGAGAGAGGAACAAGTATTACCAAGAGCACATCTTCTGGCATTCCATAGCGGACGCAAAGGCTGCATCAAGAGAATCGCATGTCTACCTTTCAAAGAATGGCATTTTTCTAAAGCGCGACATAAAGGAGAGGTTTAGTGTGATGGACGAATTTATCTGGCACGCACTCGTCGCTCGCGAAACCTTGGAGCGAGTCAAGCCACATAAGGAACCGAACACAGCCGTCGATCGCTTTCGCAAGGAAGGCGAAGCAATGCTGAAAGAACTAGAGGTCGTAGTACAGGCGAGAATGCATGAATAGTAGGCATACAGCGGCTCTAAGCTGCGCCGCTGAGCCGCGTCGTTCGGCCCCATAGCGACGAGAATGCTCAGAAGCAGCCACTCATATCTCTATCGCATCATGCCGCTGCGGCATGTCGTTGACCTGTTTGAAACCCGCGAGTTGCACTTCGCCAGTCCCGAATCATGGGACGACCCGTACGAGAAGGTATTGCGGCATAAGGGAAGCTCGTTAGCTTTTGCGCAGTGCTGGTGTACCAGAGCCGTCTCTGATGCGATGTGGCGCATCTATTCATCTGATCGAACTGCTATTCGCATTCGGTCGACACGATCGAAGCTTCTGGTCGTGGGGGCTCGAATCAAGGCAACCTATAACGCCACTTTTCGACTTGATGAAGTTGTTTATAAGCAAGCGAGGGAGGTCGATGAAGGCTTGGCTACGATCGCTGCGGAGCTCAAGCAGACGTTCAGCATGAACCGAGCGGTCGATGCCTTGTACGTCAAGCGGGATGCCTTCGACTACGAAGCAGAGGTTCGAGCCGTCGCCTTTCTGCAGCCGAAGAAGGGCGTTCAACCGCCGCAGCATCTGCGCGTGCGGATCGACCCCCATTCCCTGGTCGACTCGATTCTTTTTGATCCAAGAGCGGAAGCGACATACATCCGTATGGCGACGTACTTCCTCAGGAAGTCTCTAAACTTTGAGGGGCCTGTGTCGCGGTCGGCGCTCTATCGGGCAGCGAGGATTGATATTCCCGATGACGCAGAACCCATCCTTCAAGCGGACGCCTACCGGCGCCGCTCAAGTCAAACGTTACCTTGCCTTGGTGAAATCTGTGGATCACGTAGCGTCGAGGTACGTATCGAGGATTCTGGCGGGGTTCCTGTCTTGCCTTTATGTGACGGCTGCTTGTGCTCTCACCCTTCCGGCAGACCGAGATCCGAAATACAACTCTTCGATCAATCCAAAATACAATTCGTCGATAAATCCAAAGTACAACTCGTCGATCAATCCGAAGTACAACTCCTCGGCAAACCCAAGCTACAACTCGTCCATCAATCCTTCGTACAATTCATCAATAAACCCCAAGTACAACTCGTCGATTAACCCCCAGTACAACTCATCGCTAAACCCTCGGTATAACTCGTCAATCGATCCTACGAAAACCACTTGGTCTGGGCTTTAGGTCTTCGATCTCGACGGTGATCTTGCGGGAGTGGCCGTTCGAGCCGAACGTGGGTTCCTGCTGTTCTTCGGTCTAAGCGGCAAATGGCAGGGATATTTTGCGTCGAATAGTGACACTGGGTACAACTGGTTCAGCGTTGAAGGTGAGTGGCGAGGCTATCTCATTCATAACTCTGACCGAGGATTCAATCTCTTTTCCAAGGATGGAGAATGGATCGGGTTCCTAAATTAACAACGGGCCGAGCAGCGACCTGAAATGATCCCAGACGCAGAAGAATTATTCGCAAAGCTGGAGCAGGAGGGAGAGCCTACTGTGCGAACTCGGCTTGCCCAAGGCGTGTATGGGCAGCAAAAGACACCTCTCGTGATCGAGTGGCTGCACCAGAAAGAACAATCCCGCGCCGATATATTGGCGAATGAAAACCTGAAAACCACCAAGAGCGCCCATATGGCAGCATGGGTAGCGGCATGCGCTGCCGTCATAAGCGCCCTAGCCGCCATCTATGTCATCTTCAAAAGCTAGCGTGCGTATCGGATGGCAAGCTAACCCATCAATCAACCGGACCGGGAAAAAGCTGCGCTTTTCCCCGGCCGGTTATTTCACACGTTGAGACTGTAGAAATACCCCTTTTCTCCCCTTGATCGCCGATCCCGGCCTCGGCATCATCGTCGCAACAGCGTTGCTGCGGAGAAGTCGCCGATGCCGAACTTCCGATCCGTCGACAGGAACCTCAAGTTCATCGCCGTCGACTTCGATGCGCAGATCCTCCCCGGCACCTTCGAGCACGCCGTCAGTGTGCTGGTAGATCAGGAACTCGACCTCACGCCGTTCATCGAGACCTACCGCAACGACGCCACCGGCGCGCCCGCCTATCACCCCTCCGTTCTCCTCAAAGTCATCCTGTTCGGCTACAGCCGCGGCCTGATCAGCTCCCGCGCCATCGCGGCGGGCCTGCCGCCAGCATGTGCAGTTCATCGCCCTGAGTGTGGACAGCCAGCCGGACTTCTCCGCCCTCGCAGGCTTCGTCAGCCGTCACACTGAGGCGATCCAGTCGCTCTTCACCCAGGTGCTGGTCATCTGCAACCGCGAAGGCCTCATCGGCCACGAGATGTTCGCCATCGACGGGGTCAAGCTCCCGAGCAATGCGGCCAAGTCCCGCAGCGGTCTTCGGGAGGACTTCGAACGGGAAGCGCAGAAGGTCGAACAGTCCGTGGAAAAGATGCTCGCGGAGCATCGGAGGCAGGACGCTGCGAAGATCCCACCGGAGCAGGAACAGCGGACGCGTGGAGAGGCAGAAGATCGAGCGGATGAGGGAGCACGCCAGGTAGATCCGGGCGTGGCTGGAGAAGCACCCCAGGGACCGCCTCGGCGCGAGCGGGAAGCCGGTGCTGAGCAACCGCACCGACAACGAGTCGGCGAAGATGTCCACGGACAAGGGCGTCGTGCAGGGCTACTGCGGCTTGGCGGCGGTGGACGAGAAGCACCGGATCATCGTCGCCGCCCAGGCGCACGGGACAGGCTCGGAGCAGGCACTGCTGCCGAGAATGGTGGAAGACCTGAAGCCTGTTCTGACGCCCGAGAGCGTGATCGTGGCCGATGCGGGCTACCACAGCGAAGCCAACCTCGCCCACCTGGAGTCCGGAGAAGGTCGAGGCCTACATCGCCGACCGCGGCTACCGGGAGCGTGACGAGCGCTACGCCGGACAGGAGAAGCACAAGGCGAAGGAAGACGCGCTCTGGGACAAGACGGGCAAGCGACCGAAGAAGGGACGGTTTCCTGTGACCGCCTTTACCGTAGGCGAGAACGGGACTCACGCGGTATGCCCTGCCGGGAAGAAGCTCTACCGAAGCGGCGGCAACTGCAACATCGGCGGCCAGCGGGCGATCAAGTTCAAGGCAGCGCAGAGCAGCTGTGCGAACTGCCCGCTGAGACAGCGCTGCCTGAGAGAGCCCACTCAGCACTCACCAAGATCGATCGCGGTGTTCATCGGCAAGCACGCCCACGCCATGGAACGTCCCATTGAGCGCATGCGCCGGAAGATCGACACCGAGCAAGGCCGCCGGATGATCACCCGCCGCTTCGCGACGGTGGAGCCCGTGTTCGCGAATCAGCGGCACAACAAGGGGCTCGACCGATTCACGCTGCGGAAGCAGGAAAAGGTGGAGGGGCAGTGGCGGTTGTACTGCCTGGTTCCAGACATCGAGAAGCTGATGAGGGCGAGGCAAGCGAGATGAGGGGCCATTGCGAGGACGAGAATCGAGACGTGTTTGCAATAGTCGCGATTGCCGCGTGCGACAGTCGCAAGCATCATGGAAAACGGTGTCCACGTATGATCGATACCATCTGGCCGCGCAGACGGCTTTTTCTACAGCCTCGTTAGCCGTCACAAGGAATCGCCAATGCTTGAAATTTCTTGGTTGCTATTTACTGTCGCTTCGCTCTCGTGCTGATCGTGACACCTGGGCAAGATATGGTTCTCGTCATGTCACGCTCAATTGCACAAGGCGCTGCCGCTGGCGTTGCTACCGCTGCCGGTGTGAGTGTCAGCCTCGTGGGCCACACCGTCCTCGCCACGCTGGGGCTAGGTGCAGTCTTGCGCACTTCCGAGTGGCTATTTCTGGTCCTAAAGCTTGTTGGCGCGGCATATCTCGTTTACTTGGGCATCCAGTTGCTTCGCTCCAAAGAGCAGGTACTGGCCGTTTCGTCTGGTGCTCCGCGCTCGCTGCCGCGGTTGTTCCTGAATGGTGCGCTATCGAATGTCTCCAATCCAAAGGTCGCGGTCTTTTTTACTTCGCGTTCTTGCCGCAGTTTGTGTCGCCTGGTGCTGTCCACCCTACGCTGTGTGTTTCGTCCTCGGCCTCGCGTTTGCTGCTCTCACTTTCTTGGTTAAGGGGCCAGTTGGTTTCAGTGCCGGCCTGTTGTCCGGTTGGCTGCGCTCTCGCCCCGGCTTCCTCGCGTGGATCTATCGCACGAGCGGGGCCGTACTCATTGGCCTCGGCGTCAGGCTGGCGTTGGAGCGTCGCGCGTGACGGCTAACCCTGCGGTCAACACGGACGCTCCGCCGAAAGCCGGCAGAGCGCCGGTTACCTTGAAGGTTAGGCGGC